>CAZMVU010000012.1:41178-45418 GCA_964569295.1 uncultured Nitrospirales bacterium
CGAGCGTACCCGCGAGCCGAATCGAGTTCGTCCCGCAAAAGGGAGGGCGAGCGTACCCGCGAGCCGAAAACTTCTTGTTCTTTTTTGCGGGAGTCCGAGCGTAAGACACTTAGAAAGCCGGTTTGATTCCTTTTCAAGCAGCACAGCCAACGCACGCTTCTGGTGTAAGGGAGCAGCCTGCCAGCCTGCGGTTCCTCCCCATGCCGTTGTTCTACGGGTGGCTTCCCGGCCAGCGTGGCCGGTAAAATGCCGGTAAGATACGGCACACACAGAAGGCAGACGCAATCACCGTGATCATTTATGCTTATTGGTATTTTTTGACGGAGGGCCGGGGGAGATTTCTTTCTTGCCAAGGAGAAGTTTCCACCGGTATCACTCCCCATTGGGATACAGCAGGATGACGCCGGCAGCGGTGTATGCGCGGGGGATGTTTTTCCGCCAGGTGCTGATCGAATCGGCCGGGCTGTTCTGGATTGGCGCGGAGGTGGCCATACTCTTCGGCGTACTGCTGGCCCGGCGGCACCTCGCGAAGCATGCGCACGAACCCCATCTGCGTTTCACCGCGCAAGACTGGTGGTGCGGCGGCCTGCTGCTGGCGGGATTTCTCGTGCTGGCGGGTGTTGTAATCGGGCGCCATGGCGTGCTTGTCCAGCCGCACCACCTGATTGCGCAAGGCGCTTCGCCCGCGCCCGAGGCCCTGGCTGCCTGTTATGAAGCGCGGCATCGCGAGCATCTGGTGGTGTGGGCCGGCTTCGTGACGCTGTGGGTCCTGCTCGAGGCGGTCATCGTGTACCACGGCTGGCGGGCATATCGGGTGTTACGGCGGGTACTTGGCCATGGAGGAAGACGCGCATGAGGCGGGTTATAGTGCTACTCCTGCTGCTGGCCATGCTGACCTGGGCCGTGGCGGGGGCGGCCGTAGCCGCACCAAATGTCTTGCTCGATGCCATGCGGCATGCCCACGCGGAAGACGCCGTCTACCGCAACGCCCTCTACCTCTACCTGCGTATGGCGGGAGTGGCATGGATCGCGGTGGAGTGGATGGCGGCGGTAATCCTGTGGCGCGCGTATCGCGTGGTGAAAGCGCGCACGGAGGGCGCCTGATGCACGAGGTCATGGTGTGGATGGGAGAACGCTTCTCGCCGGAAGCCTACCTCTTCTGGACACGCATCCAGTGCCTGCTGTGGACCGGCGCCGACCTGGTCATCGTCTACTACCTCACACGGATGGCCAACCTCGCGCGCGGGCTCGTGAATGAAACACCCCACCGCGTGCCCTATTTCGTGCTCGTGGTGACGGCTGCACTCGCGCCGCTCGTGGCCATAGTGCCGACAGGCATGCAGGTGTTCGCGCTCGAGCTGATGATCACCATGCCGCACTTCATCTGCATCGTCTACCTCATGGCCGCGAACCTGCGCCATGCGCCGCAGGCGCTGGCACAACTGCTAAAGGAAACCCATAGCCCCGATCGCCCCGCGTAGCTTGGGCTGTCCCACCGCAGCCTGGACTTCCAGCCCAACATCTTGCCCAGGATGCTGCAGAGCGGCTGCCCGCGAGACGCCATTGCATTGCGCCCCACGGCACCCCGTACAATCGGTAAAGGCGGCACAATTGTAGAAGAGGCTTCCGGCCTCTTTTGAACGCGGCTGGAAGCCGCGTCTACATTATGCGCCAGATTTAACTTCAATTCTGCAGGGATAGCGCTTCTTGAACAGCCTTGAGCCAAATAATCTCGCCCTCTCGATCATCATCCCGGCGCACAACCGCCGGGATGATCTCGCCGAATGCCTCGGGGCGATGCCGTGGGACCAATTCGCCGATCGGCACGTCGAGGTAATTGTGGTGGACGACGCCTCCGCCGACGGCACGGCCGCCATGGTGCACCGCGACTTCCCGGACGCACACGTGATCGCCCTCGAGGACAACGCCGGCCCCGCCCGCGCGCGCAACCGGGGCGCCAAAGAAGCCCGTGGCAATCTGCTCTGGTTCCTCGATTCCGACGGCGCCATCACCCCCGGCTGGCTCGATGCGGTTCTCGCGGCAGACGGCGGACACACGGTCCTGCTCGGGTGCGTGGTCGACTACGAGGGCGGGCGCGTGCAACGGGTGCCGCGCCGGGCAACATTCCTTGGCAAAAGCCTTAGATGCCGGCCGCACCGGGCGAACACCGGTCCGAGCTGCAACCTCGGCGTGCCCCGCGCCTGCTTCGACGCCCTCGGCGGCTTCGACGAGGAACTCCCCTACTACTTCGAAGACAGCGACTTCTGCATTCGCGCGCGCAAGGCGGGCTACAGCTTCCGCTACTTGCCCAACGCCGTGTTCCGCCATAAGGGCTCCTCAATCATCCGCGGCAACGCCATCACCCCGCAAGAGCGCAACAGCACCTACGCCATGCTCCGCGCCTACCACGGCCACCCCCTGCGCCGCATCGCATTCACCCTGGCAAACGGCCTCTGGCTCGTCACGCGCATCGTGACCTGGGGACTCCGCGGCCGCTTCCGCGACGTGCAACGTGTCGTGTCCGGCTGGCGCCAGGGTTATCAAGCCTATACCCACTGGCGGAAGCGCGGAAGGACGTGAACTGATCGTCTGCTGCGCCCATCCATACCGGCGGCTGCCACCAGGTACGCCCACCCGAGACGTACCGCCGCATCCGGACGAATTGCTGGAGACAATGCCTGTGCAACCGTTGAGACCTTTGGGAATATATGATAAAAGGTGTTCAAGGTTGCTTCATCTTCAACACGGGATGTGTTAAGGCGCAAACCGCCAGTTAACCCCCAAGTCGTTACGATAACACATCTTATGCTACTCCATAACTTTTGGTATGAATCTTGTACGTAACGGTACCTATTGATGGATGTGTCACTGAGAACAAGGGGTGCTTTTTCAGGGATTCGGTTCTTGACATTGCCGCCATACGGTTCCAAAGGGCACCGGTAACCGTTGTTTTACGGTGCAGAACTGTAGAACAGAACACGAACTACAGGAGGAACTGGAAATGCAGAAAACCGTATCGTTGTGGACAATTGGAGTGGCGGCGCTGGTCTTCTTCGTCGCCGGTGCGGCCGGGGCCGACGTGATAGATTTTGATGCCATCGCGTTGCGGCCCGCGGATGATTCGGGCGACGACCCTGAGATCACCGAGCGTGAGGATGAAACCGGATTCACCGCTATCACTGACGAAGCCGGGCAGAAGGTAGTCTATGGTACGGACTATTTTGACGGCCTGCCGCTCGATCAAATCGACAGCCTCACATTCACCTTTAGCCACGGCGGGGACGCGGAAGATAACATGCCCTACGCCAATCTGGTGATAACAGACGGAGCGGACAATTACGGGGTCATTTCTTCGCAGGGCAGCGATCTTACGGACGTAGTGGACACCGGCGACACGTATCAGGCAACACGCACGTTCTACTTCGCCGGCAACGGTGGTAATGAGAGCGACGGCTTCGCTTTCTACGAGCCGGCAGGGCCAAACGTCCCGTGGGAGCACAACACCAAATTGGACTGGGACGACATCAAGGATTGGTCTCTGCTCGAGCCGGATACCAACCGGCCGCTGTACGATGGTGAGAATGATGTAGCCCGCGCCCCGGTCAGCGATGGTCTCGGGATCATGTGGGGCGACAGCGCCGATAACTACCTCGGCACACGGGAGGTTTGGGACGTCTCTGTCGATGCAGACGTCAACAACGATGGTAACGTGACGACCTACAGCGCCGGCCCCGCCCCCGTACCCGAACCGGCCTCGATGGGGCTGTTGGGCCTGGGCCTTGCCGGCCTGGCGGTGGCGCGCCGGCGGCGGAAGCAGGCGGCCTAACCCATAAAGAAAGTCCGAAGCATAATCGGGCATAGGCATTTCGAAACACGAGGCGGCTGTCCAGGGCTGGACAGCCGCCTTGGCTTGTTCATACTACCCAAGGTAGGCTGGGCCTGTAACCCAGAAAAGCGAAAAACTCCGCAATTTTCACACGCGATAAGGCATTGTGATTCAACAGGTTGCTGATGATGCCCGATATTTTGTCGTTTTGTAATTCTTTAGTGCCTTAAAGATCGTAAAGCGCAATAAAAGACAAGAAGATTTCGGAGGTCATCGGCAACCTGTTACAACAGAATGCTTTATAGAGTGTGAACACTGCGGAGTTTTTCTGCCCTTCTGGGTTGTGGGCGCAGCCCACGTTAGTGCCTTAGGCACTGACTCGTATAAAGAACAACAAGAAGTTATTCGGGCACC
>CAZMVU010000013.1:0-18173 GCA_964569295.1 uncultured Nitrospirales bacterium
GCAATAGCGGTGGCAAGCCACCGCAGTCCAAAGTAGCGCCTACGGCATGGCTATCGCGGCCGCACATGGGTATTCGCTATCACGGCGCAGATTGCCGAACCAAGTCCGCCCCCTTGCGCCATACGGCTAAAGAATTACACATTTCGATTCCTGGAATCTCCCCTGCGCTTTGGCTATCATAGCCTTTCTTCGGGTGCAGTTCTCCTGCTACCGATGTGCTGGGTTCTTTCAATGACAAGGACGGGTAAGCAAAACGGGAGTGACACAAACGAGGGAGTCCGCGCGTGTCGCGCCGGCTTGTCCTCCGTAGCGCCTTGGCGAAGTGGGAAGCGTCTTCGCGCAACAGGAAATGAGACGGGTCTTGCCCTGGTTTTACGGTGTTGCCGAAAAGCACCGCTCATTATCCAAAATTGCGCAAGTACGGGAAAAGCCCCTGCTCGCGGACGCGCGAGGACAATCCGCCTTTTGCTTCACTTTTTGTTATGAAGCGGTAGTAGAAGAACTGCACCCCTTTCTTACAACACAGGATTCTTTCTATGAGTGACAGGGCGCTCTTGCGATTCTTACTCTCTGTTTGCCTGCTCTTAGCTCTTATTTCCCCGGCAGACGCGGCCACAGACGCCGCGGCGTTCGACGCCATCCACGCCCAGGCGATCGAGAAGGCCAACGCGTCCGTTGCCGAGGCCATCGAGCAGGCCCAGGCCGACCCGCACTACCCGATTTACCACCTGCGCCCACCCGCGTACTGGATCAACGACCCGAACGGCCCGGTGTACTTCGACGGCAAGTACCACATGTTCTTCCAGCACAACCCCTACGGCGACAAGTGGGGAAACATGTCGTGGGCACACGCGGTCTCGGAGGACCTGGTGCACTGGGAGCACTGGCCCATCGCGCTGACGCCCAACCCGGACAGCTACGACAAGGGCGGCATCTTCTCCGGGTGCTGCGTGGTCCATGACGGCGTGCCCACGATTCTCTACACGGGCGTCAGCCCCCAGGTGCAGGCCATTGCCACGAGCACCGACGGCATGCGCACCTGGACCAAGCACCCGGCGAATCCCGTGGTGGCCGATCCCCCGCTCGAAGACCTCGAGGGTTTCCGCGACCCCTACGCCTGGCAGGAAGACGGCGTGTGGTACATCCTCATCGGCGGGGGCATCCGGGGCGAGGGCGGCGCGGCGCTGCTCTACCGTTCGGAAGACCTCGTGGACTGGGAGTACCTGCACCCGCTGTGCGTGGGCTTCGCCAAGAACTGGGAATGCCCGAACTTCTTCCCGCTGGGCGATAAGCATGTGCTCGTGGTCTCGCCCCATGGCGACGTGCGCTATGCCTTCGGCGACTACGACAAGAAGTCCCACACCTTCGCCCCCGGGGAATGGCATCGGCTCGACATTGCGGAGGGCGGGCCCTTTTATGCGCCCAACTCGATGTTCGCACCCGACGGACGCCTCCTGCTCTGGGGTTGGATTCGCGGCGCCGGCGGCGAAGGTTACCCGTGGAACGGCTGCCTCACCCTACCCCGCGTACTGACCCGGCGCGATGACGGCCGCCTCGGCATCGAGCCGGCGGCGGAGCTCGCGGCCTTGCGGCAAGACCATTTCGGCGCGCAAGACATTGTGCTTGACGGCCGGCGCCCGGAAAGGATCGATGCCGAAGGCGACGCCATCGAAATCCTGCTCGATATCGACGTGGGCAATGCGGAAGCGGTAGGCATCGAAGTGCGCCAGAAGCGCCTGGGCGCGGACGCCGTGCGCATCGAATACGACAACATCGCGCACCGGCTCTCGGCGGGTGAGCATAGCGGTGATTTCCAGGTGCTGCCCGGGGAGGACGAACTGAAACTTCACGTGTTCCTCGACAAGTCTGTAATCGAGGTGTACGCCAACGGGCGCGCCGCACTGACCACGCGCATTTACCCCGACGAAAACGCCCAAGGCATCGCCCTGTACAGCAAGGGCCGGCCGGCCACAGTCCGCAGTGTGGACGTGTGGAACCTCGGGAGCATCTGGCCAGCTGATGACGATCACAAGGAGACCGCACCATGAGCAGTATGACCCGCCGCCGTTTCTTCACGACCACCGCCGCGCTCACCGCCGCCGCCGCCATCGGACCGCGCGCCTACGCGGCCAACGAGACCATCAACGTAGGGGTTATCGGGTGCCGGGTCCGCGGGCACCAAGTGGCCAACTACATGCGCCGCGCCGGTGGTTTCCACATTGCCACCATTTGCGACTGCGACACACGCATGATTGCGGAAGCGGAGAAGGAACTGCGCAGCCTGCGGTTCGATCCACCCAAGAGTGAAACCGACTTCCGGCGGCTGCTCGACGACCCGGACCTCGACGCGATTGTCGTGGCCACGCCGGACCACTGGCACGCCTGCATGGCCATCATGGCGCTGGATGCGGGCAAGCACGTCTACGTCGAGAAACCGGCGTCCTTCAATATCAAAGACGGCAAGGCCATGGTCGCCGCGCAGAAGAAGCACCCAAAGCTCGTCATGCAGGTAGGCACGCAGCAACGCAGCGGCGAGCATTTCAACGCGGCGCGCCAGTACATTGCGGAGGGCAACCTCGGCCAGATCGGTTTCTGCCGCGCCACCATGATCGGCCACCGGCACCTCGTGCATGCCGTGCCGGACACCGAGCCGCCGCAGGAACTCGACTACGACATGTGGTGCGGACCGGCGCCCATGCCGCCTTACAACGAGGAACTGCTCCACTACAACTGGCACTTCCGCTATGACTATGGCACCGGCGACATGGGCAACTGGGGCGCCCACTGGCTCGACGTCATGCGGTGGCTGTGCGATCTCGACCTGCCCACCTCGGTCTCCGGATATGGCCAGGACCTCGTGAAAGACGCCAAGGAATGGCCCGACACCCAGACCGTCATGTACCAGTTCCCGGGCACCACCATGGTGTGGGAGCAGCGCCACTGGAACAACGTCGGCCCCGGCGCCGGCAAAGGAAACTGCTGCGAGTTCGTGGGCGACAAAGGCGCCCTTCTCATCGACCGCAATGGTTGGACCACCTATGAGCGCAACGACGACTACCGCCCCGATCGCCACGGCGACTCCGAAATCAACGTGGCCCATGCGGAAAGCTTTGCGAACGCCATTCGCGAAGGCGGTCAGCCCAACACGCCCATCGAAGAGGGGGTGAAGTCCGCCACCCTGTGCCACCTGGGCAACATTGCCGCGCGCCTCGGTCGGTCGGTCACCTTCGATCCCAACGCCCAGACCATCACCGGCGACGATGAGGCCATCGCCATGATGTCCCGCGATTACCGTGCCCCCTGGAATCTCGGCGATTACGCATAAGCGCTGAACAGCCCCATACATTGCTTATCGTTTGGCATGGTCAGTAGTGTCCAAGACAATCGGGGGGTGAACCGTCCCGTTGGCAAGCAAGCGGTTCCCCCGGACTCCCTTCCCAGAAAAAGAACCTTGTGTCTTCACCGTCCACGAGCACGGATGGCGTCGCAAGCGCGCAACCTTCGAGAACCGGCCGGACCATGGCCTCACGCATTGAGCAAGGAAAGTACCTGTTCGGGCGTGGAAGCGGGATTCACCTCGGCCAGGGGAACATCGAATCCGGGATGCAGCAATTCGCCGGCCCGGTGGAAAAACGCGTTCTTCTTGTGTACGTCATCGGCGAACTGCTGTTTCGCCCAACTGCCGAGGTAGCCCATACCCGCGTGGGCGTGCAGCCGGGTGTGGGCGTGCAGGATGTGCATGCCCCGGCTGAAGGCGGGGAGGAGCGGTTGCAGCGCTTCCGCATCGAAATCGTCGACGAAGCGCTGGCCGTAGGCGTTCATCTCCGTGCCGATGAGGATGGGCAGGCCGCGCGCTTCGGCGGTGGACACGAAGGCATGGAGCCTGGCGACTTTTTCGTCGCGTGTGGCGGCATCGGCGATGTTCCAGTTGCGGTCGGGAATGATGTTTGCCGCCGCGACACCGGTGGCCTGCATGGCATCCAGCAGTTCATCCATGGCCGCTTCGCCCGCCGAAGTGCCGTCGAGAAAGGTGAAAGTGGGCAATGCACCGTTGTCGCGTGCGAAGCGGCTCACGTCCGCGAGCGTTGGAAAATCAGGGCCCGCGGGTTGCACATAACCCACGCCGCCTTTTTTCATGGTCTTCTTCCGGATAAGCCCCTGCATGGCGGGGGGATCGTCCAGCACGGCACGCACTTGCGGCGCATCGACACCGAGCTTGTCCGCGAAATAGGCCACACGCGCCTCGGCCTCGGGAAACACCGCTCGTGCCTTCTGCTCGAGGGCGACGCAAACATGGCGCTCGGTCGCGTTGCCCGCGGGCGTCAGCGGTTGTATGTCGCGCGCGAAATCGAGATCGAGCTCGGCGAGGTAAGCGCCCACACGCTCGGCCAGGGCCTTGGTGCGCAGATTGGCCGTTTCCTTGAACGCGTCGAGCTGCTGAGGGTTCGTAGCCCACGAACTGGTGAAGCCCGTGCCCATGTGGTAGGCGATGCCCGGCTCGCCCGGCGAGTTGATTTGCCGATCAGCAAACGGCGCCACATAGACGCGCGTCTCGAAGCCGGCACAGGCGCGCAGGCCAAGCGACTTACAGGCCGAGAGGAATTCATCTATCCCATCAAGCACATCGAAATCGACAAGCCCCATGGCGCACAGCCCCTTGCAACGGCCGAGCCACGCCAGTTTCGTGGGCGAATAGCCGTAGCCGTTGAACGAAAAGAAACTGTGGCAATGCAGGTTGAACGCCTGGCCCGGTTCCGGCAGCGTGATGCTGCCCTTGGCAACCATTTCGAGCAGGCCATGAAAGGCCTCTTGGCGCCGTTGTGGGTCGAAGTCGTCGAGTTGCGCTTCGAGCGCCTCGCGTCTGGACATGGTAAGAGCACTCCCGCGGTTCGTGATGGATCGATGATCTTAGCGAAACGGCGCGGCGCGGGGTTTCCAAGCGGGCACACGGTACCGAGGCAGGCGCCCTACATGTGAAGGCGGGCGGTTGAAGGTTCGAGCGCCCCCCTACAAGCGGGCGAGCCCGCAGGCGTTAACTTACTACAGCGTCGCTGGCTTCTTCCAAACCAGGTTCCACGTCGCAACCGGCGGCCTCTTCC
This sequence comes from uncultured Nitrospirales bacterium, assembly GCA_964569295.1. GTDB lineage: Bacteria > Hydrogenedentota > Hydrogenedentia > Hydrogenedentales > JAGMZX01 > CAZMVU01. Next base: position 5,100 of record CAZMVU010000013.1, read on the forward strand.
GCAGCCGCCATTTCTTCCCGGCCCAGTTTCTCGCAAAGGGCTACCCACTCCGCATCGGACATGTTGTCGAATTCGCCGCTGTCAAGGGCGGCGGCACACAACTCCTGTTCCCGCCGGGTGGCCTCGGAAGTGGTCAAACGGATTCCCTGTCCATGATGATTGCGGCTCATTGCCGTACCTCAGTGAAGGCCCCCGCCCACGCGCGTTCACTCATTGTTTTCCCCGCCATCCGTAGTATCCTGCGGCGCATCCTCAGGGGACTCGGGGTTGGTTTCTTCTTCTTTTCGGGCCAGCTTGCGCTGTTTCTTTTCCGTCTTCTTGCGCTGCTTGGCCAGTTCCTTTTGCCGTTTCTGTTGCGCATACTGAGATCGGGCCATTCGCACCCCCTTCAAGGTGTGCCATCAAAAGCGCGGCGCGCGCTCGCGGATTGACCAGAGTCATGCAACCCCGGAATGAAAATGACCGCCGGGCGGATACCTACACCCGCCCGGCGGCACACAGTGGCGAGAAGATTAGTAGCGGCGTCCGCCGCCGCCGCCGCCGCCGCCGGAATTGCGGTCGCGCTTCGGACGCGCTTCATTCACCGTAATGGAACGGCCATCGAGGTCCTTCCCATTAAGGGCCGAGATAGCGCTCTGTGCTTCGTCGGAGTTCGGCATTTCCACGAATCCGAACCCACGCGAGCGGCCCGTTTCCCGGTCCGAGATTACACGTGCATCATCGACGGTGCCGAATTCGGCGAAGGCGTCGCGAAGGTTCTCATCACGGGTGTCGTACGACAGATTTCCTACATAGATGTTCATTCGAAGATCCTTTCCAGAGCTTCTTCCAGCGTTGGTGCATACATCGGAGCCATGCCTAATCCGGATTGCGCAGGAAGCGATACGAGAACGCTGTCTGGTAGGATCAGAGCCAGGTCGGTGCAGCAAACGAACACGCCCTTGCGTGCTCTTTGCCGATAGCATACAGCATTATGCACAAAAACGCAACCTTGTCATAAGACTTTCGTTGCCGGGAGAGCCGGGGCCCGGTTGGCATGCCCCACACCCGCCCCACGAGCTGCTGCGCCCGTTATACGGCAGCTATCGCCACATGCGCCACGCACACACTACGGCCGAGAAATTCGCGGCCGTCACCGCCGAATTCATCCGCGAGATACGCTTCACGCCCGCCCCATACGCGGGCATGGTGCGTGTGTCCTGGGTAGACACGCTCGGCACGCCGCGCTACACCTGGCGCATCGCCTATTCCGCTGAATGCGGGGGCGGCTTGCGCGGGATCAGCGTTTCAGCGTCAGAAAGGTAATGGAGAGGTCGAGGCCTTGGCGGCGGTTGCTCGGCCCCAGGCTGCTCATGCTGTACACCACGATGAGCTGGTTCGCGCTGTAGACCTCATGGAACAAGTCAATACATTGTTCGAGGGACATGCCGGTCACTTCCATGCCGACCAAATCAACATTATCGAGGCCGCGGGGCGCTGGCTTGTTCTCGATCCCGGCCTGTGACAGGCCGACCCGGCTCTTCACGCCGTCGAGGAATTGCAGGAGACTGAACGATTGGCCACGGCGGTCGAGCGCTTCTTCGATCCAGCGCTGACTTTCGACACGGCGCGCCTCGTCGAGCAGGATGCTGCGGGTGAGGTTGAGATCCGAGCGCAGTTTCTCAACCCGTTGCTCACTCTCGCGGTAATCACGCAGTGGCCCCGAGGGGATGTAGAGCAGGCCGGCGATCACCAGCATAATCGCCAGAGCGGCAACGCCAATGCCGACCTGTTCCTGCTTGTCGAGCTTAATTTTCGCCATCGCCGTTCTCCTCTGCGCGGTCGATATTGATGGTGAACGTGGCGGTCTCCTCCATGCGTACCTGCGGGTCTTCGTTGAATACCATGAACTCGCATTCGCGCAGGCGGTCGAACACCTTGCGGAATTGCGCCACGTTCTCCGCTTCGCCCTGGATGCGCAGCCAAGAGCGGCCCGCGCCTGGTGGCCGTGCCTCGATCTCGTAGATCGATACCCCGTCCGCGGCCATGCGGTTCGCGATTTCACCCAGCACGTGCAGCATCGGCGGGTCACGGTAGAGCTGCATAAGCTCTTCGGACATATCGGGCAGCCCCTGAGCTTGGAGCTCGGTCACCTCCTCCTGTACCGTGGCAATACGCGCGGCGAGTTCGCGCGCGGCCGACTCATTACGCGCGGCGCCCTGGTAGCAATAGTAGGCCCAACCCATCAGCGAGAGGAGGGCGAGACAGGCGGAAAACATGACGTGGCTTATCACACCGCGCGCGATGCTCTGCCAATCGCGCTCAAAGCGCTTGAAATCGAAGGTGCTCGGCCCGCCAGCCGCACCGAGCGCGACGCCGATCGCCGCCTCCCACGCATTGTCCGAGGCGACATAGCCTTCCTCGTCCATGGCGATCTCGTGGCCTTTCAGGCTGGCGAGCATGAGGTGATCATGCACATCCATGCCCAGGCCCGCCTCCAGAGCGGTGCGGTCTTCCTCCTCCAGCTCGATGCCGGTCACGTGCAGCGTTTCAATGGCCGCGGCTTCTTTCCAAGTGGCCAGAAAGCCCCGCAGGGTATTCTGGATTTCGCGCACACAGCCCGGCGGGTTCATGCGAATCTGCTCGCCGGTGAAATTGAGGTGGCGGAAATAGGCGAGGGTCTTGTTGTGCGTGACCGCAACAATGGCGCCGTGCTCACGCACATGCAGCACGGCGTTGAGCCCTTTCATACCCCCCTGTCCCGCCAGCCACAGCGACGTGAGTCCGGCCGCATCGAGCCCGACAGCCTCCGCATCCAGGCCGCAGGCTGCGAGTATCGCGAGTTGCTCGTCGAGCAATTCGCGGCGGGACCCCACGGCGAGCACATCGGTCTCGCGCCGGCGCTCTTTCACGATGGTGAAGTCCACCAGCAACTCTTCGATGTTGAACGCGAGGTAAGGTTCGAGTTCGAAGGGGACGGCAGCGGCCACTTTGCGGCGCCCGCGAAATGGAATGGTGATGGTGCGCACCACGCTGAAGCGCGTCGAGGCGCACAGGACAAACGCCGCGGGGCGCGACTCGAGCCGGCTCAGAGCCTCGTCCACCGCCTGCACCAGCGCATCGAAGCGATCCTCGGGGGTGTCATAAGTGGCGTGGGCCTCTTGCAATTCCAGCACGGCCGGCAGACGGCGGCCCACACGGATCACCGCCACGCGCACGTCGTCGTGCTCGATGTCGAACTCAATGGCGCCTACTTTGGTCCCAAACAGCATTCACATCTCCCTACAGTTCCAGTGCGGCCCCGCCACCGGACTTGCCGGGACACCGCAGCCAATGCCACAGTGCCGGACCTGGCCGGCGTGTCAACAAACAAGCCCATTTATCCGCATGAGCAGTGCAGGTTTCCCCGGAAGCGGCGGGTGCGCAATTGTGGCATATGCAGCGCTACTGGATCACCTTCCAGTCCAGAATCCGGAAGGGGTCGGCCGTGCCGCCACCACCTTGGATCATCCCGGGATCCGAGGGGGTCCGCCATACAAAAGCCTCGATACGCACCAGGGTGTCGTTCATCATGCCATCCCCGCGTATCCGGAACGCCATACTGTTCACACGGAACATGGTCGCCGCTCCGGGGGCATCATCGAAAACCTGATTCTGACCGGGATCGGCGCCGGCCTGGTTCGCGCCATCATCCGGTTGCGCATCGCCGCCGCCGTCCCGGCGTGCCTGTTTCTCGCCGGCATTGAACAGTTGCTGGTTGTCCGTGCGCGGCGGGTTGTTGACACGGTTATTGGTGCGGTTCTGCGTGCGCTGGTTCCGGCGCGTGGTCTGCACCTGCACGCAGCGATCGGCCTCGCTGAGATCGGTGAGCGGCATCTCTTGATAAAACGGCTCGAACAGGCACTCGACGGCGGTCATCGGGTCATAGTTGGCGATGTCCGGGTTGGCCTCTGCATAGCCGGTGAGCACAGCGAGCAGGGTCTCGTACTCGGCGGTGTTCGGATTCACCTTGCCCTGCCAGTCGCCATGCACGGTGAGGTACTCGCTCAGGGGCAACACGGGCGGTATATCCTCATCTTCCTCGGCTTCCCGAATGTCCTCCGGCTTGCCGTAGTACAGTTCGGGCGTAATCCCCTGTATGAGCAGCAACTCCTCGACGGCATCCATCGGGCCGTTCTTGCAGGGATAGGGAATCTCGAGGCCCTCGTAGTAGTCGCCCTCGGCGCCGTCCGGCCGTTCTTCCTCGCCATCGCCATGATCCAGCCAGTCGAGAATGGCATCCACGGGATCATAACCGAGCTCCGGATCCCGTTCCTTGAAAAAGAACCGCAGTGCGAGCACGAGCCAGTCGTTCTCACGCAGTTCGCCGTTTTCATCCATGATAAGCAGGGCGTTAAGATTGATCTTGCCGTACTCGTCATCGATGCTGGTGCGCATCATAGCGTCGTTCATGGGCTTCAACGGCGCCCCTTCCGCCCAGGGGACCCCGTCGAAAAAGCTGTCGTATTCGCCCGGCGGCACCAGCCGCGTGCTCTCCTGCACTTGCTGCTGCGCGCCGCCGATACTGTCCAGCAGATCGGCGGCCAAGAGCGCCATACCCTCGGCCACGGCGGACTTCGCGGCAACATAGGCCTCGAAGTAGGAATCGCGCGCGATAGCCAGCGACGCATCGACTTGGGCATCGAAGGAGAACTCGACCACGATGGCCGTCAGCAAGACGACAAAAACGAGCGCCAGCATGAGCGCCACGCCTTCGCGCCGCGCCAATGGGGTCCGTTTATGTGGTTTTCTCGCACCCACTCAGTCATCCCCGAAGAATTGGCCTTCATAGTACTGGGCCGCACTCGGATTGAGCGCCAGGAAGGGCTCCGTGGCGCCGGCGCCCGCCGGCAGGAGCAAGGTCATCTCGAAGTCCGGGTCTTCGACCGGGTCGATGCCCTCGGCGCGATCCTGGTCGACATCGCCCTCGGTCTTTTCAAAATTCACGCGCACCCGCACCGACCACGGCAACAGGCCCTCGGCCATGGTGTCCCAGTCGTCCACCCACTCCTCGCCATCGAAATAGGCGAAGTCTACCATGCGCACGGGGACCTTCCAACTGGCGTACTCCTGTTCCTCGGCATCGAAGCTGGCGAACAGGTCGTCCCCGCCTTCCCCCCCGAGCCCGGCGACCACGAGCGGCTCCTCGGTGTATTCGAGCACGAGATCGGGTTCGTCTTCTTTGCTAGCCGGCGCCTCGGCCGCCACGCCGGTGAGCGCCTCGCCATCCTCCTCGGTGTTCTTGTCGATCACCTCGAAGGTCACGCGCTTCATCATGCCCGGCAACGACTTGCTGCCCAAGAGGGGAACATCCACCACGAAGGTAAGGCTGTCCGCCGGGCCATAGGGCCCCTGGTCATCCTCGCCCAGGAACTGGTAGCTCTGCAATTGCATGGCGGCGTCGGTGTACACGGCGGGAATGACCGTGGTCAGGTTACGCGTAAGGAACTGGCGCAGGCGCATGTCTTCCGCGACATCACGCGCGACATCACTCGCACGGATCACCGAGCTGAAGCTTACGTACACAATGCTCACGATCACCGTGAGAATGCTGATGGCCACCATGAGCTCAATCAGCGTGAAACCCCGTGTGCGCCGCGCCGTCATTGCTCCTCTCCCAACACCTCTGAACCGGGGTTATACAGGAGAAAAGACATGAGCCGCGGCTCGTCTTCTACCGGCACATTCACGACCACGTTCACTTCGTAGAGCTGGACCAGATCGTCTTCTCCGGCATGCACAGCTTCGTAGGACCAGGTGAATTCCTCGCTGTACTGCGCGCCAAAGTCCCCCTGCCCCGAAAGCTCGCCCGCCATGACCTGCGTCTCGGCCATGCCCATGGCCCGCTCGAGAAGTCCGCGCATACGCACTTCATGGCTCGTGGTTTCGTAGACCGCGAGCGCGCTGTAGTGCGATTGCAAGAGGATAAAGAGGCTCATGCCGAGAATCGCCAAGGCCGCCATGATTTCCATGAGCGTAAAGCCGGCGGTGCTACTCCCGGGGTGGCGGCTCATTCGAGGGGCTCCTTACCATCGAGCACTTTCGTGCCGCCAAGCGTGGGATCCCAGTAGACCGTGCGGTAATCGTCGTCCTCGTTCACGAAATGGAAGCCCACCCGGCTCGATAATCCAAGCGGCGACAACTCGATCTCCACCAGGCCCCGCGTCTGCTTTACGCCGTCCACCGAGATCGCCTCGAGGGTGATACCCTCGGTCACATTCACGGGCCGCAGCACCGGATTCTCGATGTCCATCTCGATGGGTTCGTTATCTTCATCCTCGAGGTCGAATTCATCGCCCTCTTCGAAGATATCTACATCGTCGAGGAAGTCGTCATGGTCCACATTGGCCGCCCGGGCAAGCATGGCGCGCCGGGCAAAATCCTCGAAGCGCCGAACCATCTGCTCGTCAGCGAGTTTCTCATCGAAGTCCTCGGGGATCTCACCCATGAAATCCTCGAGCCCGGCCATATAGCGCTTGTAATCAAGCATGCCGCCGCGCCCCGCCTGCTGCATGAGTTGGGCGGGCGATGTGCCGCGGGCGCCGAAGCGGTCCATGTCGCCCGACTTCAATTCGGAAAGGCGGGCAAGCATGTCTTCCTCGCCCTCTTCTTCGGCCTGCTCCTGTTCCTCGATGACCTGCGGGTCCACCCAGCGCACGGCGCTGTACTGCTGCTCGTCGAGATCGATCCGCACGGTAATTTTCTGTTGCAGTATGACGGCCTCGGACATGGCAGCGCGCCCGAAATTGCTCATGTGCCGGGCCGCCCCCTCGAGCCGGGTAAAGGCAATGGCCGGGTAAAAGCGCGGCAGCGTGACCGCCGCCACCATGCCCATGATCATGATGACCACCATGAGCTCGATGAGTGTGAAACCGCGCTTATGTCGAGGCGTGTTACGCATGTTGTTCTTGGTATTGAAAACCGTCGGTGGACGCTGTGGCCCACAGGCCATGTCTTTTAACCGGCGAAGCCGCCTGCGCAGGCCGGGCGGGCGTCGCGCCTATCCCGGTCAACCGCCGGGACGCACCCTGGCGTATCACGATTGCCTGTGCTTGGTTATGGGCTTCCCCGGTTCCTCAGCAAGCGTTCGTCAAGGTTCGTTGTGCGCACTACGAACCGGTACAGGCGTTTATTGCGATGTACGGAAAAAGTGCTCGTTCTTGGTTATCACGAATGAGAACCCTGCAAACAACAGACCATTTTCTCAAGAGGAGCCTCCTCGCCATGACGGAAAAGGGCATCCGTAACCGAGCACCGATGCGCTGTCACCAGACTGCTTCCACCATGGCGGCAACTGCGCGGCGATATGCCCGCCGGCGCCAGTCCATGCCCTGACCGCGCCTACTGCAGTTCGTTCGAGATAATGTCGGCGTTTTCGCCGTCCCCGCCGGGGGAACCGTCGGCACCGTAAGAAATGATGCGGAAATCCGATCCGCTTACCTCGTAAACGTAATCATTATCCCAAGGATCCTTGGGCACTTCTTTCTTGTCCAGGTAATTGCGCTTGGGGTTGTTCACGAGGGATTCCAGATCCGACGGCAACTTGCCCTTGTTCTCGAGCTTGTACATGACCACCGCATCCGACAGGGCCTTCACCTGGGTCTTGGCAGCGGACTGCGCGCCCTCGCCGAAAGCGCCGAGCACATTGACCCCCACCACACTCGCCAGAATAGCGAGAATAGCGATGACCACCATGAGTTCGACCAGGGTGAAACCGCCCTCAGCACGGCGTTGCTTCATCTCACGCTTCGCGTGCATCACTCATCCTCCAATACTCGTGCTCATGTTCAGGATGGGCAGCAGAATCGCAAGCACCAGGAATCCCACAAAGATGCCCATCAGGATAATTATAGCCGGTTCCAGCAGGCCGACAAGCGCGTCGATGGTCAGGCGCACGTCTTCGTCGTAGGTGTCGGCCACACGGACCAGCATGTCTTCAATTTCACCCGAGCGCTGCCCCAGATCGATCATATGGATCATCATGGGCGGAAACAGCCCGGTCTCTTTCATGGGCACCGCCAGGTCCCGGCCCCGGCGCACACCCGCTTTCACGTCTTCCATATGCTCGCGGATGTAACGGTTCTCGATAACCGTGTTCACCACATCAAGGGCGCGCATCATGGTGAGGCCGCTTAGAAGCATGGTACCCAAGGTCCGCGACATACGCGCGCACACGAGTTTCAAGTGCAGCGAACCGTAGAGCGGAAAACGCAACTTCCAGCGGTCCCAACGCCGCCGCCCCTCTTCACGCTGAATCCACATCCGCCACACTAAAAAAACGCCCAGCCCCGCCACAACGATGACGATGCCATAGCGGGCGAGGAAATCGCTCGATCCAATGAGCAGCTCGGTGAGGAAGGGCAAATCCTGGCCCTGCTTCTCGAAGATCATGGTAATGCGCGGCACGATGATCAGCATGAGAAACACAATAATAGCCACGGCGAACAATGCCATGAAAATCGGATAGGCCAGCGTCGAGGCGAGCTGCCCCTTCAGCTTGGCCTGGCGCTCCTGAATCTCTGCGAGGCGGAACAGCACCGGCTCGAGCGTGCCCGAGGCCTCGCCGGCCCGCACCATGTTCGCATAAAGGCTCGAGAATATCCGGGGATGCTCTTCGACAGCTTCGGCGAGGCCCGCGCCGCCATTCACCATGTCGCGCACGGCAAACACCACCGCGCGCAGCCGGGGTTTGCTCGTCTGTTCCTGGAGCGCGCTGAGCGCTTCGATAAGCGGCATACCGGCCTGCAAGAGCGTGGCAAGCTGCCGGGTCATCAGGGCGAGATCACGCGAGGAGACGCCGCCCCGGCGCACCTTCAGCTTGCTGGCGGCCTCGGTGGGTTCGGCCGTTCCGGCCGCAGCCTCGGTAATCTCGGTGGGGTAGAGGTCCTGCTCGCGCAGTTTACGCCGCGCGGCTGCGGCCGTGTCCGCATCTATCATGCCCTTTGTGCGCTTGCCGCCCGCCTTCGCGATAGCATTGTATTGAAAGACCGGCATCGCCCTACACCACCTCCAGCAATTCGTCGCGGGTGATGCGCAGCACCTCTTCGACCGTGGTCACGCCCTTGAGCACCTTTTCCGCGCCGTCCTCGCGCAGTGTGCGCATGCCGTCTTTGCGGGCCTCGCGCTTGATCACGTTCGAGTCGACGCCCTCGAGCGCCATGCTCTGCACATGCGGCGTCATGACCAGCAGCTCGAAGATGCCCGTGCGGCCGCGATAGCCGCGATCCGAGCACACTTCGCACCCTGCGCCCTGCCACACCTGCTGCCCCTCGATGCGATCGGGCGGCACGCCCAGCTCGCGCAGGCTCTCCGCCTGCGGCGTGTACGCCTGCCGGCAACTCGAGCAGACCCGGCGCACCAGGCGCTGCGCCTGGATGGCGATGGTCGAGCTGGTTACCAGGAAAGGCTCGATGCCCATGTTCACCAAGCGCGTGATGGCGCCGGCCGAGTCGTTCGTATGCAAGGTCGAAAACACGAGGTGGCCGGTAAGCGAGGCCTGCACGGCCATTTCAGCCGTCTCGATGTCTCGAATCTCGCCGACGAGAATAACGTCGGGGTCTTGGCGCAAAATACTGCGCAAGCCCGCGGCAAACGTGAGGCCGATCTTCGGGCGCACCTGGATCTGGCTGATGCCGGGAATCTGGTACTCGATCGGGTCTTCGACCGTGATGATGTTTTTATCCGGCGAGTTCACCCGTTGCAGTGCCGCGTAGAGCGTGGTGGACTTACCGGAACCGGTGGGTCCCGTGACCAGCATAATGCCATGGGAGGTCTGAATGAGCCGGTCCACCATTTCGTGGTCGCGCTTGTCCATGCCCAGTTCTTCAAGACTTAACAGGAAGCTGCCCTTGTCAAGGATACGCATGACCACCCGCTCGCCGTGGGCAATGGGGATGACCGACACGCGGATGTCGATCTCTTTGCCCGACAACCGGATCTTTATGCGGCCGTCCTGCGGGAGCCGGTGCTCGGCAATGTTCAAGTTGGCCATGATCTTCACGCGCGACACAACAGCCGCCAGTTGCGACCGGGGCACGTTGAACTTCTCATACAACACGCCATCGATGCGGTAGCGTACGCGCACCTCGTGCTCGAAAGGCTCGATGTGAATATCCGACGCGCGCTCTTTCACCGCTCCGGAAATGACGAGGTTAATCAGCTTAATGATGGGTGCTTCGTTCGCCAGGTCGAGCAGGTCGCGCTCGGATTCGATGGTGTCGAGGCTGTGAACCGTTTCGCCGTCGTCTCCGTCCACCGTGAGGCTCCCGATCATTTCGGCGGCGTTTTCGCCGGCCTGGTCGAAGTAGGTGTCGATTATGCTCTGTATCTCTTCTTTCGGGGTGAGAATGGGCAACACGGGCCCGCCCAGCAACAACCGCAGATCATCGAGGGGCAGCAGATTGACCGGGTCGTTCACAGCCACGTAATAGGCGGCGCCGTTCTGCTTGTAGGGCACCATGTGGTATTCACGGATAAAGTTGATGGGTACCTTCGTCGTGAGCGCCGAATCCACTTCATCGCGGATCGAGGGCTGAAAAGGAATCTCGAACTGCTCGCTGAGAGCGCGCAGCACATCCTCTTCATTCGCGTAGCCCAGATCGAGCAAGATCTCGCCGATGCGCTTCGGACGGATTTTCTGAAGCTCGAGGGCTTCGGTAACCTGTTCGAGATGAATGTTCCCGTTCCGGATCAGTATCTCGCACAGTTGGTGTTCGTGGCCTCTGCTCATGAGCTACCTCTTGATGTCGCCCCGGCCGAATCCAGTGGTGTTCGTTCCCACGAGTGCCTCGGAACGCGCGGCTGTGGGCCGGTGCTTCTGGCGCCCTTCGCGTCTGCGCAAGATGCGCTGGAAAAAGCCCTTATCGAAGAGCGCGTCGAGATTGGCATCGCGGTATTCGGTCACCTTGTGCTGGGTGACTCGATCGAGGTCGATGCCTTCCTTCACGATATGCGGGGTTACCAGAACCACCATGTTACGCTTGTTGGTGCTGGTGGACTTCGACCGGAACAGCCAGCCGAGCAGAGGCAGATCGCCAAGGACAGGCGCCTGGGTGGTATCGCGGCTTTTGTTGTCCCGAATGAGACCGGCAATCACTGCCGTGCCGCCGTCTTTCACCACCACCCGATTGTTCACCAGCGACTTGTTCGTCGTGGGCCCGAGGATATCCACTGTACCTACCTGCTGTGCGTCGAGGTCAGACACCTCGATCTCCATCGCCAGGGCCACATAGTCCCCCTCGCTGATCTGGGGGGTGACCGTCAATTTCACACCGACCTCTTCGCGTTGCACCCGGGTGAAGCCGGTCGAAAGGAGTTGGCCCTCCTGGCCGGTGTTCGGACGCGAAGAACCTGTCACGAAGGGAACTTCCTGCCCGACGGTGATCGAGGCCTCCTCGTTGTCCACGGTGAGCAGACTCGGCTGGGAGAGCACTTCGACATTGGTCAACTTTTCAACGGCCTGGAACAACAGCGGCACGAAAGGCAGTTGGATTTCCCGGCCGTTGTACTCGAAGGTAATGTCCTCGAACACGCCGGCCGTGAGCCCGCCATCACTGCCCATCCCGAGAATGGCCGCGCCCGCCGCCAGTCCGGACTGCGGCCCGAGCACGATGTCGTTGGCCGCGTCGGCCGTCCCCGCCAGCGCACCGTAAACGTCCGACAAATTTTGCGTGCTGGTGAGGCCAAAACCGTCTTCGCCGGTGATGGACGCACCGTCCACGGTGACGCCGTAATCGTCCGTCAAGCTCACGTCCATTACCACGGCATCGACATGCACCTGGCGTGGCGGCACATCGAGCCGCGAGATAAAGACCTCCAGCAGCTTGTAATCCTGGGATGAAGCGACAATGAGCAACGAGTTGGTCTGGTCGTAGCGGGTAACCTGCACCTTCTGTTCGAATGGCTGCACTTCGGCCGTGGGGCCACCCTGCTCTTCGGACTCGCGCCGCGCGGTCGCACTGCCCACCACGCCGCTGAGCGCCTCCTCGACACTTTCGACGTCGGTATGGAGCAACTCGTAGATATGCAGGTTGTTCGCTTCGTAAGGCGTGGGCGTGTCGAGCCGCTTCACCAGGTCGCGCACGCGTTCCATCATGCCCTCCGTGGCCACCACGATAAGGGCGTTCAGGCGTTCATCGGGCACCATGCGCAGGGTTTCCTCGCGCGTGCCGATAATCTCCGAGGGTCCGGCGCCGGGCACCGTGGGCCGCACGGTGCGCGTCGGACGGGAAGGACGCCGTTGTTGCTGTTGCTGCTGCTGTTGCTGTTGAGCACGGCTAGCGGAGCCGCCTTCATCGAGCAAAACCGACTCTAACTGTCCCTGCAACACTTCGGCCCGCGTGTATTCCAGCGTGAATGTTTCGAACAAGGTGTCGAAGCCCGGCACATCCGCCTCTTCCAGAAACATGAACATACGACGCAGGCCGTCGGCCGTGTCGGTGATGATCAAGGTCTGCGTAGGTACGTACGCGTCGATGCGGGCATTCTTCGAGCCCAGCCGTTGCAGGATGTTCGAAAGCTCACCGGCATCGGCGTATTTCACCGGAACGATATGGGTAGCGAGTTGATCGAAGTCGGGCGGCACCTCGGTGCGGCCAAGGCTCAGCGGAGTCTTATCGGACGGAACCGCCTCAGGCGTAGGCAGAATCTTGATGAGCTTGCCCTCGAGGGTTTCCACCATCGAGAAGCCGCGCGAGGCGAGGATCGAGGCGAGCACCTCGAAGGCCATGTCCGGCGGGATAGGCTCGTGGGTGATGACGGTCACCGGGGTCGATCCAATGTTCGGGTCGAGATCGAAGTTGCGGCCCGTCGCCGCTGCAATCGAGGCGATGACATCCGCCAGGTCGGCATTGTCAAAGTCAAACGTTACTTCGCCCTCACGCGTCTCCTCCACCTTCACGCCGCCCCCGTCCTGCCGGGCGACGGCGTCCGTTTTGTCGGCATCGTCGGACTCCTCCCCGCGCCTCTGCGGCGGGCGCACAGTGCGCCCGGGGGAACGCTCTGGCCGCGGCTGCGGTTCGGCTCGGGGCTGCGGCGGTCCTTGCTGCGGCGGACCTT
>CAZMVU010000013.1:18273-45411 GCA_964569295.1 uncultured Nitrospirales bacterium
CCTGCGGCGGACCTTCCTGCGGCGGACCTTCCTGCGGCGGACCTTCCTGCGGCGGACCTTCCTGCGGCGGCGGCGCGCCTTCGACGACATCCGCCCCCTCCTCCGGGGCGCCATCCTGGCCCTCGATCTCCTGCTGCGCGAAAGCGGCCGTACTCATGATCAGCACAGCCACCAGTCCCACTTGCCAACCCGTAACGCTCAACTTCCGCACCCTGTTAGTCCTTCCTGCTTATCCACGGTTCACCCGGCAGCATGCATACACCGCGCGTGCGGCGGGGCCCGCCGGGGCTATTCCAGGCGGTAGGTAATGATCTTCGGCTTGCCATTCCGCAGGACTCCTATGCGGAAGGCGTTCGCATTGCGATACTTCTGGAACAGCTCCATCACCTTCTGCTCACTGTCGATCTGTTCATTGTTGATCGACTGAAGCACATCGCCGTCCGCAAGCGATAGTTTCTTGGCAAGCGGGATTTCCTCGATATTCTCTGCGCTAAGACCAATCACATTCCCGTTTTCGTCGCGGTGGTATTCGGGGCGGACTTGCGTCACCAAGGTCGAGTAGTTCTCGTAAAGCTCGCGGCTGAAATCATCGCGATCGATGGTTACCCGTTCGACGCCGCTGTCATTCCGCTGCTGCTCGGGTTCGCGCGCGCTCGCTGCCTGTTTGCCCTCGCCTTCGCCCATCACCAGGCGCTCGCGCACGGGCGGGTCTTTGCGCTCGTTGAGCAAGATGACCTCGCGCGGGTAGACCTCCACGAGCTTCACCACCCCCTGCCCCTCGTCTTCCAGTATCGGTTCTTCGAGGAAGAACGTGCCGCCCGCGCCTTTCCGGTCATTGTTGCGGATGATGGCCGAGGCAAGCGGATCCTTGGGCCACGAGGCTGTCGTGCCGATCAATTGCAGGTTGAGCTGCGTCTCCTCCATCGGAATGTCCACCGGTTCCGGCTCGGGCTCCGGTTCCGGCTCGGCCGCCGGGTCAAATTGGCCTGCATCACCGAACAAGGCATTCTTCAAAATGGCATCGTAGGTGGGCCGTGCGTTCACGTCAGAGGGGGCGCTGCCCGCCGCCGTAATGCTCGAGGTGTCCACCTCGGCAGACGGCATTGCCTCGGGCGGCTCGAGCATGTCCATCGCCACCAAGCCAATGGTAACCACCGCCGCGACGGCCAGAACGATATCGAGCAAGACGAATACTTGTCGTATCAGCAATCCACGTATCATACACTTCCACTTTTTTCGTGCAGTGCCGCTTGCCAGCCGCATCCCCCAACCGTGCCACGGACTACAGCGCCCATGTGGTGGATTGGCTTCGCGTCACAAAGGTCAGGACAACGGCACAAGCCACTGCCCTGCAAAGACTTTCACATCCGCTCTGCCAACGCCGCCGCACCCGGCGCGGTTGACAGGCAACCGGACATTGCGGCAGCATGCGCGCTGCGCCGTCCCAGACCTGATTTAAGCCCCAGGCCCTGTACCCGTCCACCACACCACGTACCGCGATGTCATGCGGGCGGCGCCTTTTCTGCGGCCCAACACCCAATCGCGGCTTCGTCATAGTCTAGCGGAAGCCGCGCCCGAATCGCAAAGATGACACGCGCGCCATCCCACACTGCCCGCTGCCACAAGCAAACACGCGCCCGGCCCCGAAGCGGCGCAGACGCGTGCGGTTCTACGGATTGCTCAGGCGGTTATTCGGCGCCTTCTTCCGCGGCGGCCTGTTCCCAGACAAGGGACTGCACATAGTCGAGGTAGGCCGCAAGGTCCACCCGCGGCACACCCCCCTCTTTTGTTTTCACCGCCTCCTCACCGCTGACCTCGGCGATCTTTTCCGCCGTTTCCTGCAGCGTCATCGCTTGCGCGAATTCACCCGGGCGGACCGTCTTCACGCCGGTCTCCTCCTCCGTGTCGACGGGCAACCGGCCATGGAAGCCGTAAGCCAGCATATAGCCGAACCGGTCCGACTCTTCCAGGTAGAGCACCGCCTCGTCCCCCTCCTTGAAAAAGGGGAAAGCGTTGGTGCGCGTAACCAAGTCGTCTACCCGGCCGCCGGGTTGCGTAAAGGTGAGCACGCTCTGCTTATTCAGCGGCCCTTTCACCGCATCCTGCACCTCGACCGAGACGTCCGTGTAGATGGGGTTGCCGGTGCGGCCGCCCTCATGGTAGCTTTCGATAGCCACCACCTTCGTCTCGATGATGACATCGGCGCTCTCGGTCAGGGTCGCAGTGTCGGGCGTCTCTATTTGGGCAGCGGCGTTGCCGGCCATTAACACCCCCAGCATAAACAAGCCGGCCTGCACACCCCGGCGGATGCGCCGCGCACGCAGCCCGCGCCAGGCAAGGCCGGCCATCAAGCATGCCGCCATCAACAGATGAAGCTGGTAACCAATGACCATAGTAAACGCCTCGACAATAGCTGTGGCCGCGCGCAGGCGCGCCGGTTTCGCCGCGACATAGTCCGCCAGCTTCGGCGCGGCCGTGTAGTAGACATCGACCACTGCCGCGCCCACGGCGGACCGCAGCAGCGTGTCGTCGCGCCACGAGCGCAAGCTGGTCAGGGCCGGAATATCCGGCAGCGTGTCGCCGCCATCGGTACCAATATCACCGCCACCACCACCCACAATGACATTCAACGGGCACACGGCTTGTGCGTCGCCGAACATGGGGGAGCGTCCGGGCAGGATATCGCCCAGGGTGCGGCCGGTATCGTCGCTGACCAACTTGTTGCGGCCGCTGTCCCAGCGCATGGGCGTGCCCACGTTGTAATTGCTCAGGTCGACGATGTTTCCGAACTCGTTGAACGTTTCCGAAAGGAACTGCTCGATGGTTTCACTGGTCGAACCGTCGATGAGGTTGAGCCGGTCCACGGTGTAGGTGGGCGGCGCCAGACGGTTTACGCCGGACTCGTTGAGCGGGCTGATGGTAAACGTGTAGGTCGCGTCTATCTCGCCCTCGCCTCCCTCGACTTCGATACGCTTCCACAACCCGAGCATGTTGAAAATGCCCTGGCGCGCATCGTTTTCATCCTTCTCATACAAGCCCGTCAAGGTGGACATGAACGGCAGCCGGTCCGTCTCCTCATTGCCATCATGGTCGATCCACGCGGTGACCAGCGCATTGGGCAAGGGCAATGACGGCAGGTCGACCCGCGCCTGGGTGCGCGCCGTGTTCTGGAAACGGAAGAACTTGCTCTGATCGCCGCGGGGATAGAGGAACGACACCGCTGAAATGTCCGACGGCGCAAGCGTCGCCCACCCATCCGCCTCGGGGATGGTGACGCGGCCCGAGGACGTCTCGATGACTTCATCCAATGTGATGAAACCGTTCAGGCTCACTGACGAAGTCAGTCCCACGCGGCGCCGCTGGCTCTGGGAATCCCGCAGCCAGAACACGCTGTCCTCGATGGGCACCAGGAAGGGTTCGCGGGTGCGCAGATTGTAGGGCGGCGGGTCGCTGAGGCCGAGCACCCGCCCCAGCAGGCTCACCGTGGCGCCGGTGACGGTGAAGGGGTCGATCTGCGTGCCGCCGGTGTCGCGATCCCACAACGTGCCGTCAAGCACCATGTCGGCATCGATAATGGTGCCACCGGTGATGATCGTCGAGATGTTGTTCACATCCACAATGGTGTCGTCAATCTGGAACGTGGTCAGCGACAACAGGTTGAAGCCGGTGGGCAGCACGTCGAATTCCGGTTCATCCGGGTGCGCGAGTTGCAAGGTGGTCAGGCCGTCCTGCGTACCCGGGGTGACCACGTCCTGGAAGAAGCCGCCGACGCGGAACCCCGCATAGGAGGTCGGCACCGAACGCCAAACCGCAAAGGCGTCTTCGATCTGCGCGATCTGGTCGTCGCTGAAGCCGTTCGGGCCGTCTTCGATAAACACCTCGATGCCTTCTTCAGGGCCGACCTGGCCGTCGTTGTCGTTGTCGAAGTGGGCGAAACGCCACTTCTGAAACACGATCTGCCCACCGATATCGAAGCCGCCTTGGAGGAAGAAGGCATGCGCACACGGGCTCGCCATGGCGCCAATCAGCCCGAGGCACAGGGCCGTTATCCACTGCTTGTGCATCTTCACGATCACAGGACCGGCTCTCCTTGTCGTTGTATCGCAGCCGCGCCCCGAGGCGCAACTCCGCCTATCCCTACGCTTTCGTCTTGCCGTCTCTGCGGCGCCGCGCCCACTGCGCACCGGCGAGTAACACCACGACCATCAGCACAATCAGCAGGTCGCTGGCGGCCAGTTTGCCGCCACTTTGCTCCTTCGCCGCCACACCGCACAGGAATACCTTGGTGTTGCGTTGGGCGCCGTTGACATACTCGAACGCGGCGGCGGCGATATCGTCGTGGCCGCTGCCGAGATTCCGCACACGCACATCGAGATCGCCGACGCTCCCCATGCCGCCCACGGGGAAACCCACCACAATGCGCGTGGGCGTCACCGACTGCACGGGCATGACCGTCTCGCCGAAGCGCACCTCGACCCCGGCATCGGCGTCGAAATCCGTGCCGCGCACCTCGACGGGGAAATCGCCGCTGTCGGCACGGCGCGGCGCGAGCGATGCAATCTGCGGACGCACTTCGGGGCTGCCTTCCACCAAGGTGAACAGATCGTCCCGGTTCGCCTCGTTGCCCGTCTCCGGGTTGCGTACGATAAGCACCACCGGCTCCGAGGGCACGCCGTCCGCCGCTACACGCGCACGCACCTGGAAGGACGTATCCTTCGCGTTGCTCACGGTCACGTCGTAACCGCTGAGTACGGCCATCGGCTGTGTGCCGAAGCCCTGGCCATGCACCACAAACGTGACCGACTCATCGCCGAGGGTCTGGCTCGGCAGCTCGGTGCGGCCGCGGGCATTGACCGGCGTGGTCTCTTCGATCACCAGCGTACGCGGACCAATCTGCGGCGATGTCGCCACCAGCTTATTGCTCTGTACCTTCTGCGTGCACGACGAACGGATGTAATCGAAGCCGTTGTCCTCGATTTCCGACTTAGCCACCGCACCATCGAACCAGTAGCGGCGCGGCTGCTCCTTGAGCATGGTAATGAACCCGAGCGCATGATCGGCCCACGGGAAGCCCTTGAACTTCACGAACTCATCACGTTGCTCGAAGTTGAGCTCGCCCCAGGCGTTCGTCCACGAGTCCGGGTCGGGTGCGGTCGGCGAGGTGGGTCCCCACGACACCAGCCCGATGCTGAAGGCATCGCCCTCGTCCAGGCGGCGGCTCGGGCGCACCACGACGAAGAAGTCCGATCCGAATTCTGGATCCGCCACGGTGCGGCCGAACGCGTCGGGCACCCACTGGCGGTTGCGCGGCTGGTCCGCTTTCGGGATCGGGAAGTCGTCCACGCCCGGCGTCGAGAAAACGAACCGGACCTGGTTGGGTTCGCCCGGTTGCCCGATGAACTCGGGCGCCGCGTCCATCGGGACGGGGATGTCGATGCCCGGGTCCCACACGCCGTTGCGGTTGTCGGGGTGTGTATCGTTATCGCGGTACAGGGCGACGCCGCTCAATGTCTGGTCGATGTCCAGGGGCAGCAGGTCGTCTTCGGGATTGAAGCCGGAGAAATCCTGCTTCGCCGCCTTGGCGTCTGTCTCCAGGTGCGCGCGCAATTCGAGTTCGTCCTCGTCGTCACCGGTATCGCCGCCCGTATCGGTATCCCCCGTTCCCTCGAGCTCTTCAAGCTCATCGCCGCCGAGCTCAGGGTAAATCTCGACCCAGACCTGCTCGAGGAAGGTGGGATTGCGCACGATGCGCCACGGTCCGCCGGCTGGCGTGCCGCTCAAGAGCGTCAATCGCTCATCCGTATTCCCCGTAATCTCGAAGCTCTCGAAATTGCTGTCGATCAGGAAATCACCCGCGAGCGCATCGGGTTCCCAGGCAGCACCCGGCACCGTGAACCGGCGCTCAGTCGGGCTGCCCGAATCACCCGAGGCCACGGTGGCATCGTCCCGGTTGGTCGAGGCATCGATACCGAGCATCGCCTTGCCCGGCCCGCCGGCCGTGATCGTCTCGGATCCGCCGGTGAGCGATTCAATCCTTACCGGCACATTGACCTCGAGCATATCGTGGCCGTAGTAGTCCTGCACCGGGTCTTCTTCCGGATTCCGCTTCACGAACGCGTCCGGGGCGGTGTTCACCTCGGGGAACACCTGCACCCCCGCACGCTGATTGGACGGGCCGGTGCGTGCGGGCAGGGTGGCGGGAATCACCGCGCGCACCTTCTGGAACCGCGACGCCTTGTCCGAGAAACGCACCGAGATGAACAGGTCGTCACCGCCGTGTGCGCCCTGCGGATCAAGCGCTTTCGCATCCGCCTGAAGCGCGATCGCTTCGTCCAGTTTCACGGACAATGGCGTCGGCGGCGCATCCGCCTGCTTTTCGCCTGTTTTAAGGTCCAGGTCGTCGACATCCAGCAGTTCCGCGTTGCGCCGGTCGGCGTCGGGAATGGTCCAGGCCCGCTGCGGCACGAGCTTGACGACCCAGGCGTGGTCGCGCACATCGACCACCCCGTCGCCGTTCATATCGTCCGGCTCGCCGTCGCCATCGAGGTCGACAGGCTCGGGCCGGTCGGGCCACTCGAGGTCTACCACTGGCACCGGCTCGTCGAAGGCCGGCACGTTTCCGAAGACGGACGGCAACACATTGCCAATGAAGGTGCCGGAACTGTCCGTGTCTTCCCACAGGAGCACGCCGGAATTCATGCTGGTGCCGGTCGGATCGAGTTCTGCCAGGTCCTCCGGATCAAAATCCGGCCCCCAGAAGGCCACGGTAATCTGGTCGAGCACGCGGCGTTGCTGGTTCACGATGGGGTCAATGGTGTTGGCCAGGTTGATCCCGAGCATGGCGGTGTGCTCGCTCAGGATGTCGGTACGCTGGCGCAGGATGCGCGACTGGCGCAACTCCTGCGGCCAATTGCTCGCCCGCGGGTATTCGTTTATGTCAAGGCCGCCCGGCCAGTTGGCAAATGAAGGCAACGACGGTTGCTCGGGCGGACTCGGGAACATTTCCGAGCGGGGGTCCGACAAGGGACGCCGGAACGGCGCAGTCTCCCAGGCAAACTGGCCCACCGCCAAGCCATCCTCAAAAGTGAACGGCAAGCCCGTCACGAAGTTGAAGCGGCCATTCGAGCGCCAGCGGATAACACCCGGATCGTACTCATAGAAGAAGCGTTCAGATGCTAACCGAAATGGATCCATCCATTTTCCAAACTCCCGCGGAATTATGCCGATGGCCCCCGGGTTCACATAACCACGGAAGAAGAAAGACAGGCTGCCAAATAAGTTGCGCTCGACACCGTGCAAGAAGTCGGTGACCACGGCATGTTGCCCACAGCTATCGTACACGAGTGTAAGGTCGTGCACTTCGATACCGTGACGCAAGGGCAGGCTGTTGCTGGGCTGCAAGGTCCGCTCGTTCCACCACGGTTCGCCATCGAGCCAGCGGGGGTCGTCCTGCCACACTGCGCTTGTCTCCGACAACCCAACGCCGGGGATCATGCTCGTCGTGTGGATGCCGCCATCCTCGGTGCCCTGTTCGGCGTTGGTGCGCCGCGGCTCGATGAAGACCCGGTAGTCGGCGCCAAAGGGCATCGCCGTGCCATCGCCGACGATCGTGCTGGCATCCTTGCTTCCGCTGTCGGCGCGGGTGACCACGAAGTAGTCGGGATAGACCGGGCTTACTTTTTCCGAACCGTCCGGCGTCTTCTCGATGTACCCGACAGTGTTGTCGTCGTCGCTGATATCGTCAGGATCGCGGCGTGCGCCCTCGAGGAAGCGCAACTTGAGCCGCCACCAGGGGTCGCCGCCGCCCGGCGGGAACGGCACGTACTCCCATTCGTACGGGATATCTTCTTCTGCTTCTTCTTCTGCTGCTGACACCACCCGCGACATGGGCAGCAGCGGTGCATCCGTGATAGACGCGCCGCCCCCTTCGAGCGGCACAGGCGGATCGAACCGCCCGTCGCCATTCGTGTCGTGGAACACCCACAGCCCATTGAATGTCATGTCGTTCGCTTCGGCATCGAGGTTCGACCCGTAAACGAACGCGTCGCTGATCTCGTTGAAGGCATCGCGCGGGTCGAGGCCGCCGGAGCCCGGCCGCGCGGGATCGCCGCCGATGTCCGTCACGACAATGTTGACCTCGCTGAGCTGGGCGCCGTCTTTGTCACGCCCTTCTATACGCACCGCAGGCTCGTCGGGCGGGAACTGGGTCTGAAGGTCGTATCGGTCGAAATGCACCGACTTGGTCGAGTGCAGGTTGATACCCGCCACGGCACGCCACTGCTCGAGCGGCTCGAGCTGGCGCAGATCGAGAATAGCGGCGCCGATGGTCTCGAAAGCGACGTTCGTGGCGTCGAAGCGCGGCCGGAGCCATTCCTGGCTCGGCGCATAGCCGAAGCGCGGCTGGTTCCAGGCGTTGTGGAACGCGGGCCTCCAGCTATCCAGCGGGCTGCCGTTCATGTCGAATGCCGAAAAGCTCGAACTGTAGGCCACCTCGGGCTCGATCGGAAAATCGGGGTAGCCATCTTCGAACTCGCCCTCATCGTCCAGAGGGTAATCGCCCGGCTCAACCCCCGGCGCGCCGTTTGGACCGGGCGCGACCATGAGTGCTTCGAGCAGGCGGGTGCGCAAGGTGACTTCGCTCTGCCAGAGGGCCGAGGTGCGCACCGCAAGAATGTAGGAACCACCGATGGAGTCGTCGGTGTCGCGTTCGGCCTGGACCGGATCGAGCGGATCCGTGGGCACGCCGAAATCATCACTCATTTCCACGGTGTAGGTAATCGGCGACACCTGGAGTCCGCTGGCGGCAAAGTTGGCGGACACGTCCACGTTCACACGGTCGAAACGGTCGTTGCCTTCTGCGTCGAAGGTGAACATGAGCCGGTCGCGATCGTCGTCGCTGCCGTCGTTGTCCAAGGTCTGGTTTTGCGGGCCAGGAGTTGGTTCTTCCTTGAACACGCCGAACTCGAGCAGGTCAACAAGCGCGGGACCGCCCTCTGTATTGTATCCCAAGTCGTCCTCATCACGGCTGTCGCGCTCGATAGTGAACACGAGGCGCCGCAGCACACGGGGCGCGAAATCCTCCGGGTCCTCCCCATAGCTCATGACGACGTTCCACAGCGGCACCCAGTCGGTCAGCGGCAGGAGCGCTTCCCCGTCCCGCACCAGCGATTCCGCATCAAGGTCCGCTGTTGAGACGTCCGGTCCCTCTGAATCCTCCGGGTCCAGGGGATCCGAGCGCTGGTCCACCTCGTCACCGTCGCTCACACCGTCACCATCGGTGTCTTCATTGAATGGATCCGTGTCATACTCAAATTCTTCGATATTGTCCAGGTCGTCGCCGTCCGGGTCTTCGTCGGCGTCGCTGGGGTCGTCGGGATCGAGGCCGTTCTCGATCTCCCAGTAGTCGTCCATGTCATCGCCGTCATTGTCGACAAAGAAGGGCGGACGCAGGAAGAGGTTTGTGTAGAGCAGGTCGACATCGTTGCCGAGTTCCTCGCCGATGTCTTCATCGGATTCCCAGCCGACGACGACCTTGCCCGTGCCATACTCCGAACTGGGGATTTGCCGGGAAATGCGCAACATCGCATTCTGGTCGGCCGCCGGGGCATTGCCGGTGTCATCCGCACCATTGCGGTTCACGAGCCGCGGGTCGGCCCAGCACCGGCCGCCATCTATCGAGACGGCGGAAAAAACATCGCGGTCGCTCCCCTCGGCATCTTCATGCGAATTGGTGGAGTCCCACGCAACGACCCAACGGTTGGGCGATCGGGTGTCGTCCACGTCAATGGTGGGGTTGACGTCATCACGATCGGTTCCAATGCCCGTGCTGTTGACGAGGAACGGGCCGTCCGGCCACCCGTTTGCCGGATCGGTCGCGCGCATCGCGAAGAGATCGAAATCCGCGCCAACATCCTCCCCATTGATGAGAGTTGCATCCTCCGACTGCCACACCACGAGCCACTCGCTTTGATTGGTCGCAATGACCGGGTGCATGTCCTCGGTGGTGGCGCCGGCATTCGGATTCACGGCAACGCGTTGCGACCACGTGTCGCCCATATCGTCCGTGAAACTCGAGAACACATCCATATGGCCGTTGGTGTCATCGAATCCCTGCCATACGACGCCCCATTCGCCGGTCGCCGTATTGGCGGCGATGCGCGGCCGGCTGTCGTCATAAATATCTTGCGCAGCGCCGGTGGCGACAGGTGCGGGCAACGTCCACGATGTGCCGTTGTCTATCGAATTGACGAACAGGATGTCGAAGTCCTCTTCGAGCGGCTCATCGAGAATGTTCTCGAGGGGTTCGTTCGACTCCCACACGACTATCCAGCGGCTGTTGCCGTCCGACGCGATCGCCGGATTCCGGTTGATGCCGGGTTCATCCGGTTCATCCGGATCTTCCGTGCTCAAGATCACGGGGTCCGACCAACTATCCCCCAAATCGTCGGACGTACTGCACATGATCTCCAGGTTATCGTCGAGGGGCTCGCCGTCTTCATCGAGTTCGCCTTGCTCCCATACCACAATCCACTGGCCAAACGGGCTGAAGCCGATGCTCGGATTGTAGTCGCCCATGCCGTCGTCGTCTTCATCCTCGCCGGGTGGCGCGACCACGGCGCGCGGCGTGCTCCAGGTAGCGCCGTCATTGTTCGAGCGCGCGTAAAGGATATCCGGATCCTCGCCCAGAGACTGGTCATCGTTCGGGCTGGGGTTCGTCGAACTCCAGACGGCGATCCACGTTCCCTGGTGGTTCGTGGCCAGGCTGAGCCCGAGATCGTGCTCCTCTTCGCCATCGTCCGGCGCGGTGGTGTTGATCGGCGCCGGCTCGTATGATTTGCCGTACATCTCGTCGCACTCGGACTGTGCGCGCAGGGCGTGCAACGCGTGCACGCTGAGCGTGGGCGAGGCGGCGGCCACGTGCGCGGTTTCCGGCAAGGCGCCGGCAACCGGTCTGGGCAAAACCATCTCGGCAAGGGAGGGCGAGTGGTGTTCGTCGGCGGCGGCGGTATCCAGTGCGCCAGCGGGAGCGGGCGCACTGGGGCGCACTCCCATCAGCAGCACCACACACAAGCACATACCGCAGCCGAGAAAGGCGGATAACGAACGGCTCACGTCTCATTTCCTCCGATAAGCGCGCCACACGCCGGCGGGGTGGCACGTCGATAGTCCCTAGCGGTACCCACGGTACAGGGAACACGTGCGGAGCGTTTCATCGCGCGCAGGCAGGCCCGGCGGCCCCACGCATACAACCCCGCACTGCATCCTTGAAAACCGCGTACTCCCTTCTCTTCCCGATCCCTGACAAATCCACACGCCGCCCGAAGGCACCACAACCCTTCCCAACCGCGTGTACGTATGGTGCGTTATAGCACAGGCCTCAATTCGTGTCAACAAACAAAGGGGGCGCAATCCCGTTAATTTCATACGTTTAAGCCGCGTGAACCCGTGACAGGACCCGCCGAATATAGCAGAATCTGTCAATAAATTAACTTTCCGGCGATACCGGTTCCAACCCGCGCATCGCCGCCCGCAACCGGTCGAGCACATCCTGGCGCACGATATACACCCCGCCACGTCCGGCGGCGGTTGCGTAGCGGCGTTGCGGTTGATCTTCGACGGGCGCACCGATGTAGAGCGGCCCGACGCGCCGCTGGCCCTCCTCGCTCTTCTCATCGAGCACATACACCAGAATAGAGAAAGCGGGGGGCTCCAGACCAAATTCGGCCAGGGATTCGCCGGTGACCATGGAGGCCTCGGCCTTCACCGGGCTCAGGACATCAAGCATGGTCTCGACATCGCTCTGGTTCTGGAGGTGCACATCGGCGGGCATGGTAACGCGCCAGCGGCCGGCGCGATTCTCGAGTTCATACTGATCACCGCGGTCGAGCAGCGCAATCTTGATGGCATCGGCCTTGTTGAAACGCATGAGTTCGAAGGAACGCAGATCATCCGCATCACGGCGCAGCACCTCGAGGGCGTCCTTCGATACCACGGCTACATCCCCCGTATCCTGGGTGGCATAGACCGCCTCGCCATCGCCGGGCGCGAAGCGCAGCGTCACCTCGGCCGGTTCGTCCTCGAACCCGAGCTCGAGGGTGAGCGCCGGCTGGTCGAGGCCATACTCGCCGGGCGCACCGCCGGGAAAATCCATTGCTTCGACCGACAGCAACATGCTCACCAAAGAGGAGACCGCCGCATCATCGGCACGGCTGCGGGCGGGTGCAGTCATTTGCCAGCCGGCTTGCGGCTCTTTTTCGAGGGTGAACGTGGTCTGTGCATCCTTATAGACAATACGTTCGAGGCCGCGCACCGGACGGGTGAGCAGACGGCGATCGCGGAAATGCGTGCGATTCAGCGGCAGGTAGTTCACGAGGTAGGGGTCGATCGCGAACACGCTTCCGCTGTCGGCATGCTTCGCGAAAAGGCTGCCCTCACCGCCCTCGGCCATATCGGCCGTGCCCAACAGCACGGTCTGGGGCTCGTCGAAGTCGGCGGGTTTCAACGTGAGGCGCGCCCAGGGCGGATCGAGGCCGTAGTCGGAGAGATCCTCCGGGGCGTCCACATAGCGCTCGCCCGTGGCATTGAGCGCCTGCTGCAACAACCCTTGAACCCGCTCGATATCCGCCGGCGCCCGTTTCGGGTGCACCACGCGCCACGTCTCCGCACCGCCCGGGCGCTCGGCCACTACGCGCGCAAGCTCTTCGCCCAGTTCCGGCGGCGGGCCCGGCGGCGGATCGCCGCGGCCATTCCAGATACGGGCAAAGGTAATCCGCTCGACGCCCTCGCGCCCGGCGATGAACAGGCGCGTGTCGCGCAGGTCCGTGAGCGAGAGGGCCAGGCGGTTGTAGGTGTTGTTGCCGACAAGCGTCACGGGGCCATCATCGACTTGGGCATAGCGGTTGATTTGCAGGGGCTCGGCCGCGCCAAACGCGATGGTGTGCGTCTCCTCGTCTGCACCGGTGCGCACGTTAATCACGAGGGCCGGCTCGTCGAGGCCATAGCGGGCGCGGTCATCGGCCGGGCCGATGGTGCGCTCCCGGCGCAAGGTGGCGAGGGTTTCGGCCAGCTTCTGCCAGCGCGTGTGGTCCGGCCGGATGTCCTCGCGCGGCGCTTGGAAGGTCCAGGTTTCCGCGTCCGCACGGCGCGCGGCGACCGGTGCGCTTTCCGGGCGCGTGATTTCAATAGCCCGCACGTCGCCATCGGTGAAATCGAAAAACCGCGCGGCCTGCTCGATCGCACGCTCTTCGGTCACATCGCGCGCGGTGAGCACCCAATAGCCGGCGCACAAGACAGCGAAAAACAGTGCCAGCAAAATGGTCGAGCGGAACTTCATCGGTTCCTCCTGCGTACAAGATAGACAAGCGCCCCGGCGAACAAGACCACCTGCACCGTAAACAAGATGGTCACCCAGGTCACCGTCCGTTGCGCGTCCGCACTCAGCACGAGCGGCTCGGAGGCCGGCGGCGACGGGCGCACGGCGATCAGATCCTCGCGCTGACTCAGCCAGGCCATGGCATTCAACATGAAATTCAGGTTGCCGCCCGGGCCCGTGGCAATTTCCGCGTTCGACGCGAACCGCTCATTGCCCACCACGAGCGCCCGGGCTTCCCGCACGCGGCCCGTGTCGCCCAGCGGGGTATCCGTCTTCCACGTGGCGCCCACGGCGAGCGTGAGCGGGCCCCGCGCTTCGTCCGGGCCGGGTTCGGGCACAAACCGGTTGCTGCCGGGCTGCGTGCCGAGATCGGTTTCGGCCCAGAAATCCGGCGGCGTGCGCAGCACCGGCTGCACCACCACGCCCTCGGGCGCGGCATCCGTCTTCGTGACCGTGCCCGCCGCCTGAAGCAGCATGGACTGGTCAAAGCTGTTGGTGACAGGATGCTTGAGGCTATAGCAGCCGCGCCAGGCATCGGGCGGCTCCTCGATATCGGCGAAGGGTGCAGGGTCGGCGTTGAGTTGCACCTGGACAGGGTTCTGGTCCCTGTCGAGGAGGCCCTGCTCGCCAGGCATTGCCACCACCAGATCCTTGGGCACGACGATGCCGAAGCGGTCCTCGAGCCAGCCGCGCAAACGCGCTGCGCTGTTGCCCTGGCGCATGAGCATCCACGGCTCAATCAGCACAAACACCCGCCCGCCCTCGGCGATATAGTCATCGATAGCGGCAATCTCTTCGGGATAAAGGTCGCTCTTCGGCCCTTGAATCACGAGCACGGTGCAGTCGTCGGGAATCTCCGGATCAGAAAGCTGAATAGCGAGGGGCTTGACCGTGTACGACTCGCCCACAAGGAACTGGTTCAGGAGCGAGGCGCCCTCGGTCTCGTGTTCGTCGTCGATCCGGCGCTCTTCATGGCCCGTGAGGAAGTAGACCGACGGCTCCTTGTCACGCAGAACCTTGATGAGCGCGTTGGTAAAATCGCCTTCCTCGAGCCGCGGGCTCCCTCCCGAGAACCAGATGACGCTCTGTTGGCCGCCAGACTTCACCACCACCGTGCCCTTGGGCGACAAGTGGGTAACGCCCATCTCTTGGAGCGACACCCGGTCCACCTGCGGATCGGCCACCTCCACCTGCAACAGGTCGGTGTGGCGCTGGCAGCGGTCGAGGAAGCGCAGGGTCTTCTCGCGTGCAATACGCACCAAGTCATTATCGACATCGACGAAGAAGCACAAGACCTCGACTTCTTCCGCCATGTTCTCGAGCACCTGCACCGTCTGCGGCGCGAGCTCGCGGCGCCCTTCCTGCGACAGATCCCACGAGGCCCCCGGATATCGCACGAACAGGTAAATGAGGATGCAAATACTCAGGAAAAGAAGCGAGTCCACCACCGCCTTGAGCCCGCCCACGGCGCGCCCCTGCAAGACCGCCGGACCGCCCGTGGCCGACACGGTGAGCACCAGCCAGCCGAGTCCACCCACGCCCGCAGCCAGCAACAGCCAGAAGAAGAGCGCCGGCGTGGCCGCCCATACGACGGCGTTCATCGCGGTGACGAGGGCCGCGATAGCGACAATGGCGAGTAATATTCGAAGCACGCGCATACGCCGCTAGGCCCTCCAGAACCGGCTTTCCAGCGCCCGGAAGGTGAGGAACAGGAAGAAGGCGGCAAAGAGCAGGTAGAAAGCCACGTCTTCCGGATTCAGCACCCCGAGCGTCATATCCTTCACATGAGCATCGGCGGCGAGCTTGCCCACCGATTCGAGAAACACGTCGTACACGATGAAACCCGCCCGCGCCAGGCCGCTGTCCGTCGTGCCGGCGGGGTCTTCGGGCCGGGGCAGCTTGGCCACCATGTCGCTGATGAAGAAGAACAGCAGCGACAAACCGAAGGTGAGCGTGCCGGCGGACATCTGGTTGCGGGATAGGGCGCTCACGAACAGGCCCAACGCGAGGAAAGCCAGTCCCATGAGAAACACAGAGAGCAACCCCGCCGCGAGGATGAGCGGTTCGACCGCCGTGAACCAGCCCACCACGGCCAGGTCCACGCCGATAACCAGCATCATCACAAGCACCATGCCCACCGCCGCCAGGTACTTGCCGAAAACGATCTGGTACTCGCGCAGCGGCAGCGTGTACAACTGCTCCACCGTGCCCCGGTGCTTCTCTTCCGCCAGCAACCGCATGGTGATGAGCGGCGCCAGGAACATAACCAGAATCGCACAGTAGGTGAGGAACGGGTTGAGGAAGTATTCCTCGAAATCCGGCACGGAGGTATATCCGTATTTGCTCGGTTCCTGAGAAACGCGCATGAATTCGAAGAACAGGTTGCGGAAGCCGACCCCGGCCAGTACGGCAAAGATGCCCACGGTGACATAGCCCACGGGCGTAAGAAAATAGGCGGCGAACTCACGCCGGCACAGGGCCCATACGTTTCTCATGCGTTGCCCGCCTCCTGCGCCGCCCCGGCCATCGCCGCCGCGCCCGGCGCCACCACGCGCATGAACGTGTCTTCGAGCGCGCGCGGGTCGTCGCCCACCTCGAGTTCTGCGGCCACGCGCGCGTTATTGATGATGATCGCGCGCTGGCAGATTATAGCCACCTCGGGCAGCAGGTGCGTGCTGAGCAGCACCGTGTGGTCCGGCGCCAGACTGCTGATGAACTGGCGCACTTCGGCTATCTGACGCGGATCGAGGCCGACCGTCGGCTCGTCGAGGATAAGTACCGGCGGGTTGCCAATAAGCGCCTGGGCAATGCCGACCCGCTGGCGGTAGCCCTTCGAGAGGTTGCCGAGCATGCGCCCCGCCATCTCTTCGATAGCACAACGCGCCATGACCCGGTCCACCTCGTCGCGCCGCATCCGGCGGGGCACACCCTTGATAGTGGCCACATAGCGCAGGTAGGCGCGCGTGATCATCTCGTCATACAAGGGCACGCGCTCGGGCAGGTAGCCCACGCGCCGCTTCACCTCGAGCGGGTGGGTGTGGACTTCATAGCCCGCCACCTCCGCCCGGCCGGTCGTAGCCGGCGCAAAGCCCGTGAGTACGCGCATGGTCGTGCTTTTCCCGGCGCCGTTGGGGCCGAGAAAGCCCACGATCTCCCCACGGCCCACCGAAAACGACACATCCTCCACCGCCGTGAGTGCGCCAAAGCGCTTGGTCAATCCTTCCGCACGTATCAAGCCGAGGCCTCTCTGTCATTCGTACTGTAAAAGCGGCTTCTTGCCACATTCATCGGGTATGCAAGCCTTTGTAATGCGCCGCACACTCCCTTGCCGGCGCCCGTCCTCGTCAACGGCTTTATTCGGTAATTCGTTGACAAATTACGCGCAGCGTTTCGGAATGTGCCGAAAATCTGACAGGCACAGGCATATATTGCCGCATTCTGTCACTATGGCCGAGCCCCCTGCCGAGACAGCGCGGCCAGAGCATGCCACAGTTTATTGTGCGTGAGGCACTTAGTTCAAGCCTCCCGGCATAGCGGTGCGTTGGCATGAAGTATGCTTCCCCTAAGGGGAGTGCCGAGAATGAAAGGGCTGCAAGCAATGGTAGTACAATGTTGCGTTTGCGGAAAAACGCGCATAGCCGGCCAATGGGTCGAACGGGACACCCCCCCAGCGGACCAAGGGGAGGTGAGCCACGGCTATTGTCCCGTGTGCGCTGCGGAAGCCTTCGCCGAAATGGAGCGGCTCCATACTGCAAGGAGGCGGCTTCAAAAACAACGTCCAATTTCGGCATAACCCGGGTGCAGCCCCAAATCCGTAGTAGCCGCTCACCGGCCGGACCGCAAGAAGATCCGGCCGGGGCACCATAATCACAGCGCCACCGCCTGGTCCGTGCGTACACTCAGGGGCTGGATTCCCCCGCCGCCCTACTCCGCCACCTTATCCCGCCACCTTATCCCGCCGCCCTACTCCGCCACCTTATCCCGCCGTTCCTTCAGCTCACGCCAGGTCGTGAGGATGATGCCCTCCTCCTCGATAACCGCCGCGAGCCGCGGGTCTATCATCGCTTCCATGTCACCCTTGCGCGTAGCACTCGAGCCACTGATTTCCGGGAAAACATCCGAGGGGTCCGTGGCATGAATTACGATCTCGAGGATACCCGGTTGCATACCGCGCAGCACTTCGATGAACCGGTCCGTTTTCTCATCGCGGTCCCAATCGTAAGAATTGGTGTGGATATCGTCCAGCACGGGGAGGCCGGCCTCCCAGGCCTTGCGTGCCATCTGCCGCACAACGGCCGTCGGTATTGGCCCTTCCTGCGAAAGGTACTGCAAATGGCCGCCGGCGACAAGAATCGGGTAGCCCTTTTCCGCGCCCACCTTGAGGTAGCGTTCGAAGAACAGGGGCGAGGCGAACAACGTGCCCATATGCGAGTCGATGTGTGTAATGGGCATGCCCATCTTCTCCGCGCGGGCCACCTGCGCGCGGATTTCCGTCTCAACCTCGTCCGCCGTGGCATGGGCGATCACCAAGGGCACGTTGTTCCATAGACACCCCTCCTCGTCCACGAGCCCTGGCACCGTTGCGGCGCCGGCGAGCGGCCCCCAGCGGTAGTTGTCCCACTCGGAGGTCAGCGTCAGGTGCAGGCCGTTGTCCACCTCGGGATTCTTATCGAGGTACTTCGCCCACGCAGGCACCCAGGAACAGGGCATCATGGTGCTTACCGAGTTTGCCACGCCCTGCTCTATCGCTTTGATACTCCCACGGTTAGACGAATGCGACATGCCGGCGTCGTCGATATGAAAGATGACCAGCCGGTCGTCACTCGCCCAACCAAGGCGCTGGGCGTAGCTGGGATCGTCGGCGCGCGCGTTTCCGGTTAGCAGGAGCAGGGCGAGGACCACAGTTACCAAGAGCAGAGACAGGCGGGTGGGCATAGTGAGTTTCCTTCATTGTATTCTCGGCACCAACGCATACACGGCACCATCGATTTCGACCCGATCGCCGGGGCGGCGGTTTCAAAAACGGGGGCGGACAAGCAGCACCGGCATCGAATTGGTGGCCGGGGGCGGCCCGAACCACGCATGCCGGCCGCACCGGTTTATCGCATAATGCACGCCGCCCCCCTTGCTTTCAAACTATTCTCTTGAAGCCCGTTAGCCGGTGTGATACAAGAAAGCGTACTGGCCACCGTTGCGTTTTCTTGTGTTGCGCGCACGGAAAGTATATTCTGTACATGAAAACAAAAACTGCACCCCTGCGCAGTTACGGCCACGACCCTATGAATGAACAATCATCACAGACACCGCATGGCATGGATCGCTTTGACGCAGATGCCGTGTGTGCGGAGTGCGGCACCGTCAACCCCGAAGACACGCTGATCTGCAAGGTGTGCGGCAATAACCTGCGCGATCAGCGCGCGCGGCGCATGGCTAAGGAAACCGGCGCACAACTGCCCACGGCCCAGGGCCACCCGGGCCGCACTTGGGTATCAGGGGTACTCGTCGCCCTGGGACTGCTGCTCGTGCTGTGGGTTGCGCTGAATGCGGAACACCTCGCCCGGGGCATGATCGAGGCCATGGGCGAGGACCAGGGCTATTCGTTGGGACTGTGGAGCGGCGAAGAAGGCGCCCGCCTCGACGCCCTCTCCGAATCGCTCGACGCGGCAACCCCGGACCTCGATGCGCAAATGGTGGCCATACGCGATTCCGCCGTGGTCGAAGAATACGCCGGCCTGTATGTGATTACCCAGGAAAGCACGGCGGAAGGTATGCGCCCCAGGGGCTTGGCGCTGGTGCAGAAGGACGAAGACGGCAAGTATTATTTTGTCGGGCATACCAAACTGGTCAAGGTGCGCGGCACCGCGCACATCGAAAAAGAAAACGGCTGGCTCATGGTGGACCGGGCGGGCTACCGGGAAGGTACGCGGGAACGCCTCGTCCACGGCGCTGCGATGAAGCTGCCCGAGGGCGGCATCGAGTGCTACGGCGAGGCGGAAATGCAACCCGAGGCGGCGGCCGCTGCCGCGCAGGAAACGACGCGTGAGGGCTACACTTTCTACGCCTTCAAGCTCGTGGACGGCGCGCAGTGAGCCCGGCACGGCCGTAAAGCGCACCCGCGCGGCATCGCGGACACATGGCGAACCGTGCAGGTTAGCCGGTACCCTCCCCCTATGTTGCTGGGCCTGGATTCCCTCTTGGCGAAAGGTGACCCGGGCCTGCGGCCCAGGCTCGTATAGTTACGGGGCGTTGGCCCTACAGATAAGGTCGGGTTCTGGTTTACAGGAAGGGCGGGCGTCCCCGCGAGCCGGAACGTAACATAAGACCCCCAAGACGGCTGCCGAGGATGACCGCGCCCAGGCTCCGCAGTTTTTACACCCGTTAAAACTATGTGCTGCAACAGGTTGTCGATGATGCTCGAAATCCTGTCGTCCTTTGTTGCCCGTTATGATCGGTAAGGCACCAAGCAATTTTCCAAGCAAGGAGCAACGTATGTCGAAGCCAGGAATCATGGGACGGCTCCGGGACCGCCTCAGCAAAACCCGGGGCGGCCTGGTGGACCGTGTTAAACGTGTTTTCAGCGGGCGGATGAAGCTGGACGAGGACGTCTTCGAGGAACTCGAGGAAGTGCTTATCGAGGCCGATCTCGGCGTCGACACAGCCCTCGATATTGTGGCACGTATGAAGACCGCTGCGCGCGAGCGCAAGCTCGACAAACCCGACGACCTGTATGGCATCCTCGAGGAGGAGTTGGTGAGCCGCCTGGACGCTGGGGATCATGCGGTCTCGTTCGCCGCGCCGGCCGAAGGCCCTCACGTGACCCTTGTCGTCGGGGTGAACGGCACCGGCAAGACCACCACCGCCGGCAAACTCGCCGCCAAGCTGATCGCCGAGGGGAACAAGGTCGTGCTGGGAGCGGCCGACACCTTTCGGGCGGCGGCGGTTGAACAGTTGACTATCTGGGCGGAGCGTACAGGCGCCGACATCATCAAGCACCAGGGGGGGGCTGATCCGGCCGCAGTCGCCTTTGACACGATAGATGCCGCCATCGCGCGGGGAGCGCACAATGTGCTTATCGATACGGCGGGCCGGCTGCACACAAAGGTAAACCTCATGGAAGAGTTGAAAAAAGTGCAGCGCGTGATCCAGAAGCGCCTGCCCGGTGCGCCCCATGAGGTTCTTCTCATTCTCGACGCAACCACGGGCCAGAACGGCTTGCAGCAGGCCCGCAAATTCACCGACGCCCTCAATGTGACAGGCATCGTGTTGACCAAGCTCGATGGCACGGCCAAAGGCGGGGTGGTGCTCGCCATTCAGAAAGAACTCGGCACGCCAATTAAATTCATCGGCGTGGGTGAATCGGTCGAGGATTTGCAGCCCTTTGTGGCCCGGCAGTTTATCGAGGCCCTCTTCGAATAGAAGGGCGTGATCACCGGTTACTTTGACCGGATGTGGCAATCCAAGTCGGCGGCCATATCGATCTCGATGGGCTCAATCTTGTAGCCGTGGGCATCGCGCACAAGGGTGAGCACCGGGCGGTCGAGCCGGGCCTGGTTCACGCGTGTCACTACAGCAAGGAAGTTGCGGTATTTCTCGCTTTTCACGATGGCCTCGGTACCCAGCGGGTACACGGGCACCGTGCGGAGAAATCCCTGCACGACTTCCTTGTTGAACTGGGTTCCCGCCCCGCTCCGGATATGGCGCAGAGCTTCGTCCGGCCGCAGGGCCGGTTTGCCGGGCTGGTCGCTAAGCAGGTGATCATAGGCATTGGCCACTGCGGCGATTTCGCCCAGCACCGTGGGAATGGGCGGCGGTTGCGTGCGGTCGCGCATGATGAAATTGCCCGCGCGCAGCCTGCGCGGCAACCCCTGCGAGTCAGGCCGCTCGTGATGCTCGAAGGCCACATGCGGCGTGAGAATATCCTTGTCTTCACTGACCCGCAACAACTCGTAGCCCAGCCGGGTATGCTGAGCCACTTCTTTGTCGCCGCTGACGCTGGGATCGAGAAAAACCTTGCCCACGTCATGGAGCAGGCAGCCCGCGGCAAGTTGCCGCAGGCGGTCCGTGCTGAGCCCGGCCACACGGCCGATCATAAGCGCCACAGCGCACACATCGACGGAGTGATCATAGAGGAAGGTGCTTTCGCTTTTGATCGAGGTGAGCCCCGCCAAGGTCGTGCGCGAGAGCACGCTGCGCATGATGGACTTCGCCACTTCCACCACCGGCCCGAGCACGCCGCCCTTGCCGATGAGCGCGCGAACACTGTCTGAGTCAAAGCATTGGATGATGCTTTTCATATTCTGACCCTGCAGCTTGCCCACCTCCTGTTCAATGGTGTCAAAAGCTTCGCGCAGGGCAACATGGGCGCGCGCACGCACCTCGGGCGGTACGTCTTCCTCCATATCCACATCGGGGCCTTCTTCCGGGTCCTTTACCCAGATCCGTTTGAAACCCTTTTCGATGAGGGCCTTGATGTAGCTTTGGGTGAGGGGTACATTGCGATTCAGAAGGATTTGTCCCTTCTCATCCACCAATTCGCGTCCGGTGATAAGCCCCGGCGTGGCCTCACGTACGTTTATCAGTCGCATATGGACTCCATTCGCGGGCACGGCGTTAGCCTGTGCACCCTGCCGCGCATCCCCGGCAAATAACGCCGGGAACCAACTCCCTGTGCATGATAATCCCTGCGCGCTACAGCAGCGGGCGTCCCGGTAGATTGCCGGTTACCCGCCCAACGCCTTGCCTAGTCCGCGCAAGGCAACTTGTGCGCAAGCACCTGATCGGCTTGTTTCTTCCGGTACACTGCGAGCTTTTCGCGCAGCTCGGGGCGCGTGTTCGCCAGAATGGCAATGGCCAGCAGAGCGGCGTTCGTCGCGCCCGGTTTGCCGATGGCGAGGGTTCCCACCGGAATGCCCGGCGGCATCTGCGCCATGGCGTACAGGGCATCCTCGCCGCTGAGGGCCCACCCCAGCACCGGCACGCCCAACACCGGCACCGTGGTAAGAGCGGCCACGGCGCCGGGCAATGCCGCGGCCCCGCCGGCTCCCGCGATAAATGCCTCGCAGCCACCGGCCGCGCGCGCCTGCACCCATTGTGCGAGGGCTTCGGGCGTCCGGTGCGCCGAAAACACGCGGCACTCGTGGGGCACCTCGAACTCGGTGAGCACATCGTGGGCACGCGACATGGTATCCCAGTCGTTCTTACTGCCCATTACGACGCCTACCTGGGGCACATCTTGTTCACTCATGGGTTTCTTCCTCTTCTACTAGCAGTCTAGTCCAGGATCTCTTATACACACCGCCGCGCGCTTGCGCGCCATGATGCGGTTTGCCGGTTTCCATGCGGGGTACTCCCGGCGAGCGGTTGTGCGCCGGTCAGAAATGCCGCTCGATATACCCGATCGCCCCTTCTACATCCGAGAGGATTTTGGTGCAGAACTTTACCATCCACGGCGACATGTCCTGAAAGGGGAACGGACTGAAGGCGATGACGAATTTGCCGAGATCGTGGCTGGCATAGAATACCTCCATCGCCGTGCCGATACTGGGCTTGCAGTAATTCACGAGGAGGATGTCGGCTTCCCGCACATCCTGCAGATCGAACTCGACGATCTCGTTGGCGCTGTCTATCTCGTTGTCGCGGAAATTGCGCCGCATGGGATCGAGCAGGACAAAGCGGCCGGCGAGCCGCTCCTTCGCCCGCTGCCGCCATGGGGTGGTCTCGTCTGTCGCGCAGTCCATAATCGGACCGCACAAGTAGATGCACTTCGCGTGGTTTGCCATGAAATACCTTCGCTCCGGTTCGTCACGGGGCGTGCTATTGTAGCCCAAATCGTTGGCCGGGAGCACATGCGTGCCCGGTGCGGCTCACGTCCCCCCCAGTTCACCGGGCGCGGTGAGCGCACCCCCCTGCATACGGCACTGCCGGTTGGTCACGGCATCGAGGAAGGGGCGGTCATGGGCGACCACGATCATGGCCTGGGGCAGGCCGGCGAGAATGCGTGTGATGCGCGCGGCGGCGTCCTCATCGAGCCCGGCCACCGGCTCATCCAGCAGCAGGACCTCCGGGGCCATGGCCAGCACGCCGGCCAACGCCACGAGCCGCTTCTCGCCACCGGACAACCGGTAGGTCACCCGCTCTTCAAAACCCGCCAGGCCCACTTGGCCGAGAACACGGCCGACATCCGCCTGCACACGGTCCGGCGGTTTCCCCTGGTTCAACGGTCCGAAAGCCACATCCTCGCCCACCGTGGCGCAAAAAAGCTGATCATCCGGATCCTGAAAGAGCAAGCCCACCCGCCCGCGCACAGCC
Organism: uncultured Nitrospirales bacterium; assembly: GCA_964569295.1. GTDB lineage: Bacteria > Hydrogenedentota > Hydrogenedentia > Hydrogenedentales > JAGMZX01 > CAZMVU01. The sequence goes on from CAZMVU010000013.1 coordinate 41,954, forward strand.
TGGAAATCCGGCTCCGTGGCGCAACGGCCACCGAAGATGTGCACGGTTCCACGCTGCGGCCGCATGAGCCCCACGAGCAACTGCAACAAGGTCGACTTGCCGCAGCCGTTGGCGCCAGTCAGGCCCAGGCGCTCGCCCGGGTACACTGCCAACGAGAGCCCGGTGAGCACCGGCGATCCACCCGCATAGGCGAAGTGCAGGCCGTCACACGCGATGATCGGTGTGTTCACAGGGCGTCCCCCACGGCGATCAGGGCGGTCACCAGACCAACGGCGCAAGCGAAAGCGGCGTCCACGCGGGTGAGCGCCTCGGGCACGGGCGTGGGGTATCGCCCCCGGAAACCGCGGCATTTCATGGCCGCGTGGATGCGCTCCGAACGGTCGAAGGCGCGCACAAGGATCATGGCAGCAAGGTAGGCATAGGTGCGCAGGGTGTGTGCATCGAAACGCGGTGTAAATCCGCGCACGCGCATGGCGCTGGTGAGCCGCGCGTATTCGCTGTGCAGTACATCGAGGTAGCGCACGGTGAACAAGAAGAGCTGGGTCAGTTTTTCAGGGCAGCGCAGCCGTTGTAAGGCGTGACCGAGGCGTACGGGCTCGATGGTGCTGAGCAGGGCCGTGAGCACCAGAAGGAGCGCGTTGGCTTTCAGCGCGATCACACCCGCCAGCGACAACCCCGCCCACGACAGGGCCAGCGGCCCCACGTGGAAATAGGGCGGGCCGGGTGCGGAGATCGGCAGCAGCAGTGCCAGGGCCCCCACCATGGCGTTGAGCGGCAGAAGCCGGCGCCGGAGAACCGGCCACGGCACATGCGCCAACACCACCAGGCACAAAGCGGCACACAAGGCGATCAGGGCCGCCGGCACGCCACCGGCCACGGCCGTCACCACCGAGAAAATCAACGCACCCACCACGCGCACCCGCGGGTCCACCCGCTCAACCACGGAACCGGAAACGCTCAGAGCCGCCTCGAGCATGGCCTAGCCGCGCCGCCGCGCCTTGAGGAGCGCCACGATGCCCGCCACGCCGAAGATATAGCCGATACCGCCAAGCACATCGCGCAGGCGGGTCTGACTGCGCAGGCGATCAATTTCCGCACGCAATGGGTTTACCTGCTTCGCGACGGCCCCGGCAACCAAATCCCGCAGCCCCGCATCGGATTGCACACCGAGAGCCGGCTCTTGCGCCGTTTCGTGCGCCGGCAACTCGTTCGCCGGTATCGTGAAGTGGCCATGGTGGCCGTCGGATGTTTCACAGGTAATGGTGAGCGCCGACGTGCCTTCCGCGGGAAAAGTGAACGCACCCCGTTCATCCGTGCGCGTTTCGAAGCGGAGATTCCCGGCGGCATCATGCACCTGCACCGGTGCCTCCTTCAGGGGACCGCCGCCTATGAAATTCGCCTCGCCTGTCACCTCGCCGCCCTCGACCAAGGCAAACACATGCAGATCATGTGCGGCGGCTGGCAGCGCGGCGGCGAGAAAGAGAAAAGCGGTAAGAACCGTGCGAGCATTACCCATAACTGCCTTCCTCCAAAGCATGGGCACCGCCGAGCACTTTCGGACGCACCCGGGCAAGAAACACCACCATCGATCCGGTGATGAACCCTTCGATCAACATGATGGGCACATGGCCCGTGAGCAATGCGGTGGCCGCTGCGGAGAAAGCCTTGCCCGACGCGGCCACAGCCGCACTGGCAAGCACGGCGCCCAATGCAATGGCAATCGCCCCGGCACCGAATCCCGCGGCGAAACGCATGTTGCCGCCCGGCTGCAATGCGCTGCGGAACAGGTAGTGCACAAGCACCGCCGGCCCCGCCATGACCAGTGTGTTCACCCCCAACGCCGTGAAGCCGCCATAGCCAAAAAACAGCGCCTGCAGCACCAGCGCCACCAGGACCGCGGGAAAGGCCGCCCAGCCGAGCACGACCCCGAGCAAGCCGTTGAGCACAAGGTGTACACTCGCCGGACCGAGCGGCACGTGAATGAGCGACGCCACGAAAAAGCCCGCCGAAAGTACCGCTGCCCGCGGCACATCCTCCACATCGAGCCGGTAAAGCCCGTAGGCCGTGCCTACACCGCCGAGAACCGCTCCCGCCGCCAGCACTTCCGGCGCCAATATGCCTTCTGCTATGTGCATGCTAGCCCTCGTTGTCCATTACGCCATTTTCCCCATGCGCGCCCGAACTTCCTGCGCAAACCGGTCGATGTGCTCCTGCACGAAATCCGCCGGGTCCATGTCTGTCCGCGTGGTAATGAGCGGGGTGAGATCCATGGCGAAATTGAGGCCCAACGCCTCATCGACCGCGTGGCTCTGGAAGTAGGTGGCATGGGCGCGGCGCCGGCCCAATGTCGCAAGGTCGTAGCGCTTGCCGCCGCACACCTGCGAATCGAACACGCCCACCAGCGCCGCCTGCAAGTTCTCGTGGGCCGAAACATCCATACCCACCTTGTCGTCATCGCACATCCAGTCCAGGTCGCGCCACACCTCGCAGCCGAGCAACTTCTCCGGGCGGCTCGCGGGCGGCAACGCACGCAGCGCCGCAATGAGCTTCATCGTCACACCCACGTGCGTGTCGTGCTTATCCGCCAAATTGTGCGTGTAGATAACCGCCGGCTGCGCCAGGGAAACCAGGGTCATCAGGTCTTCCACCGGACTCTGCTCCCCCGGATTCTTTATGCGCGCGCTCGGATAGTCCAGCAGCACCGCCGCCCCATATTCCCCCACGATCGCCGCCTTACGCTGTTCCTGGAAGCGCACCTCGCGCATGGCCTCGCCGGTATACTCGGCGTAGACATCGTCCCGGGGCGAACCCGCGCCGTTGGTGACGATCACGCCGGTGTACCACAGGTCGGTCTGTTGAAAGCACTCAAGGATGCCCGCGAACGACATGATCTCGAGATCGTCCTGGTGCGCACCCACGGCCATGTGCGTTGTACGGGTAAGCGCCGCCTCCGTGGGCAGGCGGTCGGGCACAAAAACTTCTGCAGTATCGAGCTTGAGCTGCATAATACGAATCCTCTTACTTTGCATACGCCCAGCGCGTAGTATAGATCATGAGAGCGCGTCGAACCACCTTCTTGCTTTGGAATTCTTTGGCCGTCTGGTGCCACGCGGCGTACTCGTTTCGCCAATCTGTTCCGTGACAGCGCATACCGGCGTGCGACGGGGATAGCCACGCCGTTGGCGCCACTTTGGACTGCGGTGGCTTGCCACCGCTATTGCGCGCGTGGGCTGAAGTGCGTGTGGGTGTCCAAGGCGGGCGAAAAACCGCCCGCAGTTATCACCTCGGATAATGCTTCGAGGGAAGGGAGCGACGCAGCCCCCTGCGTCCTGTTAACACCGTTTCCGTCGACGGGGGAAATTCACCGCAGATAACGCAGATGACGCAGATGAAGAGATTGCCTGGAATGGGGAAGTACAAATAGTACCCAACGCGGGCTGCGCCCGCAACCCAAGGCG
>CAZMVU010000014.1:0-44094 GCA_964569295.1 uncultured Nitrospirales bacterium
GAGGACAGTCCCCTTTTTGCTTCACTTTTTCACCAACAGCGCGGTAGTACAAAACTGCACCCATAGGATACAACTATGCCAAGAGGCGGATAGGCCCCATGGCGGCCGGGAAGCTTCAGGAATTTTGGAATCCCGTTTGGGCGTTGCGACTTAGGCAAAAGGGCAATCAGCTTTCTTCGCAGGTTTGTGGAGCATTCCGGATACAGACCAGGAGATATCGCAATGAAAGTGCTATTCAGCAATCCTCCTTGGTGGGTGGGCGAAGAGGGCGAGGGCGTAGCGCGTTGCTGGCGCGCGGGTGTGCGCGCGGGTTCCCGGTGGCCTTTTACGAACCGGGTTCAATCGCAGCCGAACCGCTACCGGTTCGGCGATTACCTGCCTTACCCCTTTTTTATGGGCTATGCGACCACGTATGCACAAGCAAACACGGACGCAGATGTGCATTTTCGTGACAGCATCGCCCTGCGCGAGGGGTATGACCCGTATTATCGCCACGTGGAGCTTGGCCACTACCACTACATCTTTATGGAAAGCGCCACGCCAAGCTGGGAGCATGACGCGGCTGTCATCGAACAGGTACACCGGGTCGCGCCCGAGACTCGTATCGTGGTGACCGGCCCGATCACGGCGACGCGTTCCGCGGAAATTCTTGCGCGCTACCCCGTTCACGCATGTATTCAAGGCGAATACGAGAAGGGTAGCGTGCGCGTGCTGAATGGGGAATCGGGCATTATCGAGCACGACCTGCTGACCACGGAGGAGATGAACGCGGCGCCGTTCCCATATTATGATGCTACGTATGCCCGCCGCTACTGGGACGCATGTCCAGCGGGGCAGCAGCGTCCGCAAGCACAGGTGTGGAGCAACCGCGGCTGCCCCTTTAAGTGCATTTTTTGCCTGTGGCCGGCAACCATGACTGGCAACGACCCCGACGGCACGAATCCGCGCAAGGTGCGGCGCTACTCCCCCGCGTATACCGAGGCTTTTTTGAGCGAGATCGTCGGCAAATACCACTACAAGAGCATTTATTTTGACGACGACACCTTCAATCTCGGCGATAAGCACGTGCTGGGCATCTGCGGGGTCATGCGCAAAATCGGGGTGCCTTGGGCCGCGATGTGCCGCGCCGACTGCATCTCGCTGGATACATGGGCCGAAATGAAGGCGAGCGGTTGCTTCGGCGTGAAGATCGGCTTCGAGAGCGGCAACCAAGAGGTCATCGACCACATCATCCACAAGAACCTGAACCTTGAACACGCGCGCAAGGCGGTGCTCGAGATCAAACGGCTTGGTATGAGCGTCCATGGCACCTTTACCTTTGGCCTGCCCGGCGAGACCCGCGAGCAAATGCGTGACACGGAACGCTTCATGCGTTCCCTGCCGCTGGACACACTTCAGGTATCGGGGGCGGCGGCCATGGAGGGAACCCCGCTGTCGCTGCTCAACGAGCGCAAGCAACTCGTTACCTACAAGGGGGCCGTGGTCGACGACAGCTATATCCTGGAGTCAGATGGCAACCGCAAGCTCGATCAGATCATGCAGAACTTCCAGCGCGAATCCCAGGCGCCCTCCCCGGCCGCCCCGGAATCCGGACCGGGGGCGCAGGAGATTATGCAACGTATCTGCGACGTATGCACCGGCTGGTCCGGGGAAGTCCAGTGGGCTCTCTTCCAGTACGTGTTCTCGAAATACCGTGTCCGCGACATCCTCATCCTCGGCGTATACTACGGCCGCGATATCGCATTTATGGCGGCCATCCTCGAGGATTTGGGCGTAGCGGATTACCACATCACGGGCGTGGATCGTTTTTCAGACTCGTATTGCGAAGGCGGGCCCGAGGAAAAGCGTGGCCTGACGTGTGCAGAAGCTGGATTCGGGAGCGCACCACGCATGGAGTCTGCCCAGCACAATCTCGAAACCTTGGGCTATCATCACAAACTGACGCTGATACAATCGAAGGGGGAAGACTACCTGCGTAATAATACGCAAGAGTACGACTTCATCTATATCGACACCAGCCACGACTACGCAACGACCATGGAAACCATCCGGCTGGCGGTACCGCGCCTGCGCGACGGAGGTGTCATCGCGGGCGACGACTACAGCGATGCGGGGACATGGGGCGTCAAAACCGCCGTAGATCACGCATTCACCAAGGTGGTTGGCATCGAGGAGCGGGTCTGGCTCGCCCACAAAGAACACTATTCGGAACTGCCCGTCGAAGGCGGTATCGAGCCGGCATAGGGGCGTGCTGCGCCACAAAATGCCAGCGTCCCCCGAACGTATGCTATTCTCACCTATTCCAATAGCATATCGCACATTGCGCAGTTTGTCAATAGCCAAAAAGAGGCACGACATGGGGTACGCCCAATGGCTCATCCTCCTCCGCTGACGATGAACCAGGCGTTATCCTGCAGCATGGCGTTCTTGCTGTCTTCCGGGCAGTCACCGGCTCGCAGCAGTTCTTCCTCATGCTCGAAGAACGTGTAGCTGCCGTTGTACAGCGGGAACCCGAGAAAGGCCAGGTCTATCCCGGCGGCCCCCAGGAAAAGGGCATCCGCCGTCTGGCAGGGCGGTGTGAAGGTAAAGGATCCGCCGACAAGCCCGGCCGTTTGCGCCCACGGCACAATGGAATTGCCGAAAATCCCCAGGCTTACGCGCGGGAAGCCCAGCCCGAAGCTGGCAGAAACGGCGCCCGAAGCCCCCGTTTCCGTCACACCCTCGGTCAGGTCGATGCCGGCCAGACTGCCGGCGCCCGACACCCGCACGCCGTTGAAGGAAAAGCCGAGGTCGCTGTCGTAGGTGAAGCCCGTGGTCACGCGCGAAGAACCATCCACCGGAACGGAGGCATTGATGACGAACTGTGCGCCCACCTTCAGAACGACTGGCACGGCCCCCACAACAAACGGGAATTCGAGCAACGGCACGGGCAGCTTGTAATCGATAAAATCCTGGCCGGAGGCGGTGGCCACGAGCGAAAGCTCGACATCGCCGCGCAGCCCGTCCATGCTGTGATTGAACTCGTTCAAGGTACCGCCGGAAAACAGGAGGGTGTCGCGGCTGCGGAACCGGGCGAGCGTGCCCTTGGCAACGAATTTCCCCTTCAGGGCGCCGGCAACCTGCTTCTCGACAGTAAACTCGAGGGCGGCTGTTGCCCCTTGCAGTTCAAGGCGGAGTGTATAGGTGAAGTCCCCCACCGTGAACGACTGATCGACCACGTTGTCGTCTTTGGCGATCACGAAGCGTTTTCCGGCCAGAGATATCGCCTGCACTTTTTCTGGAATGAACTCGATACCGTAGTCCCACGACACCGTACCGTCGGTGATGATCTCGTTGAGCGGGGCAAACTTGGTTTCGACGATGAGCCTATTGTTATCGGTGCGCACCTGTTCGATCCGGCGTGCTGCGATGCCATGGATGAGAAGCGGCGCCCCCGCGGTGAATACAAGACCGCGCGCTTCCACCTGCTGCGCATTGAACTCGTATTCAAATTCGCCGGTATCTTCTTCCAAGAGGAGGTCCAGATTCGTTTCGTCGACATAAACGGTGTCATCAGCAAGGGTGACATCATAGGTGCCGGTGTCCGCCGGCCAGTCGGCATGGGCCTCCAGATAGTGTTGGGTGATAGAGACCGTCTCGCCCTCGACGGTCTCGACCGTGCGGGCAGCCGGCGTGTACCAGCCGTCGATAACGTCGAACTCGACGGTGTATGTGCCCGGTGCAAGCCCATCGACTATCGCGCCGGCCGCTTGCCAATCGCCCCCAGCCACGCGCCAGCGCGCACCATCCACCACGGCGCCGGACGGCTCGATTTCCACTACCAGTCCTGTACCTCGCGGTCCCGGACATGCAGAGAAGAGCACGGCCCAAAAAGTTACCAGAACGACGGCACAGTACCCCCGGTGTGACATGGTCCCACCCTCCAGAATGCTGCGGCCCCTGGCGCTGGGGTTTTCGCCAGCCCCTTAACCTTAAGAATATGCCTGCTGGGGCTTTTCGTCAACCCTGGCCGGGGGGGCGTGCTGCGCCGCGGACCGGCAGAGGGTCAGCCGTTCCTGGACAACTCGAGAATCTCCTCCTCCTTTTCCTCGGGGAACTCGAGGAGTTCGTCGAGGATGCGGGCGATGCGGGTGGGATCGCTCCCGATGAGCTCGCGGATAAGACGCAGGGTGAGTTGTTTATTGCGAAAGCTCGATGTGGCGAAGTCGGGAAAAATCTGGTTCAGGTGTGTGGCGTAGATATCGAAGATGCGCCGCTCATTCGCGTCCGCGGAGGTGGCGGGTTCGCCGGGGTAGGGATACAACTGCGACTCCTGCCACAGCCGTATGACATCCTGGGCGCGTTCGGCTTCACGCAGCGTGAAGTGTTCGCGAAGTTTCGCGCGCGTGGCATCGAGCAGTTGCCGGAGATCGGGGGAGAGGTCCTCGACCTGCAACAGGCCTTCCCGGTCCAGTTGCGCCACGTGGTCCGATTTGAGGTAGGCCGTGTAGCTGAACCCGCGGAAATGAAGCCGGGGCAAGGCCTGATGGAGCATAAATCCCTGGGCGTCGCACAGGAACACACCGCGTTTGCGCGGGATGTTCCACTCGATGACCGTAAGGGTGGGCGTGGCGCGTTCGCCATTGGGCATGACCAGCTCGCCGAGGTCGTAGTGGGTGGTGCGTTCTTCCGCGTTGGCCGGGTCGAGGGGCACCCCGTCGTAAATGATGCGCACGTTCGGATACTGCCGCATGTAGGGGGCAAAGACCTGGGTGATTTCCTCGAGGGCCTTCACGCCGCGCAGCACATCCACATTGGATTTCAACGCGGCAATCGCCACGGTCATCCCCGTGGGCGCTTCCGGACGGCCCCGCGCATTGCTGATATCGAATTCGCCAAGCGTCGCCGCCCGCCCGACGATCTCATAGCCGAATCGCTTGCCCGCCTCCTCATAAACCGTTTTCCAGGTGACATGGTTGCCCATACTGAACGCGCGAAACCGCCCCTTACCATATTTGCCGTGCAGCACGCGCCGCTCCTGATGCGTGCGGAAACCGTCGCGCTTCCAGGAACCGCCCAGGTTGCGAAACACGATGAAGGCATCGTCGTAGTGGAGACCTGTGCCGTTATCTTCCACCCGGATAGCTTCGAGGCCGCCCAGATCATTTTCCGCAAACACCACCTTGATCTTCGTCGCCTCCGCATCCAGGGCATTCCAGATCAGTTCGGCGATGGCATTGAGCGGTTTCGTGCGGGCAAGATTCTCGAGATGGTCTTCACGAACCTCGACGGTTATTCGTTTCACTGTGCGCAGACTCCTTGTGCAACCAGGGCTGATGAAAGGAGGGTATCGTATCATTCACCTGGAAAAAGGCGCAACGGGATGTGAAACACAACCACAATGGCACCAGGAACTCGCCGGCGCCAAAAGCAAGCGCAAAGCTGTTCGCCGTTCGTGCCGCTGGTGTCAGCCACAGCTGCGTGTTCAAACGTCCCCGTGCCGGCAGTCGTGGTTGCCATGCAGCCGGTGGGATCGCTCCTGGCTACGCACCACCTGAGCGCGGTGGCCAATAAACTGCGGCGGGCACCTATCCCCAAACGGGTGCATACCGCAGGTTTACCCGTTTCCTGCGCCCAAAGGCACTATGAATCGGCGCCCCTATTGGGCCGCGGCATCGGCCACCTCCTCACAGGCCTCCACCTGCACACGGAACGCAGCCTCGAGAGACACCGGGGGAATATGCACAATTACCGGTTTTTCCGTAACCACCGGCAGCATGCCATGGTGATCCACGTAGGTCAGGGTGATTGTCACCTGCTCGGGATAGCTCTCCGCAACCTGCACATCAGGCTCAAGTACCTCGAATCCGCTGTACGGAAACGTGAACACGCCGTCCAACTCCCAAGGCATTGAAGGCGCATTCGGGTCGTCCGGATCCGTGGGGCCCGATAGCACCGTTTCCGGCAGCAAAGTCCCCTGGAAGCGCGCGCCTTCCACCCGGTACCCCGGGCCGTCTTCCAACGGCTCAACCGAGATGGGTTCCGGTTGTTCACAGTCCAATTCCGCTGGGGGCGGCGGCTTCGTGCAATACGCCTGGATGGTGATCTTGAATTCCGCGTGGTTGCTGGCCTCCACCTCGATATGTACCGGCACCTCGGAAATCACCTGGGGATACACCTGCCCCGGATCGGGGCGCAGATAGCGCAAGCCGATGTGTACCAGCTCCGGATCCGATGTCCCGACCTGAACTTCAGGCCCGAGCGGGCGGTAGCCCGGGTTCGGGAATATGTACCGCCCTTCCAGCACCCATGCTTCGTCATCGGGGTTTGCCTTCGTCAACCGGCCCTCGAAATATGGTCCGCTCACCGTGTAGCCCAGTGCTTCAGAAAGCGGTTCAAGGTTCAACGCCTCCTGGGGGCCGCATGGGCAGCCGGCGAGCGTCACACTAGCCACCGCCACCGCGCCGGCCCATAGTATTTTTCGCATCTTACTGTCCTCCTCTCTTGGGCCGCGCTGAGGTGGGCGTACCCCGCCGCGGCCGGACAGAAAAGCTAACCTTTCTCAACTATAACCTTTTCTAAGTTATGTGTTAACACAGCAGCCGGTTTTCGTCAACCCCCGGTCCGCCCCCCGGCCCGGTAGCACGCGCCGACTTCGAACGAAGTCTGAGCCGCGTTGTTGAAGCGAGATACCAAGAAAACGCCAAAAACGCTGGAAATATGGTGCAGCGGTATGGTAGAGTTTATGCCATGAATTGCATTCAACACGTTGAATAGAAAGAAGTTCGCTCGGATGCGCATTTACATCGCACTGGGAAGCAACCTGGGGGACCGCGAGGCGCAGCTCCGGGCCGCACTGGCTGGACTTGACATGCGCGAGGGCGTTTCGATCGAAGCGTGTTCGCACGTGTACGAAACCGCTCCGGTCGGGGTGCTCGACCAACCGGCGTTCCTGAATATGGCCGCCGCAATCGAGACGGATTTGACCCCGCTCGAAATGTTGGATACCGTCAAGGAAATCGAATGCCGGATCGGCCGTCGGCCGCGAGACAAGTGGGGGCCGCGTGAGATCGACATTGACCTCATTTTATGGGGTGAACAGCAGGTGGATACGGATCGCCTGCGGCTGCCTCACCCCGAGTTTCGCCAGCGCGCGTTTGTACTTGTGCCGCTAGCTGAGATCGCACCGGAAGCGGTCGACCCCGGCACCGGCAAAACCATGGCCACCCTGGCGCAGGAAGCGCCAGACCAGGGCTACATCGAAAAACGAAGCGAACTCACGTTCACTCCTTGAGCCGCTCCGCTTGGAGCCCAAACGGGACCGGGACGGTAAGTCACGGTCAAGGAGGCACAAAATGGCCCGTGCTGTTACAACTTCCACGCTGCGCAACCGAAAACAACGCGGTGACAAGATCACCATGCTGACCGCGTATGACTTTCCCAGCGCACAACTGCTCGACGATTCCGACCTCGATGTCATCCTTGTGGGCGACTCCGTGGGCATGGCCGTCATGGGGCGCAGCAGCACCCTTAGCGTGACCGTTGACGAGATTATCCACCACACTGCCATGGTCGCGCGCGCCCTCACCCGTCCGCTCCTCGTGGCCGATATGCCGTTCCTGTCTTACCAGGTTTCGGTGGAGGAAGCTGTGCGCAATGCGGGCCGCCTCGTGGCGGAAGGCGGTGCGCAGGCCGTGAAACTCGAGGGTGGCGCCGAAAAATTCGGCGAAGCCATTGCGGCGATCCTCCGTGCCGGCATTCCCGTCATGGGCCACATCGGCCTCACGCCCCAGTCTATCAATGTCTTCGGCGGCTACAAGGTGCAGGGCCGCGACCCCGAAGCCCGCGAACGCCTGAAGCACGAAGCGTTGGGCCTCCAACAGGCGGGGTGCTTCAGTATTGTGCTCGAGTGCGTGCCCGCCGATCTCGCCGCCGAGATCACCCAGTCCCTTACAATTCCCACCATTGGCATTGGCGCCGGCGCCGGCACCGACGGGCAGGTGCTTGTGTGGCACGACATCTTCGGTTGGGGTCAGCCGCGTTTCACCAAGACCTTTGCCGATGTGCGCGGACTCATGAAACAGGGCATCGATGCCTACATAGCAGAGGTGAAGTCGGGCACGTTTCCAGGCGAGGAGCATACGTACTGATGAAGCTTCGCAATGGAGATGGGTGCCCTTATCAAACCTTCGCTTTGTGTCACAAGCGGAGCAAACAAAGGGACTGTCCTCGCGAGTCTTCGAGCAGGGACTGTCCCTTTCTTTGCGACCTCGGACTGAAAAAACTTGGACAGTCCCCGTTTTTCGAGGAGCACACGTACTGATGGCAACGAAGCCCATAGAACTCCTGCACACGCCCGCTGAGATGCGCGCCTGGTCGTTGCGCCACAAGTGCGCGGGGCGCAGCATAGGCTTTGTACCGACCATGGGCGCACTGCACGAAGGTCATCGCAGTCTCATGCGTGTTTGCCGCGAGCGGGACGATGTCGCCGTGTTGAGCGTGTTCGTGAACCCGGCCCAGTTCGCGCCGGGTGAGGACTACGACCGCTACCCGCGCACATGGGAGGCAGACAAGGCGGACGCGGAAGAGATCGGCTTTGACGCCATCTTCGTGCCGGATGCGAAAGCGATGTATCCGGAAGACTACAGCACCTACGTCACTGCCGAGGGCGTCTCGGGGGGGTTGTGCACGCGCACCCGGCCGCATTTCTTCCGCGGCGTGGCCACGGTGTGCGCGAAGCTGTTCAATGCGGTGCTGCCGGACCGGGCGTACTTCGGCCAGAAAGACGGCCAGCAGTGCGCGGTGGTGAAACGCATGGCACGCGACCTCGACATGCAGGTGGAAATCGTGGCGTTGCCCACGGTGCGCGAGCCGGACGGACTCGCCATGAGCTCGCGGAACAAGTACCTCACCGAGGAAGACCGCCCCCGGGCGCTCAGCCTCAGTAAGTCCTTGTTCCACGCGAAGGAACTCATGGAAGCCGGCGAGCGCAACGCGGACACGCTGAAGCAGGCGGTCCGCGAAGGCATGCGCGACGTGGACATAGATTACGTGGAACTGGTCAACGCGGATACGATACAACCCGTTGACACAATCGAGGGTACGGTCATGCTGGCGGTAGCCGCGAATGTCGGCACGGCACGGCTGATCGACAACATCCTGTTTACCGTTCCAAAGGAGAACGGGCAATAGCGAACGAAGGGATCAACACGATGATGGTCACCATGTTCAAAAGCAAAGTGCATCGGGCCACGATTACCCAGGCCGACCTCAACTACGAAGGCAGCCTAACCCTTGACCCCGACCTCCTGGAAGCGGCGGGGATCAACGTGTATGAGCAGGTTCAGGTACTCAACATCAACACCGGCGACCGGTTCTCGACCTACACCATCCTCGGCGAACGCGGCAGCGGCGTGGTCTGCCTCAACGGCGCCGCGGCGCGTCTCGGCCAGCCGGGGGATCTCGTCATTGTCCTTACCTACGCGCAGGTCGAAGCGGAAGAAGCCAAGGACTGGGAACCCCGGGTCGTGCTCGTCGACGCAGAGAACCGGATCAGCAAGGTTTCCGGGCGGCTTCCCCAGGAAGTGAGCGTGGGCTGACATTCCAGCCACTGCCGGCGGCAATAACACAACCTTCCAGCAGGCGGGAAACACACGCAAGCAGGGAGGGGCGGTGTGATCTGCGCCAAAAGCCGGCTTCGGAGCATGAACTTCGAGGACGGAAAAAGCAGAAGCAGCGTTACGCCCCCTCATTCGCGTGGATGCTACGGCAGGGCAGAAACGGATTGGTCCGCGGGGACGGGCGCCCGCCTCTCACATACGGTACAAAAGACGATGTGGCGCGGCAGGCGAGAGAATAGACGCGCGCGCCATCATACCCCTTGTGTTTCTTCGCCCAATCGCATCCCGCCAAGGCTCCCCGCCTCAAAGCCGCCTTGCATAGCACCCTCCCGGCTCCGATACTATGGAACAAGGCGGGTACGCCCCGCAGATTCGATAATTGCTGCACAAAAGAAACTGCCCGGTTTGACAACCAAGTTCCCAACGAAGGGCGAACCGGCTTTCTCCGCAGCGAGGAACCCGACCGGCGCAACTACATGCAACGCGTCCCTGGAGAATGATCATGTCTGTCACACACACCCTCGACGAAGCGGTTTGCCGTTTTCTGGAAGAAGCCCACTCGCGAATCGACGACGCCCCGGTAACTTTGAATCCCGACCCCGAGTGGCAAAAGCTGGGCGAGACCGGCACGGAACTCTGGCTGGACACCGGCGATATCGACGCTGCGCGGGAGCACCTGACGGCTGAATTCACGGCCCTCACTACCAACAACACGCTGCTGAACAAAGAAGTGCAGAAGGGCATTTACGACGATTTTGTCGTGGAGGCGGCCCGTGCCGTGCGCGCCGCGGCGCCGGGCATCAATGAGCAGGAACTGGCCCTCGAGATCGCGTTCATTCTGAATGCCCATCATGCCCAGCGGCTGGTGCACATTTTCGGCCGCAATGTGAGCGTGGAACTGCACACGGACCTTGCGGACAACGTGGATGGCTCGGTGGCCTATGGCGAGCGCTACCACCGCATCGACCCGGAACACTTCATCGTGAAGGTGCCGCTCACGCCCGCCGGCTTCTTCGCGGCACGCAAGCTGCAGCAGCAGAACATCCGGGTGAACTTTACGCTCGGGTTCAGCGCGCGCCAGAATTATCTCGCGGCGGTGCTGGCTCAGCCGAACTATGTGAACGTGTTCATGGGGCGGTTGGGCGCATTTGTCGCGGACAACGGCTTGGGAGAGGCGGAGAACGTGGGGGAGAAGGCGACCCTCGCCACGCAACGGGTCGTGTCGGCCCTGCGCGAGACCGGGCGCACGGAGTCCCTGCTTATCGGCGCGAGCATGCGCCGGGGCAACCAGGTACCGGCACTGGCCGGAGTGGATGTGTACACCATGCCGCCGAAGGTGGCCGCGGAATACCGGCAGGCGCCGCTTGCCGCCGTGCCGCCGCAGGTGCAGATCGACCCGCAGGTGACCCTCGCAGAAGGCGTCAATCTCGATGACTTCGCGGGCGGCTCGCTGTGGGACGTGCGCGTGGATTTCGTGGCGGCCATCGATCAGTTGCTCAAGAAGGAGGTCGATGGGTTGGGGCCGGAGGACTTGCAAGATCATTTCACCACGTTTGATGTGTCTGATCTGCTTCCGCGCTGGAGTGAGGACGATAAGCGCATCTCGCGGGAGGAAGGAAAGATTCCAAAACTGGACACCTGGAAGAACCGCCTTGCGAAGGGGGAAATCGGTCTGGACGCCCTCATGAACCTGGCAGCGCTGCAATCGTTCACTGCCGACCAGATGGCGCTGGATGCGCGCGTACGCGGCCTTGTGGGATAGACACGAGCAGCCACGCGGTAACCGCTGTTGATGCACTTCAGATATTTCGATAGTCACACCTATGTAATTTTTGCCTTGATTCCGGCGCGCTCGACGGCGAGGCGTCGTTCCGGCTACCATACGGCCCATGAGTGAAGAACGCCGCTTGGAGATCACGCCGGGGATGCGCGCTATCCTCGACTATCCCCGTTTTCGGGGGAATACCCGCCTGCTCGTGCTCGATACAGGCTATTTTTTTGATCAGAGCTGGGTACGGGCGGCGAAGTCTCTGGGCTGGGCGGTGACGTCCGTGGCCTCCGCCATGGTAGGCGGGCTTACGCGCGAACAAATCAGCATGCTTTTCACAACCATTGGCGAATTCAAGCCGGATTTCATTCTCACGTCGAACTACGCGGGCATGGATACGCAGGGCGTTTTTGCACGGTTTTTCGAGGATGCACGGATCCCTTACGTAAGCTGGTTCACGGATACGCCGCGGATGATCCTGTTCGGCCGCGAGATGCACCTGTCGCCCTATTCCGTGGCCGCCACGTGGGAGCGCGCGTACACCCGGCACTTCGAGGCCATCGGCTTTCCGCATGTCTTTTTCATGCCGCACGCCACGGACCCCGCGCTCTTCAACGGCATGCCTGCGGATTCCTGGGAACGCGAGGTTGCTTTCGTCGGCACGTCGATGGTCGAACAGACAAGCCAGGCCCTGGAGAAACACGAACACCTGCCGTGCGTGGTGGAGGCGGTGAAGCAGGCCTTCGCTGAGGGCCGTGTGACACGGGAAACCTATGTGCGGGGGATGGCGGCGATTCTCGGTGACGATCTGCTCGCCCCGTTGAACACCTCCGAACGGCGCAACGTGGAGCTGCTCATCAACTACGAGGCGACCCGGCGTCAACGTGAAGCGCTCGCAAGCAGCCTGGCGCCGCTGGGGATCGAGGTGCGCGGCGATGCTTACTGGAAGGCCATCGTGGAAAACGCCGGCCCGGGGCTCGACTACTTCAACGAGCTCGCGCCATTTTTCTGCGGCACCCAGGTCAACGTAAACAGCACAAGCCTGCAGATGCGTTGGGCGGTGAACCAGCGCGTGTTTGACTGTCCGGCGGCGGGGGGATTTCTCATTACGGACGATCAGGCCGACATGGGGGAGTTTTTCGAACCCGATGTGGAAGCCGTGACCTATCGTTCCCTCGACGAATTGCGTGATAAGGTGGTCTACTACCTCGCGCACCCTGAGGCGCGCCGGGCTGTTGTGCATGCCGCGCGCGAACGCATCCTTGCGGAACACACCCACGCGCACCGCCTCGAGGCGCTCGACGCCTTTGTGAGGGCGCACTATGCGTGAGCGGAAACCGCCGCCCGGGCGCGCGGGCGCTGTACTGCTGGTACTCTTTGCACTCGCACCATTCGCACTTTGGGTGGGGTGGCTCATGCGGTTTCACGTGCCGGCGCCGTTGGGAGACACGTGGGAACTCGTGCCGTTGCTGCAGAAGGTGCACGAAGGTGCCTTCGGTTTCGCTGATCTCTGGACCGCGCGCGATGGGCACCGGCCCGTTTTTCCCACGCTGATCCTGCTTGCCCTGGCAAAGGTTACACGGTGGCAGGGGGGCTATGAAACCGGGCTGAATGCCGCGCTGGCCGCAGTCTTCTTCTTTACATTGATACTGCATTGGCGGGCAGCCGCACGACGCTACGCAGTGCCATGGCTATGGCTTGTGCCGTTGTTCGCCGCGCTCATCTTTTCCTTGAGCCAATGGCAGAACTGGTTCGTGGGCTGGCAGGTGCAGGTGTTCCTGTGCGCCTTTGCCACATGGTGCACTTTCTGTCTGCTCACCCTGCCACGAAGCGGTGTGCCGGATTTCCTGCTCGCCCTCGCGCTGGCCATCGTCGCAACGTTTTCGTGCGGCAGCGGGATGATGGTGTGGGCGGTTGGCGCGTGTCTTTGCTGGCTGGGGAAAGAACATGCGCGGTCTCTGTACACCGGCGTTTGGGCTGCCGCCGGCATCGCCGTGTTTGCCGTCCACTTCATCGGTCTGACGCCGGAAAGTCAGAGTGCCCCGGGCAGTTTGCTTCATCTGGTCGTGGACACGCTGATATATATGGGGGCCCCCATCGCCTACGGACTCGCCGGAGAACGGGAAATGCTCGACGGTCTGCCCGCCATGGTTGCTGGCGGTATCGGGTTGATTACGTGGGGTGCCGCCAATTATGCCCTGGTGCGGCGCCGCCATGAGCAACCCGCCTGGTGGTTGCCCTACCTCGGACTGGGCCTTTTCGCCGTGTGCAGCGCGCTGTTGGCGGCGTTTGCCCCGGCCGATGCCCCCACCGGCATGCCGCAGGGCCTCAGCTCGCGCGATATCACCCTGGCGAATCTCTTCTGGGTTGCACTGTTTGCCCAGGCTTGGCTGGCGTGGGGGAGAGGGCGCAACGCCCGCACACGCTGGGCCGTCGTTTTGGTATTCCTCGTTGTCCTGGGAGCGGCCACCATGCGCGGCGCCTGCTTGTGGCAACTGCGCTACCCGGTCTACCGCGATGCCGGCATTGCGATCATGCGCGGTGAGGAAGCGGGCGCCGAACTCCCGCTCCTCTACCCAGATCGCGGCACGCTGCGGGATCGTGCCGCCTGGTTGCGCCGGCAGAGGATGGGCATATACCGTTGATTTTATTGCGCCCCAACCTGGAAACCGAACCACATGCGCATGTTACACTAGAGCAACTTTTTGGAATGACGAACCTGGGAGTTTCGAGCACATCATGTACGCTACGCCACACGACCGTTGGCAATACACCACCAGCCTATTGACCGTTCTGCTCACGGCGGGCCTCCTGCTCGCAGCGTTGGCGGTGCCCGCCGAAGAATTGCCGCTCTATCCAGACGTTCCGGGAAACGAGACGCCTCTCGAAGCGCTCGAGCGCATCCAGGAGGCGCAGCTCATTGTCAATGCCCATGAGCATGCGGAAAATATCGATGATGTCGAGCGCTTGCAGCCCGCCAATGAGGCGCACGGCATCGGCATGACGGTGCTGCTCGGCAGTTCGCATTTCACCATCACGCTCAATCCGCGGGTTGGCTTCACGCGGTACGACGAGTACAACGACAACATGCTGGAAATTGCGCAGGAATACCCGGATCACTTCCAGGCATGGCCGACCATCAGCCCGACCGACCCGATGATGGTCACAAAACTCGATGCCTACATGCAGCAGGGAGCATCCGGTCTCAAGCTTTACACCGGCCATGGCTACGTCAGTCCGGTAGACAACACCTATCTTTTCCATCCCATCGCGATGGACGACGCGCGCATGTTCCCGCTCTATGAATACCTCGAAAAGAACAACGTCCCCACCATATGGCATGTCAACCCGTACAAGATCGGGTTCGCCCAGGAATTTATCGAGGTGCTGAGGCTCTTCCCCGACATGCGGGTTATCTGCCCGCATTTCATGTTGTCTTCCATTAAAGACTCGCGTCTGCGCGAGTACCTCGATACCTTTCCAAACCTGTACTCCGATGTCAGCTTCGGGCACGATGACTTCCTGATCGCAGGTCTCAAGCGCATATCGGGGTCACCGGACAAATTTCGCGACATCTTCAACACCTACCCCGATCGTTTCATGTTCGGCACGGATCTTGTCGTCACCAATCACCCCGTGAAAACGACCGAGTGGTTGGGAGAGCGCATGCAGGCCTACCTGGACATGCTTACAAAGGAAACCTACACGGTGTCGTTCATCAAGGGGGACGATGGCGAACCGGCAGTCTTGAACGGCCTCGAGATCACGAGTCCGCTGCTCGACAATATCCTGTATCACAACTTTAACCGGTTCATGGCCTCGGACCCGGAAGGCACGGAAATCACCCGTGAAATCAACTGGTCCAGGATCGACCGGCCCAAGATGGATCGTGATCCCGGTCAGGCCTATCCGCCGGACACAGAAGGCAACTGACGCCGATCAGCCATAGCGTGCGCGCAGAAGGCCGGCGATTTGTTGCAGCCGGTGTGCGTAGGTATGCTCGCCCAATACACGGGCTCGCGCACGCGCCGCCATTTCCCGCCGGAGGCCGGGTTCCGCAAGATAGTGCGCCAGCTTTTCCCGGCAATCCGCAAGGTCGTGGAAAGTGGCCACCTCGCGTTCCATGTCGAAGAGCGCCGCCAGGTCCGCCTGGTTGTCCGTCAGCAGAAAGCCCCCGGCCGCGGGACAATCGAACACCCGCTGGTTGACCGTGTGCGGCATCTGAATGCTGGTCGTGTTCAGGTTCACGGCGCAATCCCGGTAGAAGTCCGGCAGTTCGTGTGTGTAATTCACCGGCGGTCCAGTGTGGGGCGTGACTTCACGCCAGCCCGCGTCGCCGCGTGCCAGGACGTTCACATCGGCAAGTCCCGCCAGCAATGCATGGCGCCGCCGCCGTGTGCCCTCGACAAAGCAGTAAATCTCCGCATGCCGCCGTTCGTGGGCGTCGAACCCGGCGGTGGCATCGGCGCCGAGCATCGCCGCGAGGCCTTCGCCAAAGCGCCGGCGATCCACGCGCCCCGCCGCGAAGGCGTCGCGCACGGACTGCGCGACGGCGGGACGCGCCGCGATCCATGCCCATTCCCGTGCGGCTGGTTCCCGCATCGAGTTGCCCACAAAAGCGGGGGGAAGGTGGTCCGCGTTCGCCGCAGAAGGCGGTGCGTTAAAGAGCGCCGGGTCCGCCGCCAGAGGCAGGGTATGCACCGCCATAAAGCCGCAGGCGTGCAAGTAATCCGTGTACGCGGCATCCCAGGTAAACGCCACCGCATAGGGGTGCGTGTAGCATGTACGGCCCATCATGATTGTGCGCGGATCATCCACGAACCAGGTGACGCACGGGAGCGCCAAATCCTCGAAGAACCGCGCAAATACGCCGTCCTCGTCCATACCCGACAGGTTCACACTGAGCACAAAATCCGGGCGAAACTCGGCAAGCGTGTAGAAGAGCCGCGAAATATCCGCGCGCGGCAGCGCACCTTCCATGCAAATGGGCGCTTCAGCCACTTGCCAGCCCAGGCTATTCGCGGCACGTACACACGCCTCGTCCAGCCAGTACCGCCCTTGGAGGACGAGCATGCGCGGCACAGCCCCGGCGAATTTCCGGTAGCCCATGATGGCCTTGAGACGGTCGGATACCTTGAGGCGCAACGGTTCCATGCCCGGCATGATACCACCGCCGCACCCCATTGATGCAGCACGACAAACGGTGGTATCGTTTCGCGCAGTAAACCCAGCCGCCGGAGGCCACCACTTATGACTACGTTACCGCTGATACTGATTGCCGCTCCCTTGCTGTTTGCCGCTCCCGGCATGCCGGACATGACGGCCTTCCAGACTGCCGCTCCCTTCAGTCCCGAGCTCGATATTCAGTCCGATATGGCCATCGTCTATGGCGTCGACGATTCCTTCCCCGATCGTGTTACGCAGTGGCGCAACCAGGGCTATACCGTATCGATGATGACCGGCATCTCCTGGGGGGGCTACGAGGACTACTACGTTACCGAGGATGGCTTCAAGAAAGAGGAGGTTCAGACCAATAAGCGCGGCAAACTATTCATGCACGGCCAGAGCAAGACGGTGGGTTACAACGTACCCACCGCCGCCTATATCGAGTACATCAAGGAAAAGGCAGGCCGGGCGGTGGATGCGCAGGTCGAGGCGGTGTTTATGGAAGAGCCGGAGTACTGGGCCGAAAGCGGTTGGAGCGAGGCATTCAAGCAGGCGTGGGAACGTTTTTACGAGGAGCCGTGGGAAGAACCCGACGCCACCCCCGACGCCCAGTGGCGCGCGAGCCGCCTCAAGTATGAGCTCTACTTCCAAGCCTTGAAGGAAGTTTTCGGCCACATTAAGGAGCGTGCCGGCGAGAAGGACGTCGAGATCGGCTGTCACGTGCCCACCCACAGCCTCATCAACTATGCGCATTGGCGCATCGTGAGTCCTATGTCGCGTCTTATGCACCTCGACACGGCCGATGGCTATATCGCCCAGGTCTGGACCGGTACAGCGCGCACGCCGAACATGTACCAGGGCGAATTGAAAGAGCGCACCTTCGAGACGGCCTTCCTCGAGTATGGCCAAATGCTCGCCATGGTCCGGCCTACCGGACGCACCGTGTGGTTCCTGGCGGACCCCATCGAGGACAATCCGAACCGGAGCTGGAACGACTACCGCTACAATTACGAGTGTACCGTGCTCGCATCGCTCTTCTGGCCGGAAGTCCACCACTATGAAGTCATGCCGTGGCCCAGGCGCATCTTCCAGGGGGCCTATCCGGAAGTTGACCTCGATGAAAAGAAGGGGGACCGGGTGGGCATACCGGCCGACTACGCCACCGAAATTCTCACTATCATTAACGCACTGAACGCGATGGACCAGGAAGAGGTCGTCTATGACATGGGCACCCGGGGCATTGGGGTGCTGGTGTCTGACACAATGATGTTCCAACGGGCGGCTCCTTATCGCAGCGATCCGCACCTGGGCTCCTTCTACGCACTCGCCCTGCCACTGCTGAAACACGGGGTGCCTGTGCAGCCTGTACAGTTCGAGACCATCACCACGCCCGATGCCCTCGATGACTATCGGGTGCTTCTGCTTACCTACGAAGGCCAGAAGCCGCTCGAGCCCGAATACCACGCAGTGCTGGACCGATGGGTGCGCAACGGCGGCTGCCTGCTTTACGTCGGCGATGCCTCGGACCCTTACAACCGGGTGCGGGCCTGGTGGAATGAGGACGGCGACAAGGAGGCCGATGCGCGCGATGACCTGTTCGACCGGCTCGGGGTCGCTGTCACGGCACGTAACGAGCCGGTTGCCGTAGGCGACGGGTTTGTGCGCATTTTTGAAGAAAAGCCGCGCAAGCTCCAGATCTATAAAGACGGTGCGGAGAAAATTCGCGAGATGACCAGGAATCTGCTCGAACAAAAAGGGGAAACCCTGGAAACCCAGCGCTACCTGCGACTGCGCCGCGGACCGTTTGTCATGGTGTCCGTGTTGGATGAGTCGATGCGCGACGCACCGCTCGAGATCGAGGGCCACTATATCGATCTCTTCGACCCACACCTCGCCTACACGACCAAGCGCACCCTTGCCCCGAACGAGCGCACCCTGCTCTATGACCTCGACTGGGCGCGCAGCCAGGGTGTCGAGGCGAAAGTTGTCGCGGCGGCCGCCCGTATTCGCAACGAGCAGCTCACGGACGAAGCCTTTCGCTTCACCGCGCACGGCCCGGCGGCCACCACCGCGCGCGCCCGGGTAGTGCTGCCCAAGGCGCCCCGTGAAATCAACACCACCCCGGAGATCGACTTTGAACATACGTGGGACGCGGACAGCGGAACCCTGCGCCTTACGTTTCCAAACACGGCCGCCGCCATCACTTTCGATGTGCGCCTCTAACATGCTACGATAAAGCGAATGGTTATGGGAACTGTCAGCCGTGCCCGCACATTGGTGGCGCAGCCTCGTTTTTGTTACACTCCGCCACAACAATGCCAAAGGCCAAACGTCCATTGGCGAAAAGCAGGATAAGCTACCGCCTCCAATGGCAAACACGCCCATGAGTTCACCGTCACAGCGCCGGACGTGCCCGTCCCGGAGTCGCCTCAAACATGATTGAGCAGAGATTTGTCGAACGCATCGCCACTACCTTGGGCGTACGCCCGGACCAAGTAGCCGTGGCCATCCAACTTCTCGACAAGGGCGCCACGGTACCGTTTATCGCCGCCTACCGCAAGGACTTTACGGGCGGTCTGACAGATGCGCTACTCGAGCAGATCGAGAGCTACAACATCAAGTACACCGCCTTCGTCAACCGGCGCCAAGCCATTATCGAGAATATCGCCAAGCGCAACATGCTCACCGAAAACCTGCGCCAGGAAATCATGGCGTGCAATCTTTCGGCTGAACTCGAGGATATCTACCTGCCTTTCCGGCGCCAGCGGCGCACCCGGGCCACCGTGGCCCGAGAACAGGAACTTGGCCCGCTGGCCGACTACATCTGGGAACAGCCGGACGACGCGCAAAGCCTCGAAGAAGTGGCCCGGAGCTTCATGAACAGCCAGAAGCAGATCAGTTCGCCCGAGGAAGCGCTCGACGGAGCCCGCGCCATTCTGATAGAGCGCATCAATTTCGACCGTGTCACCCGCGGCATGATCCGCGAACGCCTGTTCAAAGAGGGGCAAGTCACCACAGGCGTTACCCCCCATGCCGAAGGCCAGAAAACCAAGTTCGAGGCGTACTACAACTTTTCCGAACCCCTCGCAAGTATCCCGTCACACCGTCTGCTTGCGGCATTGCGCGGCGCCAAGCAAGGCATCTTACGTATCGAATTGGTCATCGACGACGACCGCATGATGCGGGACATCGTGGAGCGATTCCGCAAGTCCGAACGCGCAGATACGGCGGAGCAAATTCGCGCCGCGGTCAAAGAAGCTTATCACCGCCATTTGAAGCCCACGCTCGAAGAAGAAGTGCGCGCCATCGCCCGGGAAGATGCCGAGACCGAGGCGATTCGCGTGTTCCAGGAGAACGCGCGCAACCTGCTGCTGTCCCCGCCGGCCGGCGCCATTCCGGTGATCGGGATCGAGCCCGACAGCGAAGGCGGCGGCATGCTTGCCGTTGTCGATGCAACCGGCTCACATACCGCCAGCGCGGCGCTCAAGCCGCAGGAAGACAGTGCGCAGGCGGAAAAAGATCTGGCCGGGCTTATCGAGCAACACCACATCAAAGCGGTGGCCATCGGCAATGCACAGGGCGCGCGCGATATTGCACGCTTCGTGAAGGGCATCATCCGCAAGTCCGGCAATAATCAGGTCTTTTCTATTCTAGTCAACGAATCCGGCGCCGCCATCTATTCGGCCTCGAAGATTGCACGCGAAGAATTCCCCGATGCCGAACTCGCCGTGCGCAGCGCCATCTCCGTGGCACGGCGCCTTCAGGATCCGCTGGCGGAACTCGTGAAGATCGAGCCGCGCAACATCGGCGTCGGCCAGTACCAGCACGACGTGAATCAGCGCCAACTGCGCGACGGGCTTTTCAAGACCATCGTGTCCAGCGTCAACCGTGTCACCGTTGATCTCAACAACGCCGACGTTTCGCTGTTGCGCTACGTGAGCGGCATCCAGATGGGAACTGCGCAAAACCTTGTCGCCTTTCGCAAACAACACAACGGCTTTACCAATCGGCGACAGCTTATCGATGTCGACGGTATCGGTCCGAAAACCTTCGAGCAGTGTGCGGGTTTCCTGCGGATACCCAACGGCGACACGCCGCTCGATGCCACCGCTATTCACCCCGAGGCCTACCCGGTCGTCGAGCGAATGGCAAGCGACCTGGAGGTGAGCGCGGCGGATCTGGTGCGCAACCGGGATCTCATCGAGAAGATCGACTTCGACAAATATCAGATGGATTCCATTGGCCCCGCCACACTTGCCGATATCCGTGCGGAACTCTTGCGGCCCGGGCGCGACCCGCGCCGCCGGTTCAAGCCGCCCAAGTTCCTCGAGGGCGTATACTCTGTGGCCGAGCTCCAGGAAGGCATGGCGTGCGAGGGTATCGTGACCAATGTCACCGACTTTGGCGCCTTTGTCGACATTGGTGTGCAGCAGGATGGCTTGGTCCATCTCTCGGAACTGGCCAATCGCTATGTGCCCGACCCCCGGCAAGTGGTGAAAGTCGGCGACATCGTGCGTGTCCACGTAATTCAGGTTGACAAGGAAACGCCGCGCATCTCGTTGTCCATGCGCGCTGCCGCGAAGGCCAAGCGTAAACGTCCCCCGCAGCGCGGCAAGAGTGAGGGGGTGCCGCGCGAACAGGCGGGGACCGAGAGTAAGGAGCGTGGGGGAGGAGCGCCCGCACGCGCCGACAGCCGTGGTAGCCAAGGGGACCGCGACCAGGAGAAAAAGCGGGACACGCGCCGCCGGGAGCGGCCGCCCAAGCGTGGACGCAGCGACGACAGCCGGCGCAAAGACAGCGCGAAGGGCGGCTCGTCGAATGTGAAGTACGGCGACAAGAGCAGCAAAGGGCTCAACACGCAACTTGCCGATCAGCTTGCCGATCTCAAGAAACGATTCGGCGAGTAGGGCGGCTTTCCCCGCTCACGGCCCCGCCCCATCCCGCCCTTCCTCACGCTCACGCGTGTGTGCGGCCAGCAGGTTACGCGCGGCGGTCTCGTCTTCCGCCTTGACCAGCACCGACACCTCGCCGAGGCCATCGGCCGTGATGGGCAATATCGAGTGGGGGATTTCCGAATTCGCCCGGGCTTCCACCCCATGCGCACGCAAGTAGGCGATGACAACCTCGGCTTCCGAATCACTCCAGCACACATGCACTGGCACTTTCGGATATCCGTCGCTATCGAGGATCATAACTGCCCTCCAGTCCGGGGGCCGGCCGCACCGCTTTCCCGGCGGATTTCCGCTGCCAAGTCCCGAATCGAATCTTCCAGCATATAGTGGGGCTGCCAACCGAGCCACTGGCGGGCTCGCGCACAATCCATTTCCCAGTTCACATGGTCATCCGGATCCGGTTGTCCGCTCAACGCCACCTCTGCCCTGGAGCCGAGCACGGACGTGATACGCTGCGCCAGATTCATGTTCGACACGGCCTCTGCGGATCCTACCTGGACAACGCCGCTACAATCCGCGCGTATTCCGGCGCATACGGCCGCCGCCACGTCGCGCACATCGAGGTAGTTCTGCCGCCGGCCGCCGTGCCCATGCACCCGCAGGGGCTCATCGCGCAATGCCCGCTCCACGAAGACACGCATGATGCGCCGTGCCCGCAGACCCGGGCCGATAGGGGAGGGGATGCGCAGGGACAAGGTATGCATCTGCGGTTCAAGCAGCGCGGCCCGGTGTTCACCGAAGAGCTTCGTGGCGGCATAGAGCGAGGGCGGGGCCGGGCACTGCCGTTCATGCAACGGGCTGCTGCCCGGTTTTCCGTAGACGGCCACGGTGGAAATGTACACAAAGTGCGTGCAGTTCCACCGGCTGGCAAGCTGGGCCATGAGGTGGGTGCCATAGGCGTTGACTGCCATGAGTGCCGCCTCATCGGCCGGGTCCAGACAGGCCGCGGCGTGGACAATGGCATCACAGCGCGTGCCGCCGCCGGTCAAGGTGTCCAAGTTGCCTTCCGCCAGATCGAAGGTGAGGGGCGCCACCTCCGGCGGGATGTCCGCCGCCCCGCGCCGGCTCATTCCGGTAACGGCATATCCCTCCGCCAACAACGCCCGCGCCACCGCACCGCCCACGTGGCCCCCGGCCCCTGTGACAAGTACCTTCAACCGCGTATCCCGTAGTCTTCCACATGCAACGGATAAGCATGCGGGTCATCGAGGCAGCCATCACGCTCCAATTGCTGCACCGCTTCCTGGTCCACATACACTTCGTTCCAATAGCGCAGCGCCGTTCCCCGGGTAACAACGGGCAATGCGAGGGTTTCTTCATCGAGCACGAAATGCCGCAAGACCGCCTCGGCCTCGTTGAAGCCGTAGTATGCCCGCAGCGGCGCGGTGCCGGAAAAACGCGGATTCAGCTCGAAACACACCGGTCCGCGGGACGTGACGCGCAATTGCACATTAAAAGGCCCCAAAGGCTTCAGCGCTGCGGCAATTCGCTCGGCTTCCGCGCGTACTTCCGGGTACGCGCCCAGCACCGCCTGGTGCGTGGTGCCCCCATGCAATGTGCGCCGCATGGCGATGGTTGCCCGTTTTTCCCCCCGGCGGTCGCAAAAAACACCCACGGTGTATTCGTTGTCTGTGTCGCCCAGCAGCTCTTGCACGATGTAGTCGCCGCGCCCGCGGACAGCCGCCAGCTCGTGCTTGTTGCCCAACACCAGGAACCCGTGGGCCCCGCCGCCCATTCGGGGCTTTGCTGCCAGGGGAAAGCCGCACGCGTCGATGAGCGCAGTCAGCGCTCCCAGGTTGTCCGCCGCCGCATAACAGGGGAAGTTGAAGCCTTGCGCTTCGAGCCAGCGGCACGTCTCCAGCTTGTCCTCACCTATCGCCATCACCTCGGGCGCATTCACGAGACAATACGCGCCCGTGGCCGCTTCCACTGTGGTGCGTAATGGCGACAGAACGCGCAGTATCGGCTCGCAGCCGGTCAGGATAATGTCGATATTCTCCTTTTTGCACGTCTCGATGAGCCATGGCACGAAACGCTCTTCGCCCGCCCAGGGCGACAAGTACGCCCGTTCCGACGTGTACAAGCCGATTTTCAGCGCGCTGATGTCGGCGCCCACAACGCGGTTGGGAACCTGCGATCGCCTGAGCGCTTTCAGAATGCCCTGGGTCACATTACCGCCCACGGCGAGCGCAAGCACGTTGATTACCCT
This sequence comes from uncultured Nitrospirales bacterium, assembly GCA_964569295.1. Taxonomy (GTDB): domain Bacteria; phylum Hydrogenedentota; class Hydrogenedentia; order Hydrogenedentales; family JAGMZX01; genus CAZMVU01. The sequence goes on from CAZMVU010000014.1 coordinate 23,695, forward strand.
CGGCGCCATTGATCAGTCGCTCTCCTCGTGAATCACGTAATACGGCTTGCGCTGCACCTCGACATAGATGCGCGCTACGTATTCGCACATGAGCCCCGTAGCAATCATCTGCACCCCCGCCAGCGCAAAGAAAACCGCAATGACCGTCTCCAAATCCAACAGGTTGCCGTATATGACCCGGATGAGCGCCACGCGGATGCCCATCGCAAAGCCCATAAATGCAAAGACCCAGCCGGCCAGCCCAATCCAGTGCAGGGGCCCTGCCGTGATTCCCGTGAGCAGGTCAAAGGCCGTGCGCACAAGCTTGCGCAGGCCGTACTTGCTTTGCCCATGGGTGCGGCCCGCGTGCCGTACTTCCACTTCGCACACCGCACCGCCGAGCGCCGCCACATCCGCCGGCAGGTAACGGCACCGGTGGCTCAGCGTGTTCATGCGGCCGACAACCTCCCGCCGAAACGCTTTCAGCGCGCAGCCGTAGTCGTGCAGGTGTAACTTTGTGACGTGACTGATCCACGCGTTCAGCAATCGCGAGACTATGCGCCGGAAGAAAGCGTCCTGCCGCTGGGTGCGCCACCCGCTGACGATGTCATAGCCGGATTCCAGCCGGTCAAGAAGCTTCGGCATGTCTTCGGGGTAGTTTTGCAGGTCTGCATCCATCATGACCACGAATGCCCCACGCACCCGTGAGAAGCCCGCATAGAGCGCCGGATTCTGCCCGAAATTCCGCGTGAGCCGCAGCACGCGAATACGCGGGTCGCGCGCATGTAACCGGCGCGCGATACCCAGTGTGTCGTCCGTACTGCCATCGTCTACGAGGATAATCTCGAACGTGTCGCCCCGCGCCTCCAGCGTCGCTACGGTGCGCGCACACAGTTCCTCCAGCGCATCCTCCTCGTTAAAGACCGGCACCACGACCGATACACGCGGGGTCTCCTGGCTCATGTTTATACCTCGTTCGGACTTGGGCTTATTCATTGGCGCGGCATTATACTGTGTTCCCGGGGCGCTTGGGAAACCCGGGCAAGAAACCCGCCGCCCCATGCGTCTACAGAGGGGAAGCCGCACAGGACAAAGCGTCGAACGGGAACCCAGACCTCCATGTCCCTACCGAAGAAAATCGTATCCGGCGGGCAAACCGGCGTCGACCGGGCCGCGCTCGATGTCGCCATGCGCCTTGGTATACCCTGCGGCGGCTGGTGTCCGAAAGGGCGCTTTGCCGAGGATGGCCGCATTCCGCCCACCTATCCGCTCATCGAGACGCCGGCGCGCGAATATGCCGAGCGCACCTGCTGGAACGTGCGTGATAGCGACGGCACGCTCATCCTCACTTTCGGCGAACCCGCCGGCGGCACGGCGCTCACCCGCGTGTTTGCCCTTCAGGAGCACAAGCCGCACCTCGTGATCGATCTCGAAACAAAACCCACGGTTACCGGCGCCCACCGCTGGATCAACAACCACAACATCGCCGTGCTCAACGTTGCCGGACCACGCGCCAGCACGGTGCCGGGCATCTACCCCCTCGCCACGCAATTCCTCGAAACCTTGTTCGCGGAACTGGGGGCGCGGTGAGCGGGCCATGCAGCGCCGGCGCACCCCGCTTCAATACTTGCCAGCCATTACACGCGCACATCCGACGCCACGCCCAGCATATCTCTGTGGGCATCGAGGAAAGGTTGCAGCTCGGCGTTGATGAACTCGGTCACCTGCTCGGGGGCGCGGCCGACGAACTGGCGCACGTCGAGGGCGGCTTCCAATTCATCGAGGCTCATGCCGATGGCGGGGTCGCGGGCTAGGCGCTCGAGCAGATCGTTCTCGCCGCCGGCTTCTTTCAGGTTGGCGGCGGCGGCGTGCGAGTGCGTGCGGATAACCTCATGAAGTTCCTGGCGGTCCCCACCGCGTTTCACCCCCGCCATGATGATGTTCTCCGTGGCCATGAAGGGCAGCTCCGCCCACACGCGCTTCTCGATCACCTTCGGGTAGACCTTGGGGCCTTCCATCACGTTGAGGTACAGGTTGAGCACGCCATCCGCCGCGAGAAACGCTTCGGGAAGGCTGAGCCGCCGGATGGCCGAGTCGTCCAGCGTGCGCTCGAACCATTGTGTCGCTGTGGTAAACGCGCCGTGGGTAGGCGCGGCCATGAGGAACCGCGCCAATGCACAGGCCCGCTCGCAGCGCATGGGGTTGCGCTTGTATGCCATGGCGCTGCTGCCGACCTGGGTTTTCTCGAAAGGCTCTTCGATCTCCTTCAGGTTCGCGAGCAGGCGCATGTCCGTGGCGAACTTGTGTACCGATTCGCCGAGCCGCGCGAGCACCTGCAACACGTGGGTGTCCACCTTGCGCGGGTAGGTCTGGCCGGTCACGGGGTAGGAGCTGGCGAAGCCCAGCTTCTCCGCCACGAGCTGGTCGAGCTTGCGCACCTTGTCATGGTCGCCGTCGAACAGCGCGAGGAACGCGGCCTGCGTGCCCGTGGTACCCTTCACACCGCGGCAACGCAGCCGGGCGATCTGGTCCGCTATGTCCTGTGCGTCCATGAGCAGGTCCTGCGCCCAGAGACACGCCCGCTTGCCCACGGTCACGAGTTGCGCCGGCTGGTAGTGCGTGAAACCGAGGGCCGGCTGGTCTTTCCATTCCAGTGCGAATTGCTTTAGGCGTTCGAGGACGTTGACGGTCTTCGCGAGCAGCATGTCGAGGCCCTCGCGGATGAGCAGCAGGTCCGTGTTATCGCCCACGTAGCAGCTCGTGGCGCCGAGGTGGATGATGGGCTTTGCTTCCGGCGCCGCCTCGCCGAAGGTATGGATGTGCGCCATCACGTCGTGGCGGGTCTTGCGCTCGTGCGTCTGCGCGCTCGCGAAGTCGATGTCGTCCACGTGCGCGCGCATAGCATCGAGCTGGGCATCTGTGATGTCGAGGCCGAGCTCTTTTTCCGCCTCCGCAAGCGCTATCCAGCAGCGGCGCCACGTGCTGAATTTCTTCTGGGCGCTCCAGAGCTGCGCCATTTTCTTTGTGGCGAAGCGCTCGACCAGCGGCGACACGTATTCGGTGGTCATGGCAGTTCCTCTTCCGGGGGCAGGCCCTACTGTTGTGCATCCAGCGTGGCGAGTTGGAACCCGCCCTTGAGGGCCACGGCCGCCGCTGCGCTCACCGGCTTCGTGCGCTCGGCAAACACGCCTTCGCCCAGGATGAACTTGCACGCCGCCGCCGCGCTCTCCGCCGGAAATGCACCCGACTGCGCCTCATGAATGGTGTTCTCTTCATACGTGGCGACGTAGAAGAAGCGGCCTGGCTCGATGGGCATGCGCCGCACCTCCAGGCCGTCATCGCGCACTGTGGCCAGCCAGGCGCCGCCGTCGCGCATATCGATAACCGACGCAATCCGCGGCGTGTTGTATTGGTCCTTCTCGAAGTCGAGTGTCAGCAACGACATGGCGAGGGCGTCGCGCACGGGTAAGCCCAAGGCGATCTTTTCTGCCACGGGATCCGTCTGGCTGCCGTTGGTCACCACGGCAACCTGCCTATCGCACACGATTCGCACGCAGTTGTAGGCAATATACGGGTTCTTATGCACGTCGCCTTCATGCCCAGCCTTCGGTACGATACTTACCTTGTGTTCACTGACCAGCGCGGTGCGGTTCGGAAACGAGCGGCTCGACACGCGATAGGCCGCCGCGAGACGCCCGTCGCCCGTCATGGCGACACTGACAATACGGCCGATATACATAGTTACGAACTCCCTCCGGTACGTTTAGCTTCATTTCATGGGAACCGGATTATAGCGCACGCCGCCCCGCCAACACACGGCGGCCCCGTGCCACCCGCGTTGTCCGTGGTATCATCCACGCAGGAGAGAGTGCGGGAAAACGTCCGCAAAGCTACGGCTTCGTCCCACGATCTGATGTCTGATAAGCCCGCAAAACGCTACATCGCGAACCGATACCAGGTCCAGGAAGGTCTGGGCCGCGGCGGTATCGGCAAGGTGTACCGTGTCTACGATCATCAGACCGGCCGCGAGCTTGCCCTCAAGATGCTGCGCACCCAATGGGTCAACAACGACCAGGCCGTTTCCCGGTTTCTCCGGGAGATGGAAACCGTGAAGCGCCTCGACCATCCCGGAATCGTGAAGGTATACGACACACACCGTGAGGGCAACCAGATTTTCTACACCATGGAGTACGTGCGCGGCAAGACCCTGCGGGCGTGGTTGAACCAGCGCGGCCGGCTCGACCTGGGCTCCGCGGTGCGCGTGCTGTGTCTCGTGGCCCATGCCCTCGAGCATGCCCACCGCATTACCATTCACCGCGACCTCTCGCCGGAAAACGTCATGATCCTCCGGGATGGGTCCGTGCGGCTGCTGGATTTCGGCCTCGCCAAGATCGCCGACGCGGAACAGGTTCTCACCATGGTCGGCGCCAGTCTTGGCAAGCTGCAATACGTTGCCCCGGAACAGCGCACCGATGCTGCCAAAGTCGACCACCGGGCCGACATCTACTCCCTGGGCATCATCTTCTTCGAGATGCTTACCGGTCAGCGGCCCGATATGAAGCACAGTCTGCTCGAACTGCGTCCGGATCTGCATGTCATCTGCCAGGACTTCTTGAGCAAGGCCACCGCGGCCCATCCGCACCAGCGCTTCCAGTCGGCGCGGGAACTGCGCCAGGCCCTGCTGCGCATCTACGAGCAGGCGCAGGCGGGTGAAGCGCCCCGGTTGGGACAAGCCGGCTATAACACGACTGCGCCCAGGCCCTGGCAGGTGCGCGCGTTTCTTTACCACTGGTGGGCCATGGCGGCGGCGTGGGGGTGGGGGCGCCTCCGCCGGCACACGCTCCGCAAGCCCTGAACCGCCCCCTACAGCACCTCGGGGTTCACGCAGTTCGGCGGCCGCTCACCGCGCAACCGCGCCATGATATTCGCCGCCGCTATCTCCGCCATCTTTCCCCGCGTGCCATAAGTCGCACTGCCGAGGTGGGGGAGAAGTACCGCGTTCTCACACGCAAGCAACTTCGGATGGACTGCCGGTTCCGCTTCATACACATCCAGCCCGGCGCCCCATATCACGCCCGACTGAAGTGCCTGGGCCAGCGCCGCCTCGTCCACTACAGGGCCCCGGGCCGAGTTCACCAGAATCGCCGTGTCCTTCATGGCCGCGAATTCCGCCGTGCTGAAAGCATGGTGCGTTTCCGCGGTTAAAGGGCAATGAATAGAGATAAAGTCCGACTCCGCCAACAACGCAGCCTTGTCCACAGCATGCACCTGCCCGGCCAACGGCGAGCCGGCAGGCAGGCCGCCCGGATCGCAGTAAACAACCCGCATGCCGAAAGCCAGCGCGCGCCGTGCCACCGCCTGACCGATACGGCCCATCCCGAAAATCCCAAGCGTTGTGCCGTGTATGTCCAGCCCCAGAAGCAGCATCGGCCCCCAGCTTTCCCACCGCCCCGCACGCAGATACCGCTCGCCCTCGCCCGCGCGGCGCGCCGCCGCCATGAGCAACAACCATGCAAGGTCGGCCGTCGTCTCGGTGAGCACGCCGGGCGTGTTCGTCACCGCGATTCCCCGTTCCGTCGCCGCCGCCACGTCGATGTTGTCGTGGCCCACGGCATAGTTCGCGATAATCTGTAACTGCGGACCGGCAGCATCCATGACTTCCGCATCCACACGCTCAGTCAGGATCGGCAGCAAAGCATCCCGGCCGCTGACGGCCGCGAGCAGTTCCGATCGCTGCATGGGACGGTCCTCAGGAAATACCTCGACCGCCGGCTCGCCAAAGGCATCCCTCAGCATCTGAATCGCGCTCGCGGGCAGTGCGCGGCAAACATAAATCGCGGGCATAAGACACAAACCTTTCGATTCGATAACCTGGAAGTGGAAGAAGTGGAAGAATACGCCACACGCCGGGCGAGTGCAAAACGCATGCGGGTTCAGGCGTGCCAGGGTTGGCGCGATGTGGGTGCAGGGGAATTCGAGCAAGGCGCTTCAGGGGCGTTTTCCAGAGGCCGGCGCAGCGTCTGATAATATGTATTATGTTGTGTATAGCCGGGCAGGAATTCGGCTGCAACACGGCGCCCTGATCGTCCTATTATGCAACATGACCATGTTCCGGGATGCCGCAGTCCTGACAAGCCCGTTGGCCGCCGGGTTGGTGTCATATACGCACCTGAGCAATCCGATGATATGTGGTGCGTAAAGTCCTTAAAATCAGGCGTTTAACTTGTTAATCGAAGTGATGAACCTGGTCCGCAGTGGTGGATTTTCAGTGGTTTTGCTGATGTGTTGTTTTCTAAAACACCGACCCACTACATGCCCTGCTGACGCCGCCGGCAGGTACGCAAGCGCTATCCCCGATGCACGCCTTCCTGCGGGACGTGACGGTTGGCTGTAGGCTGTCAGCCAGCGGCGGCACTGTCGCTGCTCCGTCTCCCCCGTCTCCCCTGCTTTAAGCTGCTTCTGGATAGATTGGGATAGCACGGAGGTATGCCGGGCGCCTGTTTCCCGGATTGGGCACAGCACAGGCGCGATGGCATCCGATCAGAGGGGAGAAAGAACTGGAGCGGCGGACGGGTCTTGAACCCGCGACCTCGACCTTGGGAGGGTCGCGCTCTACCAACTGAGCTACCGCCGCTCGGCGGGTGGCTGTATGGTACCCGCCATACCGCTTGATGTCAATCGTGGACGCCGACGATTCTCAGCGGGTCGCCTTGCCGGCGATGTGCCGGCCGATGAGCGGCAGGCCGGCATGGATATACCGGTGTTCGATTTCGAGGCATGCGAACCCCGCCTGCTCGATGTGCCGCTCGATTTCGCGGTCCGGGCAGCACCCGTCGCCGAGGTAGCGCCACACGGGTTTGACCCAGTGCTGAAACCGGCGCGTCCAACTCCCGCGAGGCGCCGCCACATGCTCCAGAAACACGAACCGGCCGCCCGGCCGCAACACGCGGTGCGCCTCGGCAAGGACGCGGTCGAGATCGAAAACGGAGCACAGCACCAACGTACTCACAACCGCATCGGCACTCGCATCCTCGAGTGGCAGGTTTTCCGCATGGCCCGGAGCAAGCTCGAAATGAATCCCCTGCGCCTTCGCCTTCTTGGTCAGGTACGGCGCCATGTACCGGTTCGGCTCAATACCGATGACACGGACCCCCTCGGCGTAATACGGCAGGTTCGCGCCGGTGCCGGGGCCAATTTCCACAATGTCGCCCCGAAGCTCAGCCAGCAGCGCAGCTTTGGCCGTACCATAGGTCTTCGCCATGCCGGCCTCCGATCGGCCGAGCGCCCACGCCATCACCCGCTGGACCCTTGGGCTTCGCTTGGGAATCGGCATGGTGTCCCTCTTGGTACGTGTGCTCATGCTTGCGAAACACCGCCGGACGAAGGGTTAGTCCTGCGGCGAATTTGACGCGCCGCACCGGCCGCGCTACGCTTTAACCTTGGGAGGGCGGCATGATGCTCTACATTTTCGGCGCTGTCGCGGGGGTGCTGGCTATGGCGGTGCTGGCGGCATGGCTCGTTCCCCAGGCGGAACGGCGCCCGCTCGACGATACCGCGCGCGCGGAACTCGAAACCGAGGGACACCGCTTTGTGCGTTTGTCTGGAGGTTACACCCATTTCGAAGGCACCGGTCCCCCCGATGGTTGCCCGGTCGTGCTTGTCCACGGCTTCTCCTCCCCCATGTTTATTTGGGACCATCAGGTAGCGGCGTTGGCTGGCGCGGGTTTCCACGTGCTGCGCTATGACCTTTACGGCCGCGGATACTCAGATCGCCCGGCAGGCTGTTATGATGAAGACCGCTTCGATAGGCAACTTCTGGACCTCCTCGACAGCCAGCACCTGCACGGTCCCGTCGACCTCATCGGCTTGAGTATGGGCGGCGCCATCGCCGTGCACTTCACCGACCGGCATCCAGAGCGCGTACGGCGGCTTGGGCTTATCGCGCCCGCCGGTATGATGTCGCTTCCCGCCGCATCGAAGCTATTATTGGTTCCCGGCCTTGGTTGGTGGATTCTGCGCGTGTTTGGCGACGGCATCATCACCCGGCAAATGCCCCGGGGCTTAGCCGGGGACACCGATTGTTTGCATCGGTTTGTATCTGCTTATGAGCAGCAACTGCGGTTTCGTGGCTATAAGCGTAGCCTGCAAAACTCCATGAAAAACTACGATCTCGCCCATATGGACCCCGTCTACAGACGCGTCGGCCAACAACGCGGCCGCACCGGTATTCTTCTCTGGGGTACTGCCGACACCGTCGTCGATTACGGCCTCCACGAACGCGTGCGCGGCTACATCCCCTGGCTGACGTTTCACCCTGTCCCGGGTGGCGGTCATGCCACCAACTACGCAGATGCCAGTCAAGTGAATCCCGCGCTGGTGGCCTTTCTGCGGCAAACGTAAGCCCCCGATCCCCCGCGCTTCACGGCCCCTCATCCGGTTCGATTTCAAGGGACAGCCCGCGCCTGCCCCGCGCAAAACCGTCGTTTCCGGCGAGCCCCTTCTAGTTGTTCTGCGCGCTGGCGCGGCGGCGTTTCCAGGGGGGGTCGTCTTTTTTTATCGGTTCCGCCGGTGTGTGCGTGGGCAGCCCCATGCCGGCAGAAAACCAGACATTGTCCTCGCCGAGCAGTGCCTCGAGTTCGGAGCGCAGGGCGCGCGTCGCAGCTACCTGGCAGGCGGATGTGGCATGAATGATGACCTCGCCGACGGTGGCGTTGGCGCAGTGGAGGTAAACGTCGCACATGCCCTGGCGTTTGCCGAGAATATTGGCGACGCGGTCGAGGGTGCCGTTTTCGATGGCAGTTTCGGCCAAGCGCACATGTACCGCCGTGGTGAGCTCCCGCTCCGCGTGCTCGATGGGCATTACGTCCAGCACGATGAGGCCGGGGGCATTTTTGCGGAAGTTGACCTTGGCCTTCACCATGACGATCATGTCGGGCACGATGAGCCCTTTCTTCTGTTCGTAGACGTCGGGGAAGATGGTCATCTCGACATTGCCTTCGAGGGTCTCGAGGGTCGCGAAGGCCATCTGACCGCGGTTGCCCATGTGCTGCTTCACCTGGGTTAGGAGTCCACCGGCGATCACCTCTTCGCCCTCCTGCTTCTCCGGGAGGTCGGCGAGGTGGAGCGTGGCAAAGCGATCGAGGATTACCTGGTAACGCATCAGCGGGTGTCCACTCACGAACAGGCCCATCACCTCCTTCTCATACTGTAAAAGCTCGGTTTCCTGCCACTCGACAAGGTTGGGCTTGTCATGCATGGCCTTGCCGCCATCATCATCGCCGAGGAGTTCCAGGAGCGAGGTTTGGCCGGAGGCCTTCTCCCGCTGGGTGATCTGCCCCTCGCTGAGCGCGCTGTCGATGGCCGCCTCTACCTGGTGCCGGTTCCAGCCGGTGGATGCAAAGGCGCCCGCCTTGTTCAGGCTTTCGATGAGCCGCTTGTTTACCATGCGCGTGTCGCACCGCGCGCAGAAGTCGAAGATATCGTCGAAGGGGCCGTTCTCATTGCGCTCGGCCACGATGACCGCGGCCGGCCCCTCCCCCACATTCTTGATCGCGCCCATACCGAAGCGAATGGCATCGCCCTCTACGGAAAACACCGTCTCCGAGTGGTTGATGTCGGGGGGCAACACCTCGATGCCGAGCTGGCGGCACTCGTCGACGTAAAGTGCGATCTTTTCGAGGCTGCCCCGCTCCGACGTGAGCAGGGCGCACATGAATGCGACCGGGTAGTTCGCCTTTAGAAACGCCGTCTGATAGGCCACGTAGGCGTAGGCGGTGCTGTGGGATTTGTTGAACCCGTAGCCGGCGAAGGTGGCTATCTTTTCCCAGAGCACGTTGATGAGGTTGCCGTCGATACCGCGTGCCTTGCACCCTTTCGCGAATTCGGTGCGCTGCTCTTCCATGAGGCCGGCTTTTTTCTTGCTCATGGCACGCCGCAGAATATCGGCCTGGCCGAGCGAGAAGCCCGCCACGGCCTGCACCATCTGCATTATCTGCTCCTGAAAGACGGCGATGCCGTAGGTCTCCTCGAGGATGGGCCGCAGCAGTTCGTGGTCGTAGTGAACGCTTTCGGGGTGGAACTTGCCCTGAATATAGGTATCGATGTAATCCCTCGGGCCAGGGCGGTACAGGGCTACCAGGGCGTTGATCTCCTCGAGGCTTTCCAGGCCGATCCGTTTCGCCACATCGCGCATACCGGCACTTTCGAGCTGGAAAACGCCGGTCGTGTGGCCCGATCGTAAAAGGGCATAGGCTTTTTCGTCGTCTGGCTCGAGCTCGTCGATGTCGATCTCGATACCGCGTTTCTCCTTGATGAGCCGCACGGCTTCGTGCACTACGGTGAGCGTGCGCAGGCCGAGGAAGTCCATCTTGAGCAGGCCCACCTCCTCGACGCCTTTCATCTCGACTTGCGTGGCCACGGTCTCGGAGTTGGCGGCCTTGAATAGCGCCACGTGATCGGTGAGCGGCTGGTCGCAAATAACGACGCCGGCGGCGTGCGTCCCCGCATTGCCCACGGTGCTTTCGAGGCGCACAGCGAGGTCCCACAGTTTGGCCACCTGTGGGTCGCTCTGGATAAGCTTGTCGATCTCGGGCTCCAGACCGCGCGCCTTGGCGAGGGTCATCTTCAGCTCTTCGGGGATAAGCTTGGCAATGCGGTCCACATCGGAATAGGGCATGCCGAGCACGCGCCCCACACTGCGCACCACATTACGCGCGAGCATCCGGCCGAAGGTAATGATCTGGGCGACGTTGTCGCGGCCGTATTTGTTGCGCGCGTACTCGATCATTTCACCGCGGCGTTCGTAGCAGAAGTCGATGTCAAAGTCCGGCATGCTCACGCGATCAGGGTTGAGAAAGCGCTCGAAAAGCAACTTGTACCGCATGGGATCAATGTTGGTGATGCGCAGCGCATAGGCCACCAGACTGCCCGCGCCCGATCCACGCCCCGGGCCCACCGGGATCCCCTCCTGCCGTGCGTGGTTGATGAGATCCCACGTCACGAGGAAGTAATCGGTGAAGCCCATGTTGGCAATGATGCTCAGCTCATGCTCGGCTCGCTCGACATACTCGTCCGCCGGTTCACCGTAGCGCTCATCGAGCCCCTGCATAACCAGTTCGCGCAGGTACTGCTCCTTGGCCTTGCCCTCGGGCGGCACATATTCGGGGATGAGGTGCTGCCCGAGAGGAAGCTCGAGATTGCAGCGCTCGGCGATCGCGAGCGTATTGGTAATGGCGCTGGGATAGTGCTCGAAGCGCGCTTTCATCTCGTCGGGACTGCGGAAGTGAAACTCATTCGTTTGAAAACGGAAATGCTTTTCGTCCTCGAGGGTGCTGCCTGTTTGCATACATAGCAGGGCCTCGTGGGCTTCAGCGTCTTCCTGCTCGATGTAGTGACAGTCGTTGGTGGCTACCACAAGAAGGCCATGTTTCTCCGCGAGCTCGCACAGCAACGGGTTGACCTTCTCTTCGTTCGGTATGCTGTGGTCCATGAGCTCGACAAAGTAATTGTCCGCCCCGAATATCTCGATGTACTTGCGCATGGCGGCATCGGCGCCGTCCATGTCATCATTCACAAGTAATCGGGGCACGCGTCCGGAAAGGCATGAAGTAGAAACCATAAGCCCTTCACGGTGCTTATAAAGGAGGTCATCGTCGACCCGCGGCTTATAGTGGAAGCCCTCGAGATAACCGGCGGAACTGAGCTTGCACAGGTTGTGGTAACCGGTTACATCACGGCAAAGCGTGAGCAGGTGCTGGCTGCCGGCGCCAGCCGATCGGAACGACTTGTCGAACCGGTCCGTAGGCGACACATAGAGCTCGCAGCCGATGATAGGCTTGATGCCCTTCTCCTTCGCCGCCTTGTAGAACTCGACCGCGCCAAACAGCGCCCCATGGTCCGTCAGCGCGCAGGCGGGCATATCAAACGCTTTGCACTTGTCGAGCAGGGCGTCGATCTTGCAGGCGCCATCGAGCAGGGAGTAGTCGGAGTGTACGTGCAGATGTACGAAATCGGCGCTCATACCACAGTTTCCCAAACATGTTGGAGGGCGGCATCGACGGTCTGCCGCCGCACGGCGCCCCGGTCCCCGGCAAACTGGTGGCGATGCACCGTGACGTCCTCGGGGCAGGCCACCGCAATATACACCAATCCGACAGGCTTTTCTTCCGTGCCGCCACCCGGTCCGGCAATACCCGTGACCGCGACGGCATAAGTGGCGCCGAGGCGCTTCCGGGCTCCTGCGGCCATAGCACGGGCCACCGCCTCGCTGACCGCCCCGTCTTGGGCGAGCGCATCAGACGGCACCCCCAGCAACCGTTCCTTGATGGTATTGGTGTAGGCCACCACCCCGCCCACAAAGACCGAGGAAGCCCCGGCGACATCCGTGAGCGTCCCTGCGATAAGCCCGCCCGTGCAGGATTCAGCCGTTGCGAGTGTCCGGCCACGGGGCGCCAGTTGTTCTATAATGCGTTGGGCATAAAGCACTTGCATGGGCATGACCGCACACTTCCTTTTTAACGCCGGGCGCTGGCACGGGGGTTACGTTAGCACCGGCACTTGGTGCGGGGCAAGCGGCAGGAAAACGAAAGCGTGGGGCCCGCTCCCGGGGTCTCGCTATGATGCTACTTGGCCGGCAGTACATCCGCGTGGTACGTGCCGCCATTCACCCCATGGTGCCGCAGGCGCAATACCGGCGTGCCTTCTATGGACGCAACAATCACTTCAAGAAAGCCGCCTTGGAGATGCAAATAGCGGTGTTCGCGCCGAAACTCGTCTTGGCTCCATCCGCCAGCGTGTTTGTCACTCGAGGGCCCCGTTCCGTATTCGCGCACGCCGGTCTCCTTGTCCACGGATACATATTGCCAGTGACGGTCGCCATTGATGACAACCATGTTCTTTTGCGCCGCGATGAAACGCCGCAGTTCATTGCCCTCATGTGCAAAACCCGCGTTCGAGTGATTGTCGTTTTTCTTGTCGCGGTCAGGCCCCACCAACGGCGTGGGACTAATCAATATGCGAAAGGTGGCGTCGGAATCCTGAACGGTGCGCTTGAACCATGCTTTCTGCTCTTCGCCCCAGATTGTCTTGTCCGGCCCGTCCGGCATGGGATTCGGACTGCGGAAATCACGCCCTTCGACCATCCATATTTGAAGATCTTTGCCCCAGCGCACAGTGCGGTACGTCTTCTCGCCCATGGGAACCTGCTCGCGAAAAGTCGCCAGCCCCTTTTCCCACGTCAGGTCGCCGTACTGCTGTCCCGGATAGCAGTCGTCCTTCAGCGTGTCATGGTCATCCTTTATGAAGTAACTCGCCACCTCGTTGTGGAACGCGCGCTGAAAAGGCAGGGCATAGAAGCGGTTCCACTTGAACCGTGCCAGCTCGAGATTCGGTGCATAGGGCTGCGGCTTGTCATAGTACTCGATGTCGCCGGTGTGCACGAAGAAATCGGGCTGCAATGCCCGCATCGTCTCATAGATGATGTGGCCGTTCTGCGGGTCATCACGGCGCGGATAGTCGCCGCAGGTGACCACCACAAAACGCACCGGAGCGGTTGTATCCGGCCGGGGCGCGGTGACAAAAGACCCGCGCACGGAATCCGAGGGCACACTGTCTTTGTCCGGCCGGCATTGCACCAACACCTCGTAGCGTGTCGCGGGCGTCAAACCGGCCAAGACGAATTGACGTGTGAAATCGGCCGATTCGTCCACCCGCCGCCATTCTGTAAGTTCTCGTGCGGGCCGGTTTTCCGCCGGCCAATACAACACACGCACCAAGCCGCTCGCGCCAGGCGCCGCTCCTTCCATGGCTTCGAGTGGGTGATCGCCGGTAAGCACCTGGGTGGACAAGCCAGCCCCTTTGTCGGGAAGATTGCCCAAGTCAGGGAACGGATGCCCCGCGGCGTTTCTTTCCGGTGCACGGGTCACCCGGGTCCAAACAATGGCGCGTTCTTGCGTAACCTCGCCGACCTTGATGCCATTGGCCATGAACACAGGTGCACCGATGGCCGGATGTGCGATGATGCCAAAGGCAATCAGAATCACAAAAACTGCGGGTATACACGGTATGTGCCGAATCATATGCTTCCACCCCGGTTAAGGCCTTTCTTTTCCGTTTCGATTCATACTAAGACTTTCCCCGGTTCTGCCGAGGTTTCATCACTTTCGATGTCGCCCGGCCCGACGGCCCATTCTACAGGGTGCGCACGAGCGCGGTAAATGCTTGTGAACACAATCAGTTAGCAGGCCACCGCAGCATCACGCAGGGGGCTTGTGGTTTTGGAATGCTTCGCGTATACTATTGACAATTGAGCGTGGGGAAAAAGTAACGAGGCGGGTAGCACCCCCCAGGCTGGATGGGTGCTCCCGAAGACACAGGAAAGCCGATTTGAGGTTTATACTTCGAGCGGAAGGCAAAACCGGCTTTCTTGGCAAGCGTATCGGTGTGACACAACGGGTTGGCATCGTATTGATTTGCTTAGGGGTGACCGCCTTGTCATCCTTGGCGGAATCTGCTGTTTCCAGGGCCGAGCGCATCGAGCAACGCGAGCAAGCCGCCTACCACCAGAGCCGCCGCCGGAACATTGCGAGCCGGCAGCGATTGTCCTCGAACATGACCAAGTTCAAGGATAATAACGGCGTGGTCACCTTAACGAACCGGCCGGCCAAATACCGGGCGAAGGGGGACTATGTCGAACTCGATATCGAAAAGATTTCGATTCCGAAGACCTACCGTTCGTACAAGCCCCGCGAGTATACGAGCGACAGTATGGCATCACTCATTTCACATTATGCCAAGCAGTACAGGCTGGACGATAGCCTCATCTATGCGGTAATCCGTTGCGAGAGCAATTTCAACCCGAACGCGGTTTCATCTGCGGGGGCTTGCGGGCTCATGCAGCTTATGCCGGCCACGGCGGCCGAAATGGGCGTCACCAATATCTACGACCCAGCGCAGAATATCGCCGGGGGGGCGCAGTATCTTTCGAAGATGCTCGGACTCTTCGGAAATGACCTGAACCTCGCCCTCGCCGGGTACAACGCCGGCCCCCAAGCCGTGCGCAAGCACAACGGAATTCCGCCGTATCAGGAGACGCAGCAGTACGTAAAGAACGTGTTGTATCACCAGCGGTTGTACAAAGCAGGCGGGACGCGTGTGCGCAAGGACTACCTCGGCAAGGTGCGTGCTGCGCCGCCGCCCCCCAAGACCATGCCCAACTCGAAAAAACACTACACGGTGCATTTCGAGAGCGGTCTCGAGCAACTGGCCGACAAGGTGCTCGACGAGGATCCGTACTACTTCATCGTGTACAATAAGCGCACCTATCCGGTGCGTAAGGAACTCGTCGCCCGTATCGAGGAACCCGCGTAAGGCGTTGGCCGCGCACACCCGCCTGGCGAAACCGGTATCCGCGTTCTTCCCCAGCCGTTGTCGGCCTTAGGCCTTAGAGTGAAAACTAGCCGGCTCTACTTTCAGCCGGCAATGCACCTTCCGGCAAGACCGCTGCTGCCCCCGTTGACCCATCCCGTGACCGCTCCGGCAAGGTGGGTATGGCCTGAACGGCGTTCGCGCCCGCCCCCCGAAGCCGATGCGGCGCCACCGTGTCCGTTCAGGAACGCGCATCGCGCACGCGTGCTTTGGCTTTTGCGCGCGGTTTCGGCTGTACCGCCTGCGGTTCGGCAGGGGGCTCCTTTGTTTCTGTTTGCCGCACACGGTCGGGAAAAAGCACCAGGGCGAGGGCCGCGGCCAGCCAGCAAATGACGGAAACCCAGCCGAGCGTCCCGGTCCAGGGTTCGCGAATATGGGTAAACAGGTAGGCCCAGATGCCCGCCCCCACATTACTCGATTGCGCATAGAAACTGCCCAGGAAAACACTGGCAAGCCCGAGGCTGCCGGAACGCCGCAGTATCTCGCCAAGTATACAACTCAACGCGAGCAGCATAAGCAGAAACCGCGGCAGGAGCGCACGCGCCTCGTTCACCCCTTCGTCCGCCGGGCTCAGTTGGATCACCCATGCCATGAAAAGGGGGCCGGCATACAGCGCCCATGTAAGCGCCACAACGATATAGGCAACCAAGGGCCCCAGGTGCATGAGCCGGGGCTGCAAAAAGCCGCGCCAGCCCAGCTCATTGCCGAGCGCCACGGCGGCGTAGAGCGTAACCCCGAGAACGAGGCTGAGCAGCGGCACGCCGATCAGCGCGACAAAGGCAAGCTGTCCGCCGGAAACGGGGTCGCTCTGGCCCATGGTCGTCAGTACCGGCTCGACCTGGTTGGCGAGCTTTCCCAGGCTCCAGTCCGGCCGCCCAAGGCCAAAAATAGTCAGGGTGGTATAGATGATAACCGACACGCCAAACGGCAAGAGCGCCACCCCAAGAAGACGGCCCCACCCCCCCGGCGCCAAGGTGGGCAGGGCGCGGCGTGCATCGGACCCTGTTATACGCCGCGCTACCAAAGCCGCAACCGCCGGGATGAAGATGTAGATGAGCAGCATCAGGAATTCGCCCGGCCCGTAGTCGCGCAGGTTCAAGATGCCACCGGATAGAATCACGCCAGCATAGAGCCATGCACCGCCGATAGCGAGCGCAAGATAGGTGAGGGTGCCTTTTTTGTCCATGGATGCGTACGTCCTTCTTAGCGGCTGATAGGTGGCCTATGGCAGGAATTGGCCTGAACAGGTGTCTTCAAGTACACCGTACACTGCCAAATTGCAGCGTTTAGATGCAAACGCTGGGCTGCTTGGAATCGCTGCTGGGCTGCCGCAGCCGGCGTTGTGCTGGCAACCGGTTGGTCTGCGAAGGGATATATTGCTACCATGGGCTCCCTGCAGGCCACGTGGGCAGTATGAAGAACGGACCTTATGATAAACGCAGTCATTTTCGATCTCGACGGCACACTGGTGGATTCCGAAATCCTTTACGTGGAAGCCGTACAACAGTTACTTACAGAATCGGGCTGTGAGGTTACGTGGAATCTGGCGATCGACATTGCCTATGGCCACGGCTGGGATTTCGTCTACGAAGCCATGGCGCGCCATTTCCCCCAATGGCGGCGGCCGGCGCACGAAATTGCGCCGGTCATAGCCAAGCACTATGCCCGCTTGCGCGCCGAACGCGATATCCGCATTCACGGTTCTGTCGAGCTGTTGAAACGTCTGACGAAGGAATATCCCGTGGCTATTGTCTCGGGCTCGTATCGACAGGACATTGCGGATGCTATCGAATACCTGGGCATTGAAGAGCAGGTTTCCTTTTACATCGGCAGTGAAGACGTGTCACGAGGCAAACCCGACCCGATCGGCTATCGAACCGCCGCGCAGAAGCTGGGCGTGCCACCGGCCTATTGTCTGGTCTTCGAGGACTCGGCCGCCGGCGTAACCGCGGCGAAGGCGGCGGGAATGCACTGCGTGGCCCTGGCGCGTCCCGGGAGACCGCCCCAGGACCACAGGCAGGCGGATCTGGTGCTGGCGGACCTTGCCGGCTTCGCGATTGAACACTACCAATAACGGCGGCGGCGAGCGGGGCGGCCTTTCCCCAGGTGTCCCGGCACGGTGCAATCGCAGCCGCGATCGGGTGCGCCTGGGCGGCGGGATGCGTGGCCGCCGATATTCGCACAAATCGTAAGCCAGGCGCGTAGCAACGTTGACCGAAAAGGCGCTGTCCCCGGAACGGACCGCCTCGAGAGGATCCGGCATGAAAAGCGTGTGTGTGTTGGGGCTGGGCTATATCGGCCTGCCCACGGCGAGCGTGTTGGCGACCCACGGCTGCCAGGTGGTGGGGGTGGACGTGGCGGAGCGGGTGGTGAACACGGTGAACGCGGGGCACATACACATCGAGGAGCCGGGATTGCACACGGTCGTGCATGCGGCGATCAATTCAGGCAATTTGCGTGCAGCCTGCGAGCCGGCGCAGGCGGACGTATACATTATCGCCGTGCCCACGCCGCTTACGCCCGACAAGCACGCGGACATGAGCTATGTCGTGCGGGCGGCGGAGTCTATTGTGCCGTTGCTCCAGGCCGGCGCCCTCGTTATCCTCGAGTCGACCTCGCCGCCGGGCACCTGCCGGGACCTGCTCTCCCCCATTCTCGAACGCTCTGGTTTGCGCATGGGCGAAACCTTGCATTTGGCGCATTGCCCCGAGCGTGTGCTGCCGGGCAGGATTCTTCAGGAGTTCATCCGCAATGATCGCGTTATTGGCGGGATTACACCGGCAAGTGCGCAGATGGCGCGTGACCTCTATGCCCAATTCATCGAGGGCGAAATCTTCCTGACCAATGCCACCACGGCGGAAATGGTAAAGATTCTCGAAAACACCTACCGCGACGTAAACATCGCTTTGGCGAATGAAGTGGCGGTTATCTGCGAAGGCCTCGGCATCGACTTCTGGGAGGCGGCCCGCCTGGCCAACCGCCACCCGCGCGTGAATGTCCACAACGCCGGGCCGGGCGTCGGCGGGCATTGCATCTCCGTAGACCCTTGGTTTCTGGTCGAACGGTTCGCGGAACAAGCGCACATCATTAACCTGGCGCGGCAGCGCAACGATGCCATGCCGGCACATGTGTTTGATGTGACGCGCATCCTGGTAGCGGCGCAGGCGGCGCCGAAGGTGGCGGTGCTCGGCGTGGCGTACAAGGGAAATGTGGATGATGTGCGCGAGAGTCCCGCGGTGGCCGTGGTGCGGCTCATGGCGGCTGCGGGCATGCGGCACGCCGTCTACGATCCCCATGTGACCAAGGCTCCCTTCGAGCTCTCATCGCTCGAAGCGTGTTTGCAGGGCGCGGATTGCCTGCTGGTACTCACGGCGCACGACGAATTCAAGTATATGAACCCGCGCCAAGTGGCCCGCCAGATGCGCGGCCACCGGCTCTTCGACACGCACAATGTGCTTGATCATGTGGATTGGCGCGCGGCCGGTTTCGAGGTAACCGTGCTCGGCTCCGGCGTGGGATAGTGACACATCGGCCAGGCGGCCCTCCCAGCTACACGATACGCGCGCTGGCGATTTGTGCCTGAGCGATAGGCATCCCTTCGACAAGTGTTTCTATGTACGTCCAAGGCGGCGTACGCCTGGCCGTGGTTGAACGGGCTGCAATGCAAACCGGTATCCCTTACCGGCCGGGTGGTGGCTCAATGGTCTCCCAGCGGCGCAGCCCGATGCGCGACAGATAAGTAGAGATGACCCGGAATGCGGGATCGATATCCGGCAATGCCTGAATGAAACTGCGTTTACGACTGCTTTCGGGCCCGCACAATATGGTGAGGGAACCACCTTCCCCGCCCGCGCCGTTGACCTTCCAGCCGAGTGCGCCATGCGCTTTTGCCAGGTCGATGACCGACTTCGCCGATTCGGAGACGAGTGCGGGGTGCAGCGTTTCTTGCGCCGCCGTGTTTTTGACCATGGCGCGGCCGAGCGCCGCGAAGTCGCCCGTCATGATAGCGTCTTTTCCCTCGCGGGCTGCCTCCCGTAACGGAACAAGCACGCCCTTGTCGGCGCCGGGCGCTTCCAGCCCTTCGATGACCTGCTTGTGCACCTCGCTCGATGCGTGCGTGCGGCCAAGATACACAAGAACCAGCCGGCGCTCGAGTTCCCACCAGATGCTGTTGGATACGTGCACCTGCGATACGGAGGCGTGCGGGTAGTCGAACATCTCGATAAAGCAAATGCCGCCGTAGGCGGAGCAAAGCTGATCCTGAATACCGCATTGCAGCCCGAGCATTTCCGTTTCAACGCGATGGGCGGTTTGGGCCACCTCGTGAGGCGTCATACGCCCTTCACACAGCAGGTCGGTGGCGCCCAGCAATGCCACACTCAATGCGGCGGAGGTGCCCGTCGAGCAGCCGGCCGGCGCGTTGCTGTAGAGGTTCACTTCAAAGGATAGGTTTGCGGGCAGGTTCATGATGTCGATGCATGCCTCGATAAGCGGATGCCGGTCGTACTCGATGGGCGCCGGGTCGAGCACATAGCGGTCACCGAAGTTTTCCGCATGGATGGTAATGCGCCGGCTCTCGCCGGGCGGCGTCTCGACGATGTAGATCTGGACCTCGGCGTACGGGTACACGCCGATGTTGAGCACGGCGCCGGTTTCCGCGAACCACGTATCTGTCCAACCGCCCAAGTCGCAAACGCGGATAGGCGCCATCGCGTTGATAATGCGCACCGGCTGAGTATGCTCGCTCATCTTAGAATTCCTCCCACAGCAGAAGATCCCCGCCCCTGGTTTGTCACCGCACCCCGATCACGCAGCGCGGAAAGTATGGGCAAGAATACGCCGAGAACGCAACATGGCGCGCTGAAATGGTTCCAACGTAGGCTTTGCCCACAACCCCAGGCTGGGAAAGCGCGTTACGTCCTTGGTGGTTCGGGGTGACTTGGGATTAGTGCCTTAGGCACTGACTCGTATAAAGAACAACAAGAAGTTATTCGGGCA
>CAZMVU010000015.1:0-17064 GCA_964569295.1 uncultured Nitrospirales bacterium
GGTTTCAACAAGTCGTTTCTTCGAAAACACGATGGAAGCCGGCGGATAGTAGTACGAATGGATGAATGGACCGGATTCTTATTGGTGTGTATTCGTGTTCATTCGTGGTTCCTCCTCCTCTTCTCCTTTTCTTCCTCTGCGTCTTTCCGGCTTCGCGGGCGGTTCTTTTCCCGGCTCGCCCTCCCGTATCCACATCAAGGATTACTCCGGCCACACGCCGCTGTACACCGCCTGAGCCGGCCCCTCCTGATAGACGTGCTCGTCCTCGTCCCAGGTGATCGTGAGAATGCCGTAGACCAGATGCACGTTCACACGGCGGTTCACACGCCCGGTTATCATCGACGCCAGCGCCGCCCCGCATGAACCGCTCCCGCTCGCCATGGTCACGCCGCTGCCACGCTCCCAGATGCGCATGATAATGTTGTCGCGGTCCTGCACGGTGACGAACTCGACATTGGTGCGCTTCGGAAAGGCCGGGTGGTGCTCGAGCTTCGGGCCGAGGTCCGCGAGGTCGACCGCGGTGGCGTCGTCAACAAAGATGACCGCATGCGGGTTGCCGATGTTTGCACAGGTCACGCGCACCTCGCGGCCATCCTCGAGCATAATCGGCTCCTCGAGCACCCGGCCCGGGGCGCCTTCCATGGGAATCTCCGCACGCTCGAACTTCGGCTTGCCCATGTTCGAGCGCACCGAGATCACCTCGTCGCCGTCCACCGAGAGCGTCACCCGGTTCGGCCCGGCCAGCGTGTCGATAACGAACTCGGTCTTGTCCGTCATGCCGCGTTCGTAGACATACTTCGCGAAACAGCGGATGCCGTTGCCGCAGGTTTCCGCTTCAGAGCCGTCGGCGTTGAAAATACGCATCTGGAAGTCGTGTTCTTCGCTTGCCTCGATGAGGATTATGCCGTCGGCCCCGGCGCCGAGGTGGCGGTGACTCATGCGGCGCGACAGGTCCGGCCAGTCGTGGCCGCCGCACTTCGCCGGTTCGATGAAGAGGTAGTCGTTTCCCAGGCCGTGCATCTTCGTGAATTCTATGGCCATAGTATCAGGCGCCTTTCTGCTGCTTGGCCCGCACGCGGGCCGCTTCTACAAACATGCGCATCAGCCGCGGATATTCAATGCCCACGGCGGCGGCCGCCTGCGGGTAGAGCGAGGTCTCGGTGAGACCGGGGATGGTGTTCACCTCGAGCCAGACCGGGCCGTCACCGTCGATAATGAAGTCGCTGCGGCTCCAGATGCTCAGGCCGAGAATCTGGTGGACATGGGCGGACATTTCCTGCACCTGCGCGGTGTGCTCCGGGCCGATCTCCGCCGGTGTGATCTCTTCCGTCGCCCCCGGCGTGTACTTGCAGTGGTAGTCGAAGTAGGCGCCTTCCTTTGGCCGGATTTCCGTGAGCGGCAGTGGACGGAGGGCGCCGCCGGGCTCCGGCTCGAGCACCGCACAGGTAACCTCGGTTCCCGTTACAAACTCCTCGACCATGACCTGCGCCGCCGTGTCGAAGGCGGCATCGAGCGCGGCGGCGAGAGCCTGCGCCGCCCCGGGAATCGCCATGCCCACGCTCGATCCCAGGGCCGAAGGCTTCACTACGCAGGGATAGCCCACGCCTTCGGTGACCGCATCGAGTACGGTCTGCCGGTCCACCGCCCAGGTCGGCCGGTCGAGCGCGACATGCCCCGCCACGCGAATGCCCTGCGCACGCACCACCGCCTTCGAGTGCATCTTGTCCATGGCCAGGGCGCTGGCAGCGCAGCCGCTGCTGGTATACGGCAGGCCGAGGAGATCGAGCAGGCCCTGGATTCGCCCGTCCTCGCCGAACTCGCCGTGCAGCGCGAGGAAGACGCAGTCCGTGTTGCGCAGCTTCTCGATGGCCGCGAAGATATCCACCGCATCACCGCCGGGAAATTCCCACATCCCGTCACGGTGGATGATCACAGGGGTCACGTCGTACTTATCGGCCAAGGCCCCGGCGGCCTTGCGCCCGGACATGAGCGAGACTTCATGTTCCGAGCTGACGCCGCCCATAAGGACCATCACCTGGGTCTTCTTGTTTTGCTGGGTCATGCATTCCCCTTCCGCTATGCGCACCACGGGCAGGTGCGCGATTGCCTCTACCATATACGCAACGGAAGCGGGGACGGTCAAGGTGAAAGAACGCGTTCCTAAAGGTTTGTAGTGTGACTTCGCTCCCAGGCATTCGAGGCCGCCGCCGGTTCTCGCCGGCACATACCCTGTTTCACCCGCAGCCCGAATACCCGTGCGCCTCCCCCTGCGCACTGAAGTGCGCACTACGAACCTATACATGCTTCTATTCAGAAAACGGTGCAGCCGGGTGACTCGCCACGACGGGCTGCCCTATTGCGATTCACACCTATCATCGCTATCATCGGAAGTGCGTTGTACTGGCCTTAGGGTCGCTCGGATAGAACGGAGAGCTTGAAGACGCGTTGTGCGAAGCCTTAGCACGCGCCACACACTCTGCATCTGAAAGGGAGGCATGGACACCATGACCATCGAGGAACTGAAGGCGGGCATTCAAGACAAGGACGCAGCCGTACGCACGCAGACTTGGCAGGATGCCGCAAAACTGGGCGCGGCGGGTATCGCGCCGTTGGCGGAAATTACGGAGTCCGGTGAACTCGAGGTGCACCGGGCAGCGGAGCGCGGCCTGTGGGCCATCGTGCGTCATGCCGGCCGGCCAGGCGCCGGCGATGATCGCAAGGCCGTGTGCGAAGCACTCACCACGCTGCTGAAGCCGGAACGCCCCGAGACCCTGCGCCGGCAGGTGGCCTGGATGCTCTCGGAAATCGGCGATTCCGATGCGGTGGCCGCGCTCTCGGTCCAGCTTGCAGACCCGGTGCTCCGGGAAGACGCGCGCATGGCCATCGAACGGATTCCCGGCGAAGCGTCGGTGGCGGCACTGAAAACCGCACTCGACACGGCGGACGACGACTTCAAGCCGAGCCTGGCGCAGGGCCTGCGCGCCCGGGGCGTCGACGTTGAAGGGATTCCCTGTGAGAAACTCGTGCCCACGCGCGAAACAGAAGTGGAGGCCCGGTAGCATGTCCAGGAAAAAGAACAACACAACACAATCCACCAGCCTTACACGCCGCGGTTTCTTGACGGCCGCCGGGGCGGCCATGGCGGCGCCGATGATCCTGCCGGCGGGCGTGCTCGCGAAGGACGGGCGTCCCGGCGCGAATGACAGAATCGTACTCGGACATATCGGCATGGGTGGCATGGCCAATCACCACCTCGGCAAAATGCTGGGCTTCGAGCGCGACGGTATCGTGCAGGTAGCCGCCGTGTGCGACGTAGACGAGAAGCGGCTGGCCAATGCCGCCAAGCGTACGCGCCGGTCGGACGCTGTGCCCTACCGCGACTACCGTTACATTCTCGAGCGCGACGACATCGACGCCGTGGTCATCGCCACGCCGGACCACTGGCACGCCGTGCAGATGGTGCATGCCGCGGAAACGGGCAAGCATGTCTACGTCGAGAAGCCGGCCTGCTGCACCATCGAGGAAGGCACGGCCATGATGCGCGCGGCCAAGGAGAACAACATCTCGGTGCAGGTGGGCTCGCAGGGCCGCTCGCAGCACGAGGCCTACCTCGCCCACCGCTACCTCGAGAACGGCAACATCGGCCATATCGACAAGGTGACCTGCTTCCACTACCCAAGCCCTGTGGATGACAACCCCGTGCCCGACAGCGAGCCGCCCAAGGAGCTCGACTGGGACTTGTGGCTCGGACCCATGCGCTGGCGGCCGTACAACAAGCGCTACTGCCATGGCACCTTCCGCTGGATTCTCGAGTCGGGCGGCGGCCAGATTCGCGATCGGGGTGCGCACGTCATGAGTTGCGCCATGCACTGGATGAACGCCGACGGCACTTGGCCCACCACCATCGAGGCCACGGGGACGCCGCCGGAAAAGGGCCTGTGGGACAGCGCGGTCAACCTGAACGTGACCTACACCTTCGAGAACCCGGACTGGGTGCTCACCTGGAACCAGCCGGGTGACCCTGTGCCACCGGAAGAACGCGGCGAAGACGAGGCGGAGATCACCCGTCCGGGCTATGGCGCGGTCTACCACGGCACCGAGGGCACCTTCCACCACTGGGGCGGCGATGGCGGCACCTGGGCCGAGCGCAAAGCCCGCGAGTGGGAACCGGGACCGAACGCGAAAGACGTGCGCAAAAGCCCCGGCCACCACGAAGACTGGTTCAACGGCATCAAGACGGGCGAACAGACCATCATGAACATCGATGCCGCGGTCGGCGTGGCGGACCTGTGCAATCTGGGCAACCTGGCCTACATCCTTGGCCGCAAGTTGCAGTGGGACAGCGCGAAGCGCGAGATCATCGGCGACGAAGCCGCGAACCGCATGCTGGCCCGTCCGCAGCGCCACCCGTATCATTTGTAGGCTGCACAACGCAGCAGCTCCCAAATACAGAGGGGGCACAAGAAAGAACGAAGCGGCAAGAAAGAGGGGCGGCGAGAAGAAAACAGGATAGCGTGCACTGAACTACCCGGCGCGTCTTGTGATAGTACCAAACGCGCGAGTTGTCTGTGTGCGTTTGTACCCGGTTTTCTGCGCATGCCCGCGCGGAACGCACCGCCCCCCATGCCTGTTGCTTCTGCCGGATAAACAACGAGGTGTCCGACATGCACGTATCCGCACATATCAGCACCATCGCCGCCGCGCTGTGCGCGCTTGGGATCGTCACCAGCGCGAGCGCCACGCCGTGGGCCGTCTACGAAGGGGGGGATGGTCCCGGGGAAGGCAAGCACATCGTGCTTGTTTCCGGCGATGAAGAATACCGCTCGGAGGAGATGATGCCGCAGCTCGGCAAAATTCTGGCCGAGCGGCACGGGTTCAAATGCACGGTGCTCTTCGCCATCGATCCGGAGACCGGGCACATTGACCCGAACTATCAGCAAAACATCCCCGGCCTCGACGCGCTCGAGACCGCCGACCTCATGGTAATATTCACGCGGTTCCGCGCCTTACCCGGCGACCAGATGCAGGCCATCGACGATTACCTGACAGCCGGCAAGCCAGTGCTCGGTATTCGCACAGCAACCCATGCGTTCAATTTTCCAGCGGACGCCCCGTGGGCCCATTACGGCAACAGCTACCGCGGCGACAAACGGGAATGGCGCGATGGCTTTGGCCGGCTGGTGCTCGGGGAGAAGTGGGTCAACCACCACGGCCGGCACAAGCACGAGAGTACCCGCGGCCACATCGCACCGGGCGCTGCGGACCATCCCATCCTGCAAGGCATCGCCGATGGCGAGATATGGGGGCCAAGCGATGTTTACGGCATTCGCATGCGCCATCTGCCCGCAGGCTTCACGCCGCTGGTGCTGGGCGCGGTCGTGCAGCGCGCAGGCGACTTCGACAAGGACGACCTCTTCTACGGCATGCGCCCCACGGATACTACGCCAGTAGCCGGGAAAAACGACCCCATGATGCCCATCGTGTGGACAAAGCCCTACCAGCTGCCGGGCGGTGAGGAAGGCACGGCCATCACGAGCACCTTGGGCAGCTCGGCGGATTTTATGAACCCCGCCTACCGCCGCCTGCTCGTGAATGCAGTCTACTGGCTCACCGGACTCGGTGAGGCCATTCCGGAAGACGGCGCCACCGCAGACCTCGTGGGCGACTACGAACCGACCCAGTTCGCATTCCATGACGACGATTACTGGGACGAACGCGCCTTGACCGTCGAGGAGCACCGGTTGCCGGCAGAGTGAGCAGACGGCTATCGTGCCGCCCACGAATGCAGAACGCGAAATTCGCCCGGACCGCCGCCATTATCTGGACTGGCTGCGGGTGGCCATGTTGGGCTGCGTCTTCTTCGTGCATACCCTGATGCCCTTCAATTCCGTGAGCGACTGGGCGATCATGAACGGCGAGACCGCCTTCCTGCCCGCCGGTATCGCGGGATACTTCTACCAATGGGTCATGCCGGTTTTCTTCCTGGTGTCGGGTGCGAGCGCGGGACTCTCGCTACGCCGGTTCCGTCCGGCCCGCTACCTTAGGCTGCGCGCGCGGCGTCTGGCGGTGCCCTACGTGCTCGGCGTGCTCGTGCTATGTCTCATTCACGACTATTTCGCCGCGCTGAACCACGGCGAATTCAACGACTCATTCCGCGCATTTGTCCCCGAATTCTACAAGGCGGCCCATTGGAACTGGAGCCTGTCATTCGGCCTGCCGGACAACCACCTCTGGTTCCTGCAATACCTCTTCTGGTATTCAGTTTTCGCGCTGCCGGTGTTTGTATGGCTGCGCACAGCACCCGGACGCCGGTGTCTGGATCGGATCGCCGCATCGCTTGCACGGCCATACCTCATCTTTCTGGCGGCCGTGCCCGTCGCGGTGATCCAGGGGGGGCTCCGGCCGGCATTCCATGAGCACGGCGGCTGGTCCGACGTTTTTGTGTGGTTCTTCTTTTTCCTGGCCGGCTATGTCCTGGTGGCCGACAAGCGCTTTGAAACGGCGGTGCGGCGGCGCGGTTTCTGCGGCGTGTTTGTCGGCGCCGCGTGCATGATTGCCACGGCGCTCCTTTACAGGCGCGGCTACATCGAGGCATGGGAACTCAATCCCACACACTCCACGGGTGCCGTGCTCTACGAAGCCCTGCGCGCGCTCAATACCTGTGCCTGGGTGCTGTTCTACCTGTGGGCGGGCATGCGGTTTCTGAAGGCGGGATCCACGCTTCTCACGCGCGCCAACGAGGGACTGCTGCCGTTCTATGCTCTGCACCAGGTGGTCATAGTCGTTGCCGGGTATTACGTGTTGCCGTGGGACATGGGCATTCTCCCGAAATGGATCGTCTTGTTCACGCTCTCCCTTGCCGCGGCTATCGGCATCTACGAACTCGGTATTCGCCGGTTCACTCCGATGCGCATCGCCTTCGGCATGAGGCCGCGTTCCCAGCCCGTTAGCACAGGGGCGTTGCCCCATGCCCGCGCATAAAAACGCCATCCAACCCTTCCAACGCAAGGTGGCAACGTTCTTTGCAAGGCCAATGGCAGTGTGCGCCCATGAAACTACGGCCGCATTTCGCTGAGGGCCACCTCGCGCCGCTCATCGCTCGAGCGGCGCAATGCGAAGGCGAACCGCAAAATATCACGCGCCTGCGCCCCGGTAAGCAACGGCGCTTCCTCGCCACACAGGGCGGCGGTGAAATTGCGCGCGGCCCCGGCAAAACCCGCCGCCCAGTCCGACAGCACCTCGACGGATTGCCAGCCCGCCCCATTGTAGAGCAGCACCGGCGGACCATCGAGCAGCTTACCCGTACATCGCCGCACAAGCACAAGACCTTCATCACCCTGCACCTCGAACCACTCATCGCACGCGTAGTAGTCCGTCGGTATCGGCATGGCGAGCGCCTGCGTGTAATCGCACACCCCATAGCGCTGCGGCGCTTCGTACTTCCACGAGATAACCGCCGGACAATCAACAAGCCCATCCACGGAGTCGACCCAGGCATGCACCCGCTCAACCGGCCCCAACAAGTGCCAGGCCACCGCCCACAAGTGGTGGCCGTGGTCGAAGGTCTGCATCCCACGCCCCTGGCGCGCCTCCTCCCTGCGCCACGCCCATGTCTTCTCCGGCACCTCCCAGCCGCCGTGCCATGTGCCGCCCACGAACTTCATGCGCAACATCTGCGGCGTACCGATGGCGCCGGCATCGATGAGCCGCTTCGCCGCGGCAATGGGCGGATAAAACAGGTAGTTGTCCGTTACCTTATACACAATCCCCGCTTCTTCTGCCGCTCTTATCATGCCATCGGCATCCACGAGCGAAGTCGCCATAGGCTTCTGAATCGCCATGGCCTTGCCCGCCCGGGCGCAGTCCATGGCGATCGACGCATGCACTGTTTGCGGCGCGAGAATCTCGACAGCATCGACGCCGGGATCGTCGAGAATACTATAATAGTTTGTGTATGCCTTTTCTATTTCCCAGTCCCGCCGCCGCGCATCCAGTAATTCCGCGTCGCAGTCGCAAATGGCGGTCACACGCGCCTTCGGGTGCGTCTGGTACGCGCGGAAATGCAGGTCGGCGATACGGCCGAGGCCGATAAGGGCGATGTTGTACACGTGTGTTTTCCTTACAAACTCGTAATTCTCTAGCCGTATGGTGCAAGGGGGCGCACCCGTTTCGCCAATCTGTTCGAAATTATGGCGAGATTGTCTTGGACAAGCATGGCTCGACCTGTTAATCCGTCTATCCCTGAATCTCGGGTCGCAGCACGTACAGGCGTTTCTCCGTGCGCAGGGCAATAGCAACACCCCCGCCTTCGTCGAGGGGCGTGCGGAACACCACATGCTGAATCGGCGTGTTGAAGCGGTATGCCCAGGACGGGGAGATGTTAAAGCCCTCTTCCCGGAAGCGCCAAACGGAGAACGTGCGCGGACCGGTGGCGCAAGCGAGATCGGTGCGGCCGTCGCCGTCGAGATCATCGAGCACAACATGACGTAGCGGCGTACGGGCAGCCCCGCCCAGAAACCACGCAGTGGGCAGGGAAAGATTGACATACGCCGTGGGCAAGGGCGCGAAACGCCGCTGGGACGGTTGGAAAAAGTGCATAGCGATACGGATGGGCCAGCGGCCTGCGGCCAGCGCGGCAGCCAGGCGGCCGGGCGTGGGCGCCATGCTGGGAAGAATCCAGAGCGCGAGGTCGACGAGGCCGTCGTTGTTGAAGTCCGGCATGTTTGCCCGCGTGTTCAACAGCCTGCCGGGATAGCGGCGTGACGGCTCGATGCGGTAGGTGTCCCCCTCATCGCCACGTCCGGCGGTGCGCAGCCGTATCTGGGTGGTCTCGCGCATGGCGTCGTGCTGTGGCGCATGGAGCACTTGCGCGCCGGCGAGTTCCGCGGGCACGCCGGTGGGCCGGCGGCTATGGGCAAGCGGGAAGGCCGGCCAGTATTGTGGCTGAAGGTGGCCGGTGGGGAGGTCCCGTGCCGCCACACGCACGGGCGCCATAGACTGCCGTATTGGCAGGGCGCGCGGCAGTTCCGGCTCGACAGCAATATGACGGCGCACATCGAACTCGAGGGCGCCTGTAGGCCCCAGAGCTGGCTGCTGCACGGCGGTGGCAGTGAAAGGTTGGCCGTAGGTTGCGTGGTGCGGCGCATCTATGCCGGTGGGCCACGATTCTTCGGGCGCTCCCTTGGCGTTGAAAAGCGTGTAGTGCGTGTCCGTGGGCAGGCCGATGAGCCGGTGTTCCTCCCAGACAACGCCGAGCACACGCAGCATAGGCCCTTGCGTTGCGGGCGCGAGCGTGTTCTCTACTTCGAATAGCTCGTGCGCGGCTGTCTCCGTGCCGTCAGGCGTGAGTACACGGCGCAATACGCTGTCACCGGCCACGGCAATCAGTTCGACGGCGCCGTCGCCGTTGAGGTCGAACACATCGATGGCCGCGGTGTCCTCCGGTAAGGTAAAGGTGTGGGCACGTGCGGGCTGCATGTCATAGTAGATGGTGAGCGTGTGGCCGGCCAGCACGAAAAGCTCGGGCGGTTCCGACTGATCCGCAGGCGCCAGGAAACAGGTGGCCTGGTCCGCAGGCAGGGGGAAGTCTTGAATATCGAGAAAAGCGACAGACGCCGCCAGCACAGCCGTAAGCAGGTTCATGGGACGTCCTCCCGGGTAAAGTAAACGAATATGCGCTCACTCTCGCCGTCCATACGGGTACGCCGCCGCACGACAATATCCGACCGGCCGTCCCCGTCGATATCCCGGGTACCGAAGGACTGCACCCCTTCCACGGCGATGGTGGCATCGGGCTGCTCGGGAAAGCCGAAGCCGGCCGCGAGAAATACGGCGATCCGGTCCACGCGGTCCTGCACGACGAGGTCCTTATAGCCATCGCCATTCAGATCGCCGCTGAGGTCGAAGAGCGGACCGCCGCGCACGCCCCGGTAGCGTGGGAAGAGGTCTGTGTCGCGCACGGGCGGCGCGGGCAATTGCACGGTTACCGTGGCATCGAGCGCGGGCGTATCGGCAAAGCGTCCCTTCGTCTGCGGAAACACACACACGGTGTGACGCAACGCTCGCCGGTTGAGATAGCGCGCCATGGTTTCCCGGCTGCCGCCATCGAAGAGGTCGGTGCTTTCCGTCACGAGATCGCGATCGCCGTCGCCGTCAAAATCGACAAAGAGGGCATGGGGACGGAATGTGCGCGCCCGCTGCACGGCGAAGGTGGCGCCGCCATCGAGGGACGCGCGCACGGCATAGGTGGGCATGTCCAGAAGATGCCCTGCCGTGGCCTCCCATGCCCGGCCCGCAAAGTCCATGGTGTCATCCCCGTTCAGCCGTACCGGCGCCACGTAAACCGGCATGGCGGCGGTGGTCACGGCTGCGTTGTTCCGCGCGGGCTGGACGGCGAAGCCGTTTTCTTCCACGGTAACCGCCCAGTTGCGGCACTTGAAACGAACACCCCCGGCCGATGCGCGCACACGCTGCAACACGGTGATCCGCGCGCCGTCCATGAAAAGCCGGCAATGCATGTGGCGCGTGGGAAACACGATACGCCGCGCCGATTCGGGCCAGGGCGTGGGTGCGGGACCGGGGACCGTTTCGAGCGGCGGAAAAACACGGAGCAGACCAGCGGCTTCACAGCCTTCCCCGGTGAGGCGATACACGCGCAATCCCCCGGGTACCGCGTGCACAACCTCGGGGAGACTGTCGCCGTCAAGATCATGGAGAAAACGGCCCAGCCGCACGGGCGCCCGACGCCGCGCCGGATCAATGGGGTGGGCATCTTCCTCGCGATAATCAAAGTCCACTGCGGCATCCAGTTCGGTATCCCAGCCCTCGCCGTTCCATTTGATCACGCGCAGGCGCCCGGGCGACTTGAGGTACAGGCGCGCATTCCAGGTATCCAGATCGGCCGCAGCGGCGGCATCCGGGAGCGGGTGTTGGGCGGCACGCGGGAAACGCCCATCCCGCTGCATACGCACAACTTCCGAAAACACCAGATCCGCACAGCCGTCCCCATCGAGATCGGCATGGCGGAAATTGGCGGGGGTCGACCCCGTAAAGAGGTCAGGGGCATCGAGCCGCAGCCCGGGCATTTCAGCGGCATCGAAAGCCAACGCGCCAAAGGCGGAACAGGCGGCAACAAACGCGGATACCCACATGCTAATGCTGACAGTCAATAACGTTGTCCTTTAGGTGCACAATATGTCATCTGTGCTTGCCGAGCCAGTCGTGGCCAGGGTTGAATTGCGCTTCAGGCCAGGTCACGGCGATGAAGTACGGCCGCGGCGGCGGCCGTGAAGCCGCCGAAGGCCACTGCTGAATACACGAGACAATCACGGGCCATGGGCCACCAGCGCCCGCTCAGACCATCCGCATAGTCGGCGAAAACCTGTAAAGGCGCCTCGAGGTAGGTGGTGAATACCAGCGGCGCAATCCCGGCCCGGTACTTGATCATATCGATAAGGACGACCCCCGGCAAGGCGATGAGCGCGGCCGCAATAGGGGGGCGTACTATCGTCGAAATGAGCAACGCATAGGCAGCGGCGGCCCACAGGGGCGCCAGAGACAACGCGGCACCGAGTATGTAGGCACGCAGCATTTCCTCGTTGGTATGGATCAGGTCGCCGCCGTAAATAACGCCGTTCACGTCGCCAAGGCCCAGTGCAATTCCCCAGCTCGCAAAACCCGTAACCGCGGTGAGCAGGAGCACATAGGTCATGGCGTGCAGCAGCTTGGCCAGCAGGTACTCATGGCGCAGTAGCGGGCGCGTGAGCACTTGGCGCAGGCTCCCACTCTCACGCTCAATAGCGATAAGTCCCGCGCAGTAAATGAGCAGTACGGCGAAACCGAGCAGATGCAGTGCGAGCCGCGTGGCGTAGACGATATAGGAATAGTCGCTGATGCCATCGTGCAGGACAGGCTGGCGCAGCACGGCCCCCGCGACAACCAGCAACACGAGCAGCGGCCCGGCGTAGGTGCGCTTGGTGCGCAGCGCTTTGATCAACTCGACGCGATAGGCGATCCAAACGCGCATGATCATCGATTCATCACTTTCAACAGATACTCCTGCAACGTGCGGCGCCGCGGGATTACGCCGTTTATCTTGAAGCCCGCCTGCACGAGAAAGGCGCAGAGCTGGTGTACGTTGCGCTCGCGCAATTGCACGAACACGCGCGCCGGCCGCACCTCTACATCGGCTACCCACACCTGCTCCGCCAGGCGGCGCCCGGCCGTTTCCGCGCCCTCCAGCAACACCTCGACCTGGTTCGGATCATAGGAAATGACCTGCGTCGTCTCATCACAGGCGATAAGCTCACCCTTGTGCAACAGGCCGACCCGGTCGCACAGGGCTTCGACTTCATACATGAGGTGACTCGCCAACACCACGGTTACCCCGGCCTTGAGTACGACGCGCCGGATCAACCGGAAAATCTCTTCGCTCGCTTCCATGTCGAGGCCGAACGTCGGTTCATCGAGCACGAGAAGATCCGGCTCGCTGATCAAAGCCTGGGCCAGGCCGAACCGTTGCCGCGCCTCGGGCCCAAGCCGCCCCACATGTTGTCCCGCAGCATCGACCAGGCCAACCCAGTCGAGTACGCGCATGAGGCTGACGTCCCGGCGCGCGAGACGGCCCTGAAGCAACAGGTTGCGCCGCACAGTCAGGTTTTCGAAGAAGGCCGGCGGCTGGGTGAGCACGCCCATCTGCGCCGCGATGTACACGAAGTTTTTGCGCAACTCCTTGCCCAGCACCTGAATCGTACCGGACGTCGGGCGCACAAGGCCGGTGAGCATGTTGAGGACCGTGCTCTTGCCGGCGCCTTCAGGGCCGAGCAAACCAAAGACCTCGCCCGGCGCCACTTGGAAGGAAATGTCGCGCACGGTGAACTGGTCGCCATAGCGTTTCGACACGTTCTGAAAGCTCAGTTTTGGGGGCATGGTGTGGTTCCGGCCGGTGGGACGGCATATAAGCTCAGGCCTGCTCGGTGGCGCGCCGGGCGAGCGCGATGGCCCCGAGTACACCGGCCCGGTTGCCGAGGCCCGGCGGCACGATGTACTGGTCGATGTCGTCGAGAATGGCCGGCGATTGCACGTACTTGTTGAGGGCGGCCTGCACCCGCGTGCGGACCATGGGTAGTAAGTGTTCCTGCTCCATAACCCCACCCCCCATGATAATGCGCTGCGGCGACACAATGTAAATCTGCGGCACGATACCATAGGCGAGGTAGTCCGCCTCGAGCGCCCAGGCGTCGTGGTCCGCCGGCAGTTCGTGGCCTTTCTTGCCCCACCGCTTCTCGATGGCCGGGCCCGCCGCCATGCCCTCCAGGCAATCACCATGATAAGGGCAATTCCCCTCGTAGGGGTCGCGCGCGCGGTCATGGGGCACATACACATGGCCCATTTCGGGATGGACAAGGCCATGCACGGGCGCACCATTGACGATGGCGCCGCCGCCGATCCCGGTGCCCACGGTAATGTAGATGAACGTATCCAGGCCCTGCGCCGCACCCCACAGGCCCTCTGCCACAGCCGCGCCATTCACATCGGTGTCAAACCCCACGGGCGCGCCAAAGGCTTCCCGTATGGGACCGGCCAGATCCGTATGTGCCCAGCCCTGCTTCGGGGTTGTCGTTACATAACCGAACGTTCGCGAGCGCGGGTCCGGATCTATCGGGCCGAACGAAGCAATACCCAGCGCATCGAGCCGGCCATGCTTCTCCTGCTGCTCCTTGAAGAACGCTATTGCATTCGCGATGCACTCGGACGGGGCCGAGGTCGGGAACCGCGTTTCTTCCCGGTAGTCTTCCGGTCCGGAAGCCACAGCGCAGACAAACTTCGTCCCGCCCGCCTCGATTCCGCCATACAGCGCCATACAACACGCCTCCTTTGCTGGTTACCACAGCCCATGCGCCCCACACCCCGCCATACCGACGCATATTGTCTTGCCTGGTGGCCTGCCGTTGCAAACGGGCGCATTGCCGCACAACGGCACGGCGCGTGATTCCGGCGCCATGCGCGGGTTTACTCGGTTATCACAAGGGGGTCCGGGTCGAGAGCCGGGTCGTTCGGGTTGGGCACATGAAAAAAGGTTTCCTCACTTGCCGGGTCCGCCGACTCCGTCAGCGTGAGCGTCCAGTCGTGGGGGCCATGCGGATACCATGCGGTTGTGCGCCACGCCTTAACCGTACACTTCCAGCCGCCCGGATGCACCGTATCGTCCGGCTCCGGCCCGGCCAGGGTGTCGGGATCGATGGTGACAGCCCGCAGGCCGCTATCCTCGAGCGCGGGGTTCTGCGCACGGCTGAGGCAGAACACCAGCGGACCCGCCATGACCGCTGCACGCCCCACATTCGCCTTACGTCCCGCAACGAGCCGCGGCGTCACAGGCAGTTCGAGCGTGACCACGTCACCACGCTTCCACGTGCGATCAATGCGCGTCCATGCGCCCGCCTCGGTTTCCTCCGGTTGCCCCGCGCCATTGATAGTCACAGCCGCATCCGTACACCAGGCCGGAATACGCAAATGCAGGGGGAATGCGGCGGGCTCCGCCGGTTGCACTGTAATCCGTACGGCTTCGTCCTGTGGATAGTCCGTTTCCTGCACGAGCGTGACCGGAGTCTCCCCCACGTTCGTCTCGACTGTCGATGCCGTGTACAAGTTTACATACAGCCCGCCGCCGCCCCGGTAGGCGATCATCCCCGGCAACTCCGCCACAATACGCCGGTAGTTGCAGGGGCAGCAATACGTGTCGCCGTCCCAATAGACGCGCGGTCCCTCCGTGGGCACGTAGTAGCGCAGGCGGCGGCCGTCAGGCGATTGCGCGGCAAAGAGCGCATTGTGTGTCGCCCGCTCCATCACATCGCCAAGGCGCGGGTCGGCCTGCATCCGCATCTGCTCGTCGAGCCAGCGGATGAGGTAGGCCGTGGCGCAAGTCTCGCCGAGGTTCGCAATGCCCGCCTGTGAGTCATGCCAGCACTCGTGCTGCCCGCAGGCGCCGGTAATCGCGAGGCCGTCTTCCTTCAGCATGAAGTCCATGGCGCGCTGGGTGGGCCGCACAAGGGCGGCGTTCGGCTGGTCCCGGTGAAGCCGCAACTGGGCCAGGCTCCGGCACAGGTACGCGTAGACGTGCCCCTGGATGTTTCCCCAACGTCCCAGCACGATCGGGCCGTTCCATGTGCGGAGGCCGCAGAAATCACCCGCGAAATCGCGGTACGTGGTCTCCCCGGTTTCCCTGGTCAATGCGATGAGCCCGTTCTGAATGCCCGTGATCGCCATGTACTTCGTGATCTCCCCGCCGCCAGGGATACGGTCCGGTTCGCCGCGCCATGCGGTCATGATGTAATCCGCCGCCTTTTCCGCCGCCTTCAAAGCCGCATCGTTTCCGAAGAATCGGTGGTCCATCGCAAGCCCGTAGATGATGTACGCCATCTCGTGAACGTCCCACAACTTCCACATACGCGCTTCCGGCGCGAACATGCCGATGTAGCCGTCCTCTTCCTGCAAGGCGATCGTTTCACTGACAAGGTGTTCCTTGCGCTCCAAAAGCCGCGGATCATCCGTATGCGCCGCCATGCGCACGAACGCGTCGATGGTTTTCCCCAGGCCGATATAGCCGCTCGTTTTCGTGCGCGCCTGGAAGGGCGCGAGAAAGTCGCCATCGAGATCGAGCTCGAGCAGGTTGTTCTCGACAGTCACCTCGATACGCCGGCCCATCTCCCCCCCGACCGTCACCGCGCCAACATCCACGCTTTCGAGCGGTGCCGCCATAGCAGCGGATACGGCCAACAACAATGTGGCAAAAGCAGAAAAACGAATCATGGCACATACCCCTCCGGATTTTTCACGCCGTATACCAGGCAACGGCGCTGCCAGCATCTCTATCAGTATCTTGCTACTGTGCGGATTCTGGCGTGTCGTTGTACAACTCCGGGTAGAGCTTGCGCGCACATTCCGGGCAAATGCTATGCGTGAAAACCGCCTCGGAACGGCTGCTCACATAGGATTCGATAGCCGTCCAATAGCCTTCATCCTCGCGAATATTCTTGCAGTTTGCGCAGATAGGCAACAAACCGTGGAGCGTCTTGATTTCGACAATCGCGGCGCGCAAGGCGTCCTCTGACTGGATAAGCCGCGCCCCGACACCAATGCGGCTGCGCAGCTCCATGTGGTCCACCGGCTTACTCAAAAAATCATGGGCGCCGCTGTCGAGTGCCGCCACAACATCCGCCTTCTCACTCTTGCTTGTAAGCATAATGACATAGGTCAGCGGCATATCATTCGATTCGTTTAGGCGCCGGCACACCTCGACACCGTCCAACCCCGGCATGATCCAGTCCAACACCGCGATCCGCGGCGGATCCGGCGATGACATGATGGACCACGCGCTTTCCCCATCGGCCGCTTCGATAACTTCGTACCCCCAT
The DNA here is from genome assembly GCA_964569295.1 of uncultured Nitrospirales bacterium. Lineage (GTDB taxonomy): Bacteria > Hydrogenedentota > Hydrogenedentia > Hydrogenedentales > JAGMZX01 > CAZMVU01. The sequence goes on from CAZMVU010000015.1 coordinate 16,413, forward strand.
CGTCCCACAGTCTTGCACAGCACATGCCGCGCAGCGCGGTTATCCTCCGCAATAAGAAGCCGCATACCATGTTTCCCAGAATGCTTTCGTAACCCCTATCAGATTAATAACGCATTCTACGTCTTTCCGGTATCCGGCCACAATGCGGCCAGCGCCGCGCGCCGGAACCCCGCGTACGCCTCATCCAGCAAGGGCGCCAACGCTGCCGATTGCGCGGCATCGCCCGACTGGGCGGCCCCTTCCATTACTAGTGCCAGCGCGCGCAGACGGGCGGCACCGACCGTCGCCGCCGCCCCCTTGACGCTGTGGCTGGCACGTGCGGCCCCCTGCCAATCCCCCGCCGCCAGCAAACTCTGCAAGCGCGCAATATCGCCCGGCGTGTCCTCGAGAAAGATTTCCACCGTCTCTTGCAACAGGATCGCATCTCCCCCGACTGCTTCCATCGCGGCCAGCCTATCAAAATCGGGTGCTTCTTCTTTTGTCATTTCAACACAGCCTTCTGGTTGACACGTTGACGCCTTAAAGATTGTAACGGGCAATAAAGAACGATAAAAATTCGAGCATCGTCGACAGGTTCGGCTCGCGGGGACGCTCGCCCTCCCTGGGACGCTCGCCCTCCCTGGGACGCTCGCCCGCCCTGGGACGCTCGCCC
>CAZMVU010000015.1:17164-43439 GCA_964569295.1 uncultured Nitrospirales bacterium
CTCCCTGGGACGCTCGCCCGCCCTGGGACGCTCGCCCTCCCTGGGACGCTCGCCCGCCCTGGGACGCTCGCCCGCCCTGGGACGCTCGCCCGCCCTGGGACGCGCACCCGCCCTGGGACGCGCACCCGCCCAAGACCTCTGCGCCTTGCGGTGTGGGTAAAGCCCACGTTAGCTACAGCCACACTGTTGTTTACCACATTCGCACTATGCGCATGAACAGCGAATCCGTAAGAGGCTATCAGGGCGCCAGCCGCGCTTCGACCCAGCCGCGGACACTGTTTATGAGCCATAACCGGGTGGCCCGGCGCAATTGGTCCCGCGTGATTATCCGCTCGCGAATGGCGCTTGTTTCAAGCAAATGCGCGCGCATGACCCCGCCGAGCAAGCCGCAGGCAACGGGCGGGCTGAACTTCTCGCCGTCGATCTCGGCAACAATGTTCGCGATGGTGGTCTCCGTCACTTCGCCGGCCGCGTTCCAGAGAATGACATCGTCCACATCCGGGTGGCCGGTCCGGGCATTGTCGTAGACGGTGCGGTGCGTCGTCTTGTGGAAGAGGAAGACATCCGTATCGTCCACTGGTTTTTTGGCGAACGCGACCCGCACGGGCGCGTTCAGCGGCGTGTACGCACCCGTCTCAACGCGGGGCCGGCCGGCAGCATCGACCATCAGACGCACCCGGGCGGGACGTTGCGTGCAGGCTTTTGCGGCCGTGTCCAGCGCCTGCTCGACGTGGCCCATGTCTACCTCCCACCCAAAGTAGGCAGCGCTGGCACTGAGGCGCGCCAGATGCGCATCACGGAGGAAATAACCGTCGTCATCGAGGCGCAACGTCTCGAGCAAATGAAACACGGGGCGCCGATGGGTGAGCAGAGCGGCCTTGTCGAAACATTCCTGATACTCACGCGTTGCGTCAGAATCCCAGGTGATGCCGCTGCCCACATGGTAGGCTGCCGTTTCTTTTTCCGCATCGACAAGCACGGTGCGAATGGCGACATTGAACCGGGCGCGGCGCCGCGGCCCCCACCAGCCAACCGCACCACAGTAAACGCCGCGGGGGTGCGGTTCGAGCGTTTGAATGATCTGGCTTGTGCGCACCTTGGGGGCACCGGTCACCGACCCGCATGGAAAGAGGGCGCGAAAGATGGACGGCACGCTTGCGCTCGTGTGGGCGGCAACGGTCGAGGTCATTTGCCAGACGGTGTCATAGCGCTCGACTTGGAACAATTGGCCGACCTCAACCGCGCCATAGGGCGTAATGCGCCCGAGATCATTGCGGATGAGGTCGACGATCATCACGTTTTCCGCGCGGTCCTTTTCCGAGGCGGCGAGTTCGCGCGCAAGGGCATCGTCTTCTACAGCAAAACGCCCCCGCGGCCGGGTGCCTTTCATGGGGCGCGTGATGAGCAGGTCGCCCGCCAGTTCGAAAAACAGTTCCGGCGAGGCGGAGAGCACCTTGAAACGCCCTGCATCGACATAGGCCGCTTGCGCGCTGCGTTGGCGCGCGCACAATTGCCGGAAGCACGCCAGTGAATTGCCCCGGAAGGGCGCATGCATCGGAAACGTGTAATTCACCTGGTAGGTGTCGCCCGCGGCGATGTATTCGCGGATACGCGCGAGCGCTACATGATAATCCGCCTCGCCCACAAGCGGCGTCCATGGGCCCACATCAAAGGAGGAGCAAACAGCGCCCCCACCCCCTTCCCTGCCGGCGCATGCGCCAATCGCCGGGTCTGGCTCAGGGGCCGGTGCGGGGCGGTCGGTGCAGGTGTGGTAGATGCCGAACCACGCGAGCGGCAGACGCGGATAGGGGGCGCGCATTGCGAGGGCGTCGTCAAAGGCCGGGCCCGCCTCGTAGGCGAGAAAGCCCGCCGCCCACATGCCACGGTCCACCGCATGCTGTACCCAGCGCAATGCGTTGGGGACCTCCGAGCAGGCATTCGCCGTGACCACGTCGACCGGCCGCGCAAACACCCGCTCCCGGCCGTCCGGCAGCGGCAGCAAGACCAGTCCGTAGTCTGACCCGTCATGCACGATGGTGTCCCTTTTGGTTGGCTTACAGCTTCACACCGAACAGCGCGCGGGCGTTGGCCGTCGTTCGTTCACACAGTGTTTCAGGCGCCACGCCCTTTACCTCGGCAATGCACGCCGCCGTGTGCTGGACAAAGTGCGGTTCGCAGCGCTTACCCCGCAAGGGCGCCGGCGCAAGGTACGGGGCGTCCGTCTCGACAAGCAGCCGGTCCAGCGGCACGGCGCGCGCGGCCTCGCGCAAAGGCTCCGCCTTCTTGAAGGTAACATTGCCCGCGAACGAGATGTGACACCCCAGTTCCACGCAACGCGCCGCGAACGCGGCATCGCTTCCGAAACAATGCATGATACACCCGGGCAGCCGGTCGATATAGCGCGCAATGCAGGCGTGGCTGTCGGCGTCCGCCTCGCGGTTGTGAATGATCACCGGCAGGTTGAGTTCCGCAGCGAGGGCGAGCTGGCGTTCAAAGGCCACCGCCTGCACATCGCGCGGTGCAAACTCGTTGTAGTAATCAAGACCCATCTCGCCCAGTGCAACCACGTATGGTTCGAGGGCAAGCGCCCGCAGGCGCGCCTCGGCCCTGTCCTCGAGATCAGGCGCGTGGTACGGGTGAATACCCACGGCAGCATAGACGCCCGGCCGGGTAAAGGCGGCGGCCGCTTCGGCATTCGCCATGTTTTCGCCAATGACCACGATCCAATCAAGCACATCGAGCGATCGCGCGAGGACTTCTTCGCGGTCTTCATCGAAACGTTCCGAGGTCAGATGGCAATGGGTATCGACAAGCGGCATGAACGTCAGGCTCCCCGGTTAACGGTTAAGGCGGGTCAAGAAAACATGTCAGGGTAAGGTGCTGAAACGCAAGCAGCGCACCCCGCACCTCCGCCCACAAAGACCGGTCCTGCGTTACTGGCTGTCTTTGTTCTTACCGCCTTGCGCGCTCTTATTGCGGCGGCGGCCACCACGGGACCGCCGCTTGCCCGGCTTCTGGTCCGCGCGCTCGTCTTTTGACGCCGCCGGGCCGGTTTGCGTGTTGCCCGGCGGCGGGGCCTGTGCGGGCTTTTCCGGCGTGGATTGCGTGGCGGCCTCGGCGGGTTCCGGGCGGTCGTTCCCCTTATCGCGGCTGGGCGGTTCGGCACCGCTTTCGCCTTCCTCTTCCGTCCGGCGTTTGGTCTCGCGCTCGGCCTTTTTCCGCTTTTTGAGTTCCTCGTACATCTCGTTCTCGTAGCTGAGGCAGCAAAGAAGGCGCCCGCACTGCCCACTTATTTTCGACGGGTTCAACGCAAGGTTCTGGCGCTTGGCCATACGCATCGAGATGGGCTTGAACTCATTGAGCCACGTGCTGCAACACAGCTCGCGCCCACACGAGCCGATACCGCCAACCATCTTTGCCTCATCGCGCACCTGGATATGACGCAACTCGATGCGGGTTTTCAGATCATGGGCCAGATCGCGCACCAAGTCCCGGAAATCGACCCGGTCCTCGGCAGTGAAGTAGAAGATGATCTTCTTTTTGTCGAAGGTGTACTCGACATCCACAAGCTTCATGGGCATTTTGTGTTCGCGCATTTTGCCCAGGCACACCTTGTACGCCCGCTCCTCCTCTTCCTGAAGCTTTTGCCGGTTCTGTTCGTCTTCCTCGTTCACCCGGCGGATGACACGCATGCTGATGCGCGTGTCCGATTTGCCGGTGACAGGCTCCGGGGGAAGGATAACGGTGCCCCACTCGAGGCCGCGGTCGCTCTGGACAATGCAGGCGTCGTCGCGGCTGAGCACGAGGTCGTAGCTCAAAAACGTAAAAACTCGGCGCGGTTTACGCAGCCGTACGCGGACAAGTTGCATTCGGATTCGCTCCTTCGCCGGCCGGCCTTGCTAAGCGGCCAGCGTGAAAAAAAGGTCTCTGAAAACGCGGTCTTCCTTGAGGAACCGATCGAGGTAGATCCGGGCCTTTTCGATGGCGCCAAGCTTGCCATGGTAATCCGCCTCGGGCGCCTTGGCCAGCCGATCCGCCTGATCGCGGTTGAGGACCCGGGCGAGGTCGCCGGTGGCGCGATAGACCAGCGCATCGCGGTACCAGGTCTCCAGCAGATACAGGTACTCGAGAAGATCCCGGCGCATCTGCGCTTCAAGCTGCGAAGCCTGATTCAGCTTATTCGCCTCCCGATCCTCCCGGGACATTTCTTTTGCATCGTGCTCACCCGCCGCCGCCTTGATCTGCGTCTCGAGCGCGCTCTTGTGTGCAGCCAGGTGCGCCGCAAACACACCACTGAGCGCAAGGGGATCGGCGCCGTCCTGCAACTGGCCGACCATATCCAGCACGATTTCGCGGCGTTCCGAATCGACCAAAGCCAATGCACGCGACATTTGTCCCTGGCTCAACGCGGCGATGGCCCCGGCTTTTTCCGCACCCAACTCGCGTTGCTCACCGAGCAAGCGGGCGACGGTCTCCGGTCTGAGCGCACCGAAACGCACCTGCTGGCAGCGTGAGCGGATGGTCGGCAGGAGTTGGCGCGGCTGTTCGGTAAGGAGGATGAACAGTGAATTGCCCGGCGGCTCCTCGAGCGTCTTCAGGAAATGATTCTGTGCGGGCAGGCCCATCCGGTCGGCATCGTGCAGGATGAATACACGCCACTTCCCCTCGAAGGGACGAAGCGCCGCGAACTCGTTCACCGCCTCGATGGCGTCCACATTGATGATCCGGGAACGTTTCACCGGCTCGGTGATGCGCACATCCGGGTGGTTGCCGCTCATGACCTTGCGGCACGGCAGACACCCCCCGCATGCATCATCCGCATATTCGGCGCAGTTCAGCGCTTTGACGAACTCGGTGGCCGTGAGCCGCTTGCCCACGCCGCCCGGTCCCCAGAACAACAGCCCGTTTGGCACCCGGCCGCGCCGCATGATGTTGCGCAGCAGCCGCACAGGCACGTTCTGGTCGTAGATGTCTGCAAAAGCCATATCGTGTAGGGTGCTTGTGGTTGTCAAAAACAGCGGCAAGGGTACGCCGCGCACTACGGTTCATCCTGCGCCGCACCCTTCCAGCAGATTCGCCACATCCCGGCGAATCGCCGTTGCAATGGCGTCGACCGCCATCGTCCCGTCCACTATTGTAATGCGTTGCGGTTCCGCATTGCCAAGTGCCAGGAATGCAGTGCGCACGCGCGCATGAAAAGTCAGCGTTTCCTGCTCGAGCCGGTCCGAGCGCCCGCGGCCGCGCACACGCTCGAGGCCCGTCTCCGCCGCGAGATCAAGAAGAAACGTGCGCACCGGCCAGAGATTGCCCACGCCCAGGGCATGCAACCGGCGGATCGTGCTTTCGCCGAGACCACGCGCGTGGCCCTGATAGGCAATGGTCGAATCGACGTAGCGATCACACAAGACGATGCGTCCGTTGTCGAGGGCGGGCCGCACCACATTGGCCACATGGTCCGCCCGGGCGGCGGTGTAGAGCAGAAGTTCCGCGGCCGGGGCCATGCCTTTCATGGCGGGATCGAGCAAGATGTTGCGCACACCCTCGGCGACCGGCGAGCCGCCAGGTTCCCGCGTGGCGGTAACCGGGTAGCCGCGGCTTTCCAGCCATTCCCGGAGCAGGGCTATCTGGGTGCTCTTGCCGCTGCCTTCGACGCCCTCGAACGTGATAAAGCACCCCTGCACGCCGCCGCCTCACGCGCCCACAGCCCGGCGCCGCGCACTGTTGCCATCCTCGAAAAACTGCGCAAGCCCGGTTGCATCGCGCTTTTCAAGGGCGGTTCGAAACCGGGCGAGGGAAGCGCTGAATTCATCGAGTCCGGCGAGCACGGCTTCCCGGTTGGTCAGGCAAATCTCCGTCCACAACTCCGGGCGTCCACTGGCTATCCGCGTGGTATCGCGAAAGCCGTTGCCGATGACATCGCGCACGTCGCCTTGGCGGCCGGCGAGTTGTGCAATGGCCGCAGCGACCACATGAGGCAGGTGACTCGTGCGCGCAAGCAGCATATCATGGGCAGCGGCGTCCACGCCGACAACCCGCGCGCCGACGGCCTCCCACAGCGCAACCACACGTTCACGCGCCTCCGCATCCAGGTCGTCCGCTTGTTCGACCAGGCACACGCTCGCTTTATAGAAATCCGCGCGGGCATGCTGCGGACCAAACTTTTCCGAGCCCGCCATAGGGTGGCTGCCGACGAAGCGGCGCGGTTTCGGCCAGCTTTCCCGCGCCCGCGCACACAAGGCGCCTTTGGTGCTCGCGACATCGGTCACGATAGTGGCCGGGCGCACGCAGTCGCGCACCTCGTCGAGAAAGGCGACCACCTTCGCCGCCGGGGTGCACAGCACCACAAGGTCCGCATCGGTCACGGCGGGCGCCAGCTCGAGGTGCGCCTCGTCGATCGCGCGCATGTCGCAGGCGGTATCAAGCGAGGAGGCGCGCCGCCCCACGCCGGCCACGCGCCCGGCGAGTCCCCAGTGTTTCATCGCTATGCCCAGCGAACCGCCCAGCAGACCCACGCCCACAATGGCTACCCGATCGAAGTAGACGCTCATTCCGCGCACTCCCCGGCCGCCTTTGCCTCGGCAATCGTGAACGCACCCAGGTAGAGGGCGCGCCCGACAATCGCTTCGTCCACGCCATCGGACTCGAGCGCGCGCAATGTACGCAGATTCTCGAGCGACGCGATGCCACCCGAGGCCGTCACGGGAATGGTGACCGCCCGGGCCACCGCTGCAGTCAGGTCGGCGTTCGGGCCCTTCATCATGCCGTCGGAAAGAATATCGGTGTAGATAATCCGCGCCGCGCCCATGGCCTCGGCCTCTTGGGCGAAACGCACGGCGTCCGTGCCGGTATCCTCGAGCCAACCGCTGAGGGACACACGCCCCGCGCGCGCGTCGATGCCCACGACGATGCGGCCCGGCCAGGTGTCGCAGGCTTGCTGGAGCATTTCGGGCACGCGATAGGCGGCTGTGCCAAGGATAACGCGTTCCGCGCCGGCATCGAGCACCATGGCGATGGTCTCCAGGTTCCGGATGCCGCCGCCGACTTCGAACGGCACGTTCGCCGCCGTCAACGCGTGCAATTGCGGCGTCACGCAGCACCGGCCTTCCTTGGCACCGTCGAGATCGACGATGTGGATAACCCCATCGCCGAGAGCTTCGTAAAACATACGCGCCTGGGCGACCGGGTCTTCATTGAAGACCGTCTCCTGGCCGTAATCTCCCTGGATCAGGTTTACGCAGCGCCCGCCGCGAATATCGACCGCGGGGACAATACGCATGATCAGGAGGCGCCGTCGAGGACGGTTTTCACTTGCTCGACGATCTTGGCGAAACCGGCCGCATCGGTGGCGGCAATGTCGGCGAGCATCTTGCGGTTCAGGTCAAGGTTCGCGCGTTTGACACCATTCATGAAGCGGCTGTAGCTCATACCGTGCTGGCGCACCCCCGCATTGATACGGGCGATCCACAGCTTACGGAAGTCGCGCTTGCGCGCCTTGCGGTCGCGGTAGGCGAAGGCGCCGGCGCGGATGACCGCCTGCTTGGCGATGCGCGCCTGGGTGCTGCGCGTGCCGCGGAAGCCCTTGGCGGATTTGAGAATCTTCTTCCGGCGTGCCCGGGTGGCCGGGTTGTTTGTTGAGCGGGGCATGGTATTGCTCCTTCATCAACCCCTCACGGGGTGTACGTTGCTATCGGCGTCATCGCGTTATCCGTTTGGCAGCAGGCGCTTGATCGACTTCAAATCCCGCTGGTCCGTCATCACCTGCTTGCGCAGGTTGCGCCGGCGCTTGGATGACTTGGCCGAACGCAAATGGTTGGTGAAACCGTGGCTGTGCTTGAAACCGCCGTTTTTCGTGCGCTTGAAGCGCTTGGCCGCACCGCGGTTGGTTTTTGCCTTTGGCATTTCTCATGACCTCCTATCGGGACCGGAGACAACAAAGCCCGGTCCCATTCATTCGCAATGTTCTTCGCAGGCCGCGGTTACCCGGCCGCCTCAGCGGCGCATGTCCGGGAATCCCGCCCATGGCCAGACCTGGCCGGCCGTCCCGCTATTTCGACGGAGAGAGAACCACGCTCATGTTGCGCCCCTCGAGGCGCACGCGCGACAGGTCGGGCTTCTCTACGAGCATATCTTCCGTATCTTCAATAACGCGCTCGATAATCTCACGCCCGAATTCCGGATGCGCCATTTCGCGGCCGCGAAACATGATGGTAATCTTGACCTTGCTTCCTTCGCCGAGAAACTCCCGCACGTGGTTCGTCTTATAGTCGTAGTCGTGCTTGTCGATCTTCGGGCGGTACTTGATCTCTTTGACCGTGACCTGGTGCTGATGCTTGCGCGACTCCTTGGCCCGCTTACTCATCTGGTATCGATACTTGCCGTAATCCATGATACGGCAGACCGGCGGATTCGCGTTGGGCGCCACCTCCACCAGATCCAGCTCCCGCTCTTCCGCCTCGCGCATCGCATCCTGGGGACTCATGATCCCCATCTGCTCGCCTTCTTCATCAATGACGCGCAGTTGCCGCGCACGAATCCGATCATTTACGCGGACGTTGTCGGTACTCGTTTTCCGGGCGATTGCTCTTCCCTCCTCTCAGCGGCGGCCGTCACCGCTGCACTCGGCTTGGGGCCATGCCGCAGCCGGCAGGACCAGCCAATAAAAAAACGGCGGCGGACACACCAGCCCGCCGCCGCAGGACACATTAGCCGTCCCCGGTAGCATGAACCCGGCTGGCAGGCCGCACTCGGCCGCCGCAGGGTGAGGAGCTGGTGCTCCTGCTTGACGTGCCACAGACACACTGCGCACGCACATCGGAATATACCAAATGGGCGAACGGCAAGTCAACGCAGCGAATTGGGCCAGCAGCCGGGCGGCCAACCAACGCCCGCACGGCACTGTGCAACATCTTTACAGCCGGTGTTTCTTTTTGTATGCGCTTTTGCCCATAATACCCGCTGGCGTTTTTGGTGGCTTGGCACACCCCTTGCTCACCCTGATGGGGACAGGTTTTCCTTGAAGAACAATACACAGTAAATGGCGCGCGCAGGCTGTTTGACGCTCCATAAATGAGCTAAGAAAGGTGAAATGCGAAACCCGCCATGAGGGACGAAACGGTCCATATCCACCTGCTGCTCATGTTGGTCGGTGGGCTCGTGGCACTGTCCATTCTGATAAAGCCGTTGTGTCAGCGGCTGGGCATACCGGCACTCGTGGCTTTTCTCGCTATCGGCCTGGGAGTTCGCGGCGCCGACCAGGCCTGGCCCTTCTTTTCGGATACCGGTGAGGAGATATTCGACTTTCTTGCCAAACTCGGCATCATTGTCATTCTCTTCCGCACCGGCATGGAATGCGACCTGCGCGGTCTTCTCAAGCACCTGCGCGGCGCCAGTTTTATCTGGATCGGCAATATGGTTGTGAGCGCCGCCGCCGGCTATATTGCCACCCGATACGCCCTCGGGCTCGCCACCATACCCAGCCTCGTCGTGGCCACCGCTATGACCGCCACCAGCGTCGGGATGACGGTCCCCCTTTGGCAGCAGGCCGGCGCCCTCGACAAAGACGCAGGCCAGCAGTTTGTGGATGTGGCTGAGCTCGACGATATCACCGGTGTTGTCCTTATGGCCTTACTCTTCGCCGTATTGCCCATCCTTCGCGATAACGGCGAGGGCACACTTGCCGCCACGCTCGCCTATGAAGTGGGCCGCTTTGCGCTCGCTGTCGTACTGTTCGGCGCAGCTTGCCTGCTCTTCTCCATCTACGCCGAACAGCCCGTAAGCCGTTTCGTGCGGCGCTTCGAACCCAAGCCGAACGATATGCTGGTTGTTGCCGGCATCGGCATTGTGATCGCTGCGATGGCCGGCTTGCTCGGCTTTTCCGCAGCCATCGGCGCGTTCTTCGCCGGGCTGGTATTCAGCGGCGACCCGAAGCGGGTCGACTTCGACGCCTCTTTCAGCGCCATCTATGAAATGTTCGCCCCCTTCTTCTTCATTGGCATCGGCATGACCATTGCCCCGGATGCACTCACCGGTGCGGTGAGCACGGGACTCGTGCTGCTGGTTGCGGCCGTACTGGGCAAGGTTATCGGTGCGGGAGTCTTTGCCATCGTACCCTGCCCATCACTCATGTGCGCCCTCACGCTGGGCGTGAGCATGGTGCCCCGCGCGGAGATCACCATGATCATTATGCACAAAGGCCACAACCTCGGCGCCAGCGTCGTGCCCGACACCGTTTTCTCCGGCATGGTGCTGGTATCCGCCCTGACCTGCGGCATCACACCATTTGTCTTACGCCCCATGATCCACCGTTTTACTGCAGGAGACGCCCCATGACTACCACCATCGCAACCTACATCGGCCTCGTCCTCGCCGGTTTCCTGCTCGGCCTGGTGTTCTACGGCGGGCTACGGCTCACCGTGGACTATATCCTCAAAGTCCACTATCCGGGCCTGCTGCTGTTTCTCAGCGCCGTCGTGCGCACCTTTCTGGTGCTGGCCGGCCTGCTGCTGGTAACTGGCGGCCGGTGGTACTTCATCGTCGCCGCCCTCGCCGGTTTCCTCGTGGCACGGTTTGTACTCCTCTGGTATTGGGGCGGCCTGCCCAAGCAAAAGGAAGTCCTGTGAACAGGACCTGCCACCGGCAAAAAATAGAGGCATACCGGCCACCCGGACCAGGGCGTTTGTGGGCCACACACATCCACGGCCTTCCGCGCAACCATCGTGTATGCATGAAAGACCCAGGCCCAGGACCATTTACCTGCCTTGGCCCGCCCAACGCATGTCGGTGAATCGCGGGCGCTGTTTTTGAGGCGCTGTCGCGCCCTGCGGATTATCTCGACCCAATGCAGGACGGCGGCTGGGAAGGGAGCCGCATCACCCTTATGCCGAGCGAGTTGAACGGCACATAGATAGACGAGCGCGCCGCCGGCTGGGGCATCCGGCGACGCGCTCTTTGAGAACCAGGCCACGCCACATGAGCGACCTGTCAGGAAGCAGCGCTATAGGCAGACGTAGTCGCGTCTGCGGGATAGGCCTCGAGGCCCATTTCGCTCTGGTCGAGGCCCAAATGTTCCTCTTCCGGCGTAACGCGGATGCCGAGAAGGCCCTTGACCACCATCCAAAGCACCATCGAAGCAAGGAAGGTGAATGCGCCAACGGCCACTATACCGATAACCTGCACAATGAGCTGGTTCACGCCGCCGCCATAGAACAACCCGGCTTCGGTGTTGAAAAGCCCCACGGCCGCCGTGCCCCAGATACCGTTCACAAGGTGCACAGAAATCGCGCCGACCGGGTCATCCACATGCAGTTTGTCGAAGGTGATCACCGACTCGACCACAAGCACGCCGGCGATGAGCCCGATAATCACGCTGCCGGTGATGCTCACGCCGTCGCAGGGCGCGGTAATCGCCACGAGCCCCGCGAGCGCGCCGTTCACGATCATGGACAGGTCCGGGTTGCCCAGCCGCAGCCACGAGAACGCGGTTGCGCCGGCAACACCCGCCGCCGCCGCCATGGCCGTGGTCGTGGCGATATGCGCTATGGCCCCGGCATCGGCCGCCATCGTGCTGCCCGGGTTGAACCCGAACCAACCGAGCCAAAGCACCAGGCCACCGAGTGTGGCCAGCGCCATATTGTGGCCAGGTATCGCATTGATGCTGCCGTCTTTCTTGTACTTGCCGAGCCGGGGCCCCAGCAAAATGACGCCCGCCAAAGCCGCCCAACCGCCGACACTATGCACCACGGTCGACCCGGCAAAGTCCATGAAAAACGTCCCGCGAATGTCGCCAAGCCAGCCGCCGCCCCAAATCCAATGTCCCGATATGGGATACATGACCGCCACGAGCAGCGCCGCGAAGAGAATGTAGGACTGGAACTTGATCCGCTCGGCCACGGCGCCCGAGACAATGGTGGCGGCCGTAGCGGCGAACACAAGCTGGAAGAAGAACTTCGCCTCGAGGGGCACGCCGGCCCACGAGATCGCCGAGTACACCCCCTCATACGCCTCGATGACCGGGCTGTTGTCCGCGCCGGAGAGGAAAAAGCCTCCCGTGCCGACAAGGGCGTTGCCGTCGCCGAACATGAGCGCGAAGCCCGTGGCCCAGAAGGTGAGCGACGCGATGGCGAACACAATGAAATTCTTCGCCAGAATGTTCACCGTGTTCTTCGCGCGGCAGAAACCCGATTCCACAAGCGCGAAGCCGGCGTTCATGAAGAACACGAGAAAACCGGCGATCATCACCCACATCGTGTCCAGCATCACCTGTTGTGCGGCGGCGGGATCCTCTTCCTGTGCGTGGGCGCCGGCCATGGGCAGCAAGAGCAGCGCAGCCAAGACCAGCACCGCGTGTAAAACCTTGGGGCGTCTGTCGTTCATCAAGACCTTCATCACGTTTGTCCTCCTTCAGAAGCACGCTGGCCGCGCGCACGTGCGTCGTAGTTTGTTTCTCTAAAGCTTTTTCTATGAGATGGGCAGACTTTGTCGATATGCATGGAAAAGCGGGGTCGGTCGAGCAACGTCTCATGGACCGGCCACCCGGAGAAAAGATACTCACTCGATGACGGCGTCCCCCGTCTCGCCGGTGCGAATACGGACCGCCTCGTCCACAGGCGAGACGAAAATCTTGCCGTCGCCAATGCGCCCAGTCGAGGCCGCCTTGGTGATGGCGTCCAACGTGGCCTTCAGATTGTCATTCGTGACCACAATCTCGAGCTTGAGCTTCGGAAGAAACTCGACCACATACTCCGCGCCGCGGTAGAGTTCCTTGTGTCCTTTTTGCCTTCCGAAGCCTTTCACCTCGGTTACCGTGAGCCCTTGAATGCCCACGCCGGCAAGTGCCTCCTTCACATCCTCGAGCTTGAATGGTTTGATTATCGCTTCGATCTTTCGCACGGTAATCAGCGACGCCTCCCTTGGGTTCGGAAACTGGCGGCCTATAGGGCCACCTTACACAACAGGCTTTTTTCGATACGTGCTGCGAGCTGAGCAACCGGCGTACCAAGTGGTACTCATGCCTGCCTAATGGAAATTGACATATCGTGCAAGTCATTGTTTGACAATGCGTTAGATCCCATGAAAATACATTGCGATACAAGCGCAGCGGCCGCCGGAGGCCTGCTACGCCTTCCTACATTTCAGAAGTTAACAGTCGACATTGTTACAATTTCGTAGGCTTAAAACCGATAGTGCACGGCAGGGGAATGCAGGCATAGTACCCCTGTGGACACCAGGCAGCAGCCCGCGGGCGCCGGCTGTGGTGCCCTATGCAATTGTCGCCAAATGCTTGCACCCCCTCCACGCGGCCGGCGGCAGTAAAGAAATCTTCGAAAAGCAAACATTCTATTGCAAAATCTGCGAAAATAATCTATTCTAGACCCTGTCAGTGCTTATGGCGTTGTTTCCGTTCGGCCGTAATTGCATCATCGGGGAGGGGAGCCACGACGGCGGAGACCTGCTGTGCGGCTCCTTCGGGGAGGTCCACGCACGCGCCGTGTTTACGTGGGAGTTTGCGCCTTCTGGTTTAGGGCGTGGACCTCCGTGGGTATTGAGCGTGAAAAGTGTGCATAACTGCTTTGGGTATGTCACATGAGGCTGTGGTTAGGGATTTCATCATTGCATGAAAGCTTGGGAGCCATGTATCCCTTTCCACGCTCAGGGTATGGGTCTTTTAATTTTGGCACAGGGAGAGGAAACATCATGAGAACGAAAACGGCGTCATTGTTACTGGTAGGACTTTTGTGCGCGGGCGTCGCGTCGGCCGCAGTCTGGCGAGTCGACAGCGATGCGCCCGGTGGCGGGGATGGTACGTCTTGGGCCACGGCCTTCCAGACCATCCAGGCCGGGATCGACGCGGACAAGAGTGCCACGCAAAAGGTGATGCGCCAACTCCGGCGCATGCCGTCTACCATTCGCGTGCGGATCCTGTTCTGAGGCGCCCGCACCGCCTCAGGGGAGGTGGCGCGGCGGCGATGGAAGGAAATTGGCTATGAATCGCAAGCATGTCACGGTGATCCTGGGGCATCCGGATAATGACACATGGTGCAGAACACTCGCCGAAACCTACGCCAAAGGCGCGGAATCTGCCGGGGCCAGGGTGCGCCGCATTCGCCTGGCCGACCTTTCCTTCGACCCAATTCTCCACAAAGGCTACAAGACCATCCAGCCACTCGAGCCGGACCTGTTGAAAGCACAGCGAGACATCGCGTGGGCAAACCACTTGGTCTTTGTCTATCCCATGTGGTGGGGGAGTATGCCGGCCCTCTTGAAGGGATTTCTCGACCGCGTCTTTCACCCCGGCTTCGGATTCCAGTTCGACAGCGACACCTCGTACACCTGGAAGAAGCTGCTGTGCGGGCGCTCGGCACGCCTCATCATTACCATGGACGGCCCGCCGCGCTTGATCCGGCTGCTCTACAAAGACCCGGCTGTCCACATGATGAAAGGGATGACGTTGGAATTCTGCGGCATCTCTCCCGTACGCGTTACCGAGTTTGGACCTGTGAAACGGGCCACCCGCGCGCGGCGCCTGCTGTGGAAACTGGAGGCGGAAGACCTGGGCCGCGCATTGAAGTAACCCCCGGCATTTGCCGGCCACCGGAATTTCACTCCTGGGACAAATTACGCACGGTTTAGGTCAGTAAGCTTGCGAGGGCTTCGTAGGTGAAAGGCTTGCGCAGAAACCGCACCGGCTCCACGCCGGCAAACATCTCAGCCACGGCAGCATCGTCGGTGTAGCCTGAAACGAGCACGATGGGCACATGCGCATCGTGCTGGCGCAGGGCGTCAAAGGTTTCGCGGCCGTTCATGCCGGGCATGGTGAGGTCGAGAAGCACGGCGATGATCGCGCCCTGGTGCTCCTCGAAAAGCGCAACTCCCTCTTCCCCACTGGCGGCGCACAGGGACGACAGGCCAATGTCCTGCACAATCTCGGCGCCCGCGAAACGGACCGCCTCGTCATCGTCGATAATGAGCACTACATCGCGCTCGTTCCCGCTGCCGCGCTTCCCGGAACCCGCACCCGGCACCGAAAGTCCCGGCAGCAGAATGCGAAACCGGCTCCCTTCCCCCACCGTACTGTCCACAAAGACGAGGCCGCGGTGATGGCGCACAACACCGAGGGTAACCGCAAGGCCCAGGCCGCGGCCGGTAAACTTTGTGCTGAAGAACGGGTCGAACACGGCCTCGCGGGTTTCGGCATCCATGCCGCACCCGGTGTCTGCCACCTCGATAAAGCTGTAGGTACCTGGGGCGGCTTCTTCATAACCGGCACACCGCCGCACATAGAGCTCGTCGCAGTGGGTTTCACCGGCCGTCACATTAATGAGCCCACCCTCTGGCGGCAGCGACTCGGCCGCGTTGAGCACGAGGTTCAGCAAAACCTGGTGCAATTGGGCGCCATCGCCCATCACGGTTTCCTGCACCTCGTTGTAATGGCAAGTAAGCTCGACGTTCGTACCGGCCGAGGCGCGCAGGACCGGCTCGCTCTCGCGCAGGACCTGGGTCACGTTGAGCGGCCGCAGCTCGATATCGCCCTGGCCGGCATAGGCGAGCATCTGGTTGGTGAGCTCCGTGGCGCGCTGCGCGGCTTGCTCGACAGTCTGCAGAACCCGGCAGGTTTTTTCGGAGAGTTCCGGCTGATGCAGCGCAAGGCTGGCGTTCCCGAGGATGCCGGTGAGCAGGTTGTTAAAATCATGGGCAATCCCGCCAGCCAACACCCCCAGACTGCGCAACCGCTGCGCCTGCTGCACCTGGACCTCGAGGTGGCGCTGGGCTTCCTGCGCGGCGCGCATGCCGGTTATATCCTGTACAACCAGCTGCACGCCCGCGACGGCCTTTGCCTGGCGAAACACAGGGAAACAGCTTACCAGCCACACCTGTTCGCGCGTCTGGCCCTCCTGCGCGGGATGGCCTACTTTCAACTCGACATTCTGGTGGGCCTGGCCCCGCTGCAGGGTGTCGCGGCTCATGCGCGCAAGCGTTTCGCCCAGGTGGGGGACCATCTCCGCAACAGGTTTGTTTACATGGGCGGATGCGGCGCTCCCATCGAGCTGCGCAAAGAACTGGTTCACCCGCACGCAACGAAGTGCGCCGTCCAGGTAACACAGACCAACGGGCGCGGTGTTGTACAGGTTGTTCAACTCGGCAAGCTGCTCACGGGCCTTGCGCTCGCTCTTGGCGAGCGCTTCGGCATAGCGCTGACCCGCTTGTATCGCGAGCGACTTTTCTTCGCTCTCGACAGTCAGTTGCACGCGCATACGGGCGGTCTCGAGCACGGCAAGATAGGCACTGCAAATAAGCACGGCGAGGCCCGTATACAGCAACATGTCGTCAAGGTAGTGCAGGTACAGGACGCTGTCGCGGCCTATGAGGGGGAGCTTCCAGGTGAAGGCAAAGTTATCTGCGGCATGCATTATCTGGGAAACGATGGCCAACGCAGCGCCGGTGTAAAGCGCCGGGGTGACCTTGGGAATGTAAGAGACAACAGCCGCCACGCGCAGGGGAACCGCCGCGACGAGCACCGTGGCCACGAGAAACAAAAGCCTGGCGTACTTCTGGCCGATCACCCCGCCGCGCCACAGGATAAAGGTGAGTATGATAAGCAGCACCCCGGCACCGGAGGCAATAAACACCACGGTCATGTTCCTGCGGAGGCGTTTGTCGTCCATGGCCATCTTGCCCTGCCAGTTCCCATCCCACCGTTCTGGTAAGAATATTATGGGATTCCCGATGCACACGCAAGCCCACGCAAATCACAATGTATCAACCCTTTGCGCCAGCTGCCGCCCGTGGCGTATAATGCCGGCTCGAGGCACTTCTCTGCGTGTCGGCATCTGTGGCGGGTGCCGTGTGTCAGCCGATGCGCATTACCCGCTCTTTGGATGCCGCGGCCGTGGGCCGTGCGGCAACCGGGCAACTGGATAACAACGGCATGGCCCGTAGTATGACAGGATTCGGAAAGGCAAGCGGTGAGCATGAGGGCTCGCTGATCTCGATCGAAGTGAGCGCGGTCAACCACCGTTTCCTTGATGTAGGCTTTCGTACGCCGTCGGCTTGGACCTTGATCGAAAACGCACTGCGCGACGTGGTAAGCCGCCATGTGGCCCGCGGCAAGCTCAATGTTTTCGTGAACCGCAAGCGGCTCACGAGTGGGCGCCAGGTGGTTCGTTTCGACCCGGAAGTGGCCGCGCAATATGTCGAAGCGGCCCGGGAACTCTCGCATATCATGCGCACAACAGAGGCCATCTCGCTGGATGTGCTGGCGCAGTTCGAGGGTGTCTTCTATCACGAAGAAAAGGAAGACGACCTCGACGAAGTGCGCGGCGCCGTCGAGCCGCTGCTCGAAGAGGCGCTGCTACAATTGAACACAATGCGCGACACCGAAGGCAACCGCATGGTCACCGACATGCGCGGGCTCATCAGTAACATGCAGGCAACCCTTGCCAGTATCGAGGAGCGTATTCCAGAGATAAACACGGCGTATGAGAACCGGCTGCGCCAACGCCTCGATGATTTGAAAGCGGATGCCGGCATCACCGAGGAGCGCCTGGCCGTCGAGGTGGCGTTGATGGCGGACAAAGCGGACGTCACGGAGGAGGTCGTGCGGTTGAAAGCGCACTTCGATCAGGTTGTGAGCCTGCTCGATAGCGATACGCCGATCGGACGGGAACTCAACTTCATCGCCCAGGAAATGCAGCGCGAAATCAATACCGTGGGCTCGAAACTGCGTGATGTCGACGTGGCCCGCGATGTCATACGCCTGAAATCCGAACTGGAGAAACTGCGCGAGCAAGCACAGAATATCGAATGAACGTGGGGAATTCCATGAAAAGCCCGGGACTGGTTTTTGTGGTATCGGCGCCGTCGGGCGCCGGCAAGCGCACCGTTATCGAGCGGCTTCACCAGATCGAGTCAGGCCTGGTAACCACAATCTCCGCGACAACGCGCCCGCAGCGCCCCGATGAGGAACATGGCCGCGATTACTATTTTCTGAGCCGCGATGCCTTCGACGAGCAGGCCGCACAGGGAGCGTTCCTCGAATGGGCAGAAGTGCATGGAAACCGTTATGGTACGCTGAAAGCGGAACTCGATCGGTGCGTGGCCTCGGGCAACGATGTTATTGTAGAGTTGGATGTGCAGGGCATGCGCAGCCTGCGCGCACTGCGGAACGACGTGGTGAGCATCTTCATCATGCCGCCATCGCTCCCGGAACTCGAGCAACGCCTGCGTAAACGGAAAATGAACGATGCGGCGGACATGGCGCTCCGGCTCGAAAACGCCCGGGAGGAAATAGCCGCCCGCAATGAATACGACTATGTGATTGTGAATGACAAGGTGGCCGACGCCGCTGCCGAGATGGCCCGGGTTATCCGGGAAGAACGCCGCAAACACCGGTAGCCACGCCGCATTTTTTTGAGATGAGCAAGCATCAGGAGAGATAGCTTATGACTACGCGCTTTTCAGTCGATGATTTCGCAGGCAAGATCGACAGCCTGTACCGATTGGTCATTGTGGCCAGCCGCCGCGCCAATCAGTTGCGCACCGAAGTCCATGGGTTCTCCGGGGTCGCGCAACAGAAGAAGCCCACCATCGCGGCGCTCGAGGAAGTGCTCAATGACAAGGTGGGCTGGACCACAACCGAACAGGCCGACGAAGAACTGCTTGACATGGAAGAATAGGCGCGGCCGTGGCGGGGCGGTTCGAGAAACGCGAGATCGTGCTGGGGGTGACCGGTTCGATCGCCGCATACAAGGCATGCGAGATTGCCTCGCGCCTCGTGGAACGAGGGGCCCGCGTGACACCGGTGCTCACGCGCAATGCCTGCCAGTTCCTGGGCCGGATCAGCCTCGAAGCCATCACCGGTCGGCGCGCCGTCGTCGAAATGTTCGAGGAATCCGGCAGCCCGGAAATCGAGCATATCGCCGTGGCGCAACGCGCGGATCTCTACCTGATCGCACCGGCCTCGGCAGACATTCTGGCAAAAGCCGCCCACGGCATTGCCGACGACTGGCTGAGCACCACCATGCTCGCCACCACAGCGCCACTCCTCTTTGCGCCCGCCATGAACACCAACATGTATGCGCACCCCGCCACCCAAGCGAACATACACACCCTTCAGGCACGGGGCGCCCACTTTGTGGGACCAGGCGCGGGGACGCTCGCCTGCCGGACAGTCGGCCCGGGGCGGCTCGAGGATACACCCCGCATCCTCGACGCGGCGGCGGTGCTGCTATCGACGCAAAACGACTTGACCGGGCGGCGCGTACTGATAACCAGCGGCGCAAACCATGAACCCATTGACCCCGTCCGCTTCCTTGGCAATCGATCCTCGGGGCGTATGGGCCACGCGCTGGCGTTCGAGGCCCTGTGCCGGGGCGCCGAAGTCACGATAGTGAGCGGCCCGGCGGACATTGCGCCGCCCAGCGCGGCGGCCATCATCCCCGTGCAAACCGCCGCCGAAATGCATACCGCCGTGATGGAACACATCGAAGCGGCGGATGTCTTCATCGCCGCGGCCGCCGTGGCCGATTACCGGCCGGTTGCGACAGCGGACAGCAAACACAAACGCCGGGACGAAGCCCTTTCGCTCGAGCTGGTGCCCACGGCCGACATCGCGGCCGAAGTGGGGCGCAAGAAACGGCCCGGGCAAGTGGCGGTAGGCTTCGCGGCCGAGACAAACGATCTGCTCACACACGCCGCCGACAAACTCGAACGCAAGCAACTCGACCTCATTGTCGCCAATGAAGTCGGCGGTCCAGCTTCTGCCATCGGTTCAGACCTTGCGAACGCGCATATTATTGCCCCGCAAGGCGTCGTGGCGGAATACCCCGGCATCGAGAAAACCGCGCTGGCCGCGCGCCTCTTTGACGAAATCGTCAAGCGCCTTTACTAGCCTGCTCGAGATGCCACCGCGCGCCGGTTCCTGCGCCGTGCCTTATTCGCTTTTCAGGGACTCGAAAACGGGCTCGGGGGCGGCGCTTTCACCTTCCATCTCATAGGGTAAGCGGTATACGGTGTCGTCTTCGAGGCTGTAGAAGTACAGGCGCGATTCAGACGGCTGCCGCCCATGGCCATCGGCCCAGAATGCATAGAAACCCGGGTCCGCGTTCACGGGACGCCGTGCGTAAGTGTGGTTGAATTCGCTGCCGCCCGTGAGCTGGCGTGCCTTTTCCCAAGTCGCGCCCGTGTCACTGCTCACCCAGTGGGCAATCTCGCCGCCGGGATTGAAGGGCTGCGGACCGGTTTCCGTCGGGCCGATGACATGCCATTTCCCGTCCGGGGCCACGTGTACGCAACCGGTGTCGTAATTATTGTCGGAACCGGTGACATCACTGAACCGCCATTCCTCGCCGGTCCAGTGGGCGATCCGCCACTTCCGGGGCCCATACTCGGGGCCCGGCTTCCAACTCGAGCTGGTGACATGGAGAATGAGCGGGCGGCCTTCCGCGTCGTAGTTTACGTCTTTCATGTAGACATTGCGCTGCTCCGCCTCGTAGTCGTGCACGAGCCCAGGGTTATCGACGGTGGTTATCGGGGTGTCGATGACCGCGCCCTGCACATTGCGCCAGCTCGCGCCCATGTCATCGGTCTCGACGTAGTATAGATTCGTGCGCCAATTCAGACCCTTGCCTTCCGGATGATAGTTGAACGCCGTGCCGACGCGGTTGGCATGGGGCCAACTCACCTGGTAATGGCCCGCATCGATATGCGCAAGCAGATGCCGCTCACTCCAGTCGGCGCCGTCACCGCTCGTCCACCAACGCAGGCTGCGGCCTCCCTCGTAGTAGGTATGCATGAAAAAGAATGCGCCGTCCATGGCCCAAGGCTGCGGATATGAAAAGTTGGTGGTATGTATCAGCTCGAAGGCTTCAATGTCATAGGGCGCCACACTCCGCGATACATACGAAGGGCGGCTGGTGCCATGGGAACTCGAAAAGACCCACAGGTATCCCTCCGCATCGACAGCGAGCACGGGGTTGTCGTGGGCGTCGCTGGTTTTTTTGTCGAGCAACAGCGTGGGCTGCGGCACGCGCCCGGTCTCGTGGTCGTAATAGGACACGAGGTGGATGAGCGCGCGCTCGTCCGGGCGTGTACCGCCGAATACAAAGAAGGTCTTGTCGACTTCGGGCGCGTATACGGCCACGGGAATGTGTTTGGCGCAATAGGTGCCCAGGCCGCCGCTGTATTTGTAGACGTATTCGTCGTCGGTACGCTGGTTGAAGTACCAGATGCCGCGGTAGCCGGTATCCTTCTCACACAAGAGCCCATCGGGTGTATCCGCGGCGGCAGCGATCAGGAACGTGAGGGCAGTAAACAGGAACATAACCAATTTCCTTTTCAGTCTTGGACAATCAATCGCGCACCAATGTACACAAAAGAAGTTCCGGCCGCAAGGGCCTGCGTGCGATCAGCCGAGGGTCTGGCCACAACGCCCGCAATACTGGGCCGTGGCCGGGTTCAACTTGCCGCACTGACAAAGCATCGGAAGGCTGGCTTCATCGACGGTTTTACCCACGGTGGCCGCTGTGAGCAATGCCACGACGAAAACCAGCAGCAGGAAAAACAGCAGCCCGATGGCGAAGACCTGTTGCAGAGAACGCATTTCTTCGGCAAGCCGTTTGCTCTGGCCTGTGAGCCCCGTGATGCCCGCCAGGTTCATGCTCTGGACTTCTTTCACGGCGCTTTCACGCTGCTGTTTCATCGCCGCGGCGCTTGCCGTGCGCACCCGCCAGGCCTCGTTGACCGCTTCCACGGCCTCGGTATGCGCTTGCAGGCTTATCCCCAGTGCTTCCCATTGCGAACCCTCAGGCCCCTCGTCTTCGGCTTCGGCAGATTCTTGGGGCAGGTTGGTCAGATGGCGCCGTGCGGTGTCGAGCGCCCACGCGGCTTCCCGGCCGTTCGCCCGCGCGCCCGAGGCCTCGGCACGCCACAAATGGCGCATGCTCTCTTCGACAGCGGTCCGGGCCTCACGCAGGGCTATGGAGGGTCTCACCGCATCTTCGTTTGCAGGAACATCTTCGTTTGCAGGCGCCGCATCGAGTGCGCGCAGCCGCTCGGCTACCGCACCGAGAAACGCGGCGGCGGTTTCCCGCGCCTGTTGCAGCGCATCGGTCACCGCGGCGCAGGCCACTTCATGCGCTGTGGCGGTCTCCTCATACGCGCTGAGCACCGCCCGTACGTCCGCAACCGCGGCGGTTAGACCCTCGATCTGGGGGCTCTGCCGCCCCATGGCAGCCGCGTTGTCGAGGGCATCACGGGTCTTGCGCAGGTACCAGCGGTTCTCGGAGGCGCTGGGCGTCTCGTGCCACGCAAAGGCACGTAGCGCAAACCGTTCGACGTTTCCGGTGATGGTCGTGCGCGGAACCTGGTCGTCGGCAATCTGCCGGCTGAGGTGTGCGGCGTCCACGATCACATCCCAAATGTAATAGCCCAAGCCGCCCGCCGCCGCGATAACGACGGCAAAGCTCAGGAAGAACCGGATTACGTGGGACCACCTAAACATACACTCCTTTCTGCTTCGCATGAAGGCGAACCAGTGGAATTATAGCGCATGCGCGGCCGGCGTGCGCGCCCCACTACTTATCGCTATGCAGCGCAAGAAAATGCGCCAGGGCCGAAATCCCGAGGGCCTCGAGGTTATAACCGCCCTCGAGCAACGAAACGATGCGCCCGCCGGCCACGGGCAACATCTTGAGTGTCATATCGCGAAAGTGCTCCGCTTCGAGCAACTGATGACCAAGCGGATCCTGGCGGTGCGCGTCGAACCCGGCAGAGATGAGCAGGAACTGCGGATCGAAGCGCTCGAATTCAGGAAGAATGAAGTTGTCGATCGCGTTCATCCACTCTTGCGGCGCGACCCCCGGCGGCATCTGGATATTGAGATTCGTGTCGTTCTTCCCGCGCTCCTCGGGGAAGCCGGTCCCGGGGTAATGCGGGTGCTGATGAATGCTCACATAGTAAACGCTGTCGTCTTCATAAAAGGCCTGCTGGGTGCCGTTGCCATGGTGCACATCCCAGTCGAGAATAGCGACACGCTCGATACCCGCCTCGGCACGCAGCCAGCGCGCGGCCACGGCCACATTGTTGAACAGGCAAAAGCCCATGGCCCAGTCACGCTCCGCATGGTGACCGGGCGGCCGCATCATCCAGAAGGCCCGGTCAACCTCGCCCGCGATCACTGCCTTGCACCCCGCGATAGCGCCCCCCGCCGCAAGCAACCCGGCCTGCCATGAACCGACGCCCATCACTGTATCAGGATCCGGATAAGGGCTCCCGTGCAAGCAAACCCGCTCGATGGTGTCCACATGGTTTTCGCTGTGCACACGCAGCAAGTCCTCCCGGCCAGCCGGCGTTACCGTCAATAGTTGCGGCTCGAGTTGTGCCATCTCGAACGTCTGGAGGATCGCGCGAATGCGCTGTGGCGATTCGGGATGCCCGAAACCGGTGTCGTGTTCGAAGGATTCTTCGCGATGGATAAGACCGACCCTTGCCATGGTACTTCCTGTATATACGAGCGCTCGGGAACGCCGTATCTTGTCTGCACGATGGTCCCAATTGCGGCGCCAATGCCCGGTTGCGGGGTTCCAGGCAACCCAGCACCCACGTGCTTGTCAATCAAGGCATTCTAAGCAACCAGGCGGGCGGGTTCAATCAGGAGGGCGGGCAAACACCGGGGCCAGGTAAAGGCTGGCGGAGAGGGAGGGATTCGAACCCTCGGTACCCGTTAGGGTACAACGCCTTAGCAGGGCGCCACCTTCAGCCACTCGGTCACCTCTCCGCGAGTGGGCCTATAGCGTACCACGGGCTGGCGGAAAGGTGCAACATCGTTGCCGGCCGGCGTTTGAGGATACCAAGGCGCGGAATGATTCATTCCCGGTATTTGTCTTGGTTGATGAGCGCTAATGTGTAATGCAACGTGGCCATTCTCACGGCCCGATTCAAGAGGAACCCCTTATGCCGGCTTGGTTCTCCAAAGTTTTCAACCGAAACAATGATAGCGGCGAAAGCGCAGACAAAGCACCGCCGGTCACGCCGCCGGCCTACGAGGAAGACGCCATCGAGGAAGAGCACGAGAAGCCGCGGCGAACGGTCTTCGCCCCGGTACTGGCGGATGAGGCGGAGCAAAGCGCCTACAGCAACGAAATACAGATCAAGGCGCAGATTCAGAACGGAAGCGATACATGCACCTTCCTGGTGGACCGTCCGCTGCTGCCGGGGTTGTCGTTCCAGTGCAGGGGCCGTGACACGGCCTGCGCGAACGCCCCGCTGGCCGGGGTGCTCTTCGACCTGTCGGACAAGGTGCGCGGCGTACTGATCCACGACATGACCATCACGGTGGCTGGTATGCCATGGGACGAATCGGAGTGGGAAGCGCTTGCCCGCGAAGCGGGGCCCGTTATCCGGGCGCATCTCAAGGGCGGCAAGGCTGTTGTGTTGCCGGAGGTGATCGCGCAGATACCGCCCGCCGAGGAAATCCGTGCGAAACTGCAACAGGTCATTGACAACGAAATCAACCCGGGCATCGCGGCCCACAGCGGGGTAATCACGTTGAACCGGGTGGTGGGCAACACCGCATACATTACCATGGGCGGTGGCTGCCAGGGCTGCGCCGCCTCGACGATAACGTTGCGCAGCGGCGTCGAGGGCGCCTTCCGTAAGGCGGTACCGATGCTCGGGGCCGTATTGGATGAGACGGACCATACGGCGGGCACGAACCCCTACTTCAGCGAACTGCCCGCCGGAATGGCGCAGGAGTTGTAGACAATGCCACGACTGGAAGCAATGCGTCTGAAAATCACGACCGGCGAGCGCGGCCTCGCCGAAGCACCGGAGTATGCCATCAACGGCTTCGAGATCGAGTTCGATGAGCTCGCAGGCGGCACGGGCCCCGGTGAGGTGCTCGAAGCGGCAGGGTATCCACAGAGTTTCCCGCATAACCTCGTGCTGCTTGGCCCGAAGGAAGGCGCCTGGGATGTCGCCGGCGTCGAGGCCACGTACGAATGTATGGGCGACGAACCGTATACGGTGCGCCTGGGCGCGGTGACGCTCGATGACGCCTCGAACCTGAACCTCTGGTATGAGCGGCCCGCTAAGGTCATCGATGTATAATGGCGCGGCATCGCAGACGCTCCGCTGCGCCCTGCCGTGTTTGAGGTATGCGCCTGCGCGCAGCGGCTGGATTACCCCGGCATGCCTGAAAGGAGTTTGTAGCCATGGTGGCTGAAACTATTGAAGAACTGGCCAAGAAAGAATGTGTGCCGTGTAAAGGCGGTACCCCCGCGCTCAAGGGACCCGAACTCACTGACATGCACCGGAAACTGGGTAAAGACTGGGGCCTGATTGATGACCACCACATCGAGAAGACCTTCAAGTTTCCGGATTTCAAGTCGGCCCTCGCCTTTACGAACCGCGTGGGTGAAATCGCCGAGGAACAGAATCACCACCCGGACATCCTGCTCACTTATGGAAAGGCGCGGGTCACCATCTTCACGCACACGATCGACGGGCTCACCGAGAGCGATTTCGTGCTCGCGGCGAAGGTCGAAAAGGCCTACGCATAATGCCATGCCGCGACGTGACCGAGCTGATCCGCGTCATCGTCGACGATGCAGGCCGCTTCGTCGAATACCGGTTTATCAAACGGACCTGCGGGCAAGGCGTGGGCGTGGACACGCTGCTCATGGACCTGCTCGCCGGGCAACCGATCGCAGATATCCTCGATATAGACCCGAATGAGTTTATCGTGCGGTATCCGGTCGCAGAGCCCATCGAGGAGTTCCTCACCCTGAAGCACCTGATAGCTGTGCAGTCGGCACTCGAGGTGCTCACCGGCCAGGCTGCCGGCGGCCCTGATGCCGTGTGTGCTGCGGCTAAGGTGTCTTTCGAGGACGGGCAAACCACCCTCGATGCACGCATCACCGTCGACCTCGTGACCGAGCGGATCAAGGCGTGCGGCAACTGCCGGAACTGCGGAAACGCGCAGCAGGACAAGAAGCGCATCGCGTTTACATAATCGCGCCCGCAAGCCGTTTCAATGTGGGCTCTGCCACAACCCAAGGATGGCAAGACGTATTACCTGATTGCTGGTTCGGGGCGACTTGGGATTGGCGAAGACGCCTCGGGTGGAACCCGGGCGCTTCCGCTTTCCCGAGCGCCGTTGGTCCGAAAGCAAGGGCGGGTTCTGGCCTACAGGGAGGGCGAGCGTCCCCGCGAGCCGAATACAAACCCTGGCGCACAAATGGGAGGGCGAGCGTCCCCGCGAGCCGAACAGAAACCGTGGCGC
>CAZMVU010000016.1:0-12507 GCA_964569295.1 uncultured Nitrospirales bacterium
TGCACCCATGCTACCCGCGAAGGAACGGAATGTCAATATAAACGGTGACTGTCCCTGTTTAGAGTGTCCCCGTTTAGATTCTCTTCACCCGTGAAATTCCTGCGCTTGCGTTTCATGTTCTTGCCTCCCCTCGGTTAGGATTAGCCTATACGCTGGCTACTCCGATTCCAACTGAGGCAAGACAATACGGATTTGGAGCGGAAAGAATGCCCAAGGAGACATACCATGGCGAACCGGCGCGCATTCATGCCGACCTCGGCAAGTGCGTTGGCGGCCGCGTGGGCCGCGACCCACGGCGCGCAGGCGGCGGGTAATCAAGAAGCGGGGCGGCCGCCCAACGTGCTGTGGATAATGGGTGACCAGCACCGCGCACAGGCGCTCTCGTGCATGGGGGATCCGAATCTCGAAACGCCCAACCTCGATGCGCTCGGCGGTGCGGGGGCCTCGGCGGTGGCGGGCTGTCCGCTGTGCACGCCGTTCCGCGGGTCCATGCTCACCAGCCGCTATCCCCACGAGTGCTGCCCCGGCCACGACCGGGCCATGCCGGAAGGCATGCCCACCGTCGCGCATGCATTCAACGAGGCCGGCTACACCACCGCCTGGTTCGGCAAGTGGCACGTGGACGGGCGCATCCACCGTCAGGAGGGCATGCACCCCCAGAAGCATTTTGTGCGTCCCGAGCGCCGCGGCGGGTTCGACATGTGGGTCGGCTACGAGAACAACAACGCCCAGTGGGACTGCTGGGTGCATGGCCACGGCCTCGGCGGCGACGCAATCGAGATGTACCAGCTCCCGAAGTACGAGACCGACGCACTCGCGGACTTGTTCATCGATTTCCTGAACGATCGCGGCCGGGACCAGGCGCAGGGGAGGGGCCAGCCTTTCTTCGCGGCGCTTTCCGTGCAACCGCCCCACGCGCCGTACAAGGCGCCCGAGGAATGGATGGCGCGGCACACGCCGGAGGACGTTGAACTGCGGCCGAATGTGCCCGCTATCGGCCGTATCCAGCGCGAATCGCGCCGCAACCTCGCGGGCTATTACGCCATGATCGAAGACCTCGACTGGAACGTCGGGCGCATCGTCGAAACCCTCGACAAGCAAGGCTTACGCGACAACACGATCATCGTCTTCTTCTCGGACCACGGCGACATGCACGGCTCGCAGGGGCGTATCTGGAAGTGTGTGCCCTGGGAGGAATCGCTGCGGATGCCGTTCCTCGTTTCGAAAGGCGGCAAACCGCTGCGCCAGGACGAGGCGCCCTGGACCTCGCTGGTGAACCACGTGGATCTCGCGCCCACCACGCTCGGGCTCTGCGGTATCGACGTGCCGGAAGGCATGCGCGGGTTCGACTACAGCCCGCTGTTACTGCACCGCGGCCTCGGCAAGCCCGATGCATCGCCGCCGGACAGCGCCTTCATCCAACTCGTGGATCCGGGCGAGAAGTTCGGCTATGCCGCCGACCGCGAGCGGCCGTGGCGCGGCGTTGTCACCGGGGACGGTTGGAAATACGCCGCCATCGAAGGCCAGCCGTGGCTCCTCTACGATCTGAACGAGGATCCCTACGAACTCGATAACCGCGCCTGGGACGGCCGCTACCGCGCCAAACGCAAAGAGTTGCAGGACCGCCTCGCCGCCTGGATCGACGACACCGGGGACAGCTTCGACCTGCCGGAACTGTGGGGCTGGATAGGGGTGCGGGCTGGAGACGTATCTTCCGAAGCTGGGCCATCCTGGCCCCGTCTTTAATCGTGGGCTGGAAGCCCAAGCTACAGGAAGCCCGCGTTACAGGGATGCCCGCGAGGTTCTCCCGCATTGCCTTTTCCGCGTTGTGTGCGTTACAACAGAGCCCAAAGTAACACCGCACACCCGGAGGGGAACACCATGTTGTACCGCATCGTCGCCGCGTCCGCCCTGTTGGCCTTCGTGCTCGCACCGCAAGTCGCCACGCAGGAATCGGAGGAAGAGGTCCTCCAGCGCCGCCAAGCCTATCTCGATGAGTTGCTCGACTGGATTCCGAAAAGCGAGCCCTTCCGCCAATGGCTGGAGGAATCCGGCGAGCTGCCGCCGGACTTCGAAAACATGCCCTCGTGCGCCGCCCTGCCCGACCCGCTCATGACGGGCATCGGACCGGATGCCGGACCCATCACCACGGCGGCGCAGTGGGAAGCGCACCGTCCTGCGCTGAAGCAGCAGTTCGAGCGCTGGCTCGTGGGCACCGTGCCGCCTGCGCCGGAGAACCTCGCGGCGGAGGTGCTCGTCGAGGAAGCCGTCCAGGGCGGTATCCGGCGTGAGGTGGAATTGCGGTTCGGCCCGGACGACGCGGCGAAGCTCTGGGCGGAGGTGTGCATCCCTGCGGGGGACGGGCCGTTCCCGGTGTTCATGACCCAGGCAAACCACCAGTCGTGGTCGCGCATCGCGATCCAGCGCGGCTACATCACCGTGACCTACGCGGGCGCCGACGACCGCGACGACACAGACACCTTTGCCGGCGCGTACCCGGACTTCGACTGGTCCAAGCTCATGCGCCGGGGCTGGGCGGCGGGCCGCTGCCTCGACTACCTCGAGCAGCAGGTGCCCCAGGCCGATACCGGGCGCGCCGCGTTGACGGGCCACTCGCGCAATGGCAAAACCGCGCTCATGGGCGCCGCGTTTGATGAGCGCATTGCCGTGGTCATCTCGTCGAGCTCGGGCGCCGGCGGCTGCAACCCGACCCGGCTCTTCACCGAGCACCACTTCGGCGAGGGCGCCGAGCTCATCACGCGCAATTTCCCCGACTGGTTCCACCCGCGCTGGCGCTTCTTCACCGGCCGCGAGAACAAGCTGCCCATCGACTGGCATCAGCTCGTCGCGCTGATCGCGCCGCGGGCCTGTCTTATCGCCACGGCCTACAACGACGGTGTCGAGAACACGCGCGCCATCGAGCAGATGATCCACAGCGCCAGGCGGGTCTACGACCTTCTTGACGCCGGCGATAACCTGCGCCTCTTCTACCGCCCGCACGGCCACGGCACCTGGCCCACGGTCATCGAGCGCTACCTCGACTGGTGCGACAACCACTTCGGCCGCGGCGCGTACCCCTTTCCTGAGGACTACCTCTGGCCGCATGAATCGCCGGCGCGCGCGAATCACCCCGGCTCCAAGACACGGGAAGAACCGTCGAAGAAGGGGGACAGCGTGGCCGCGAACGCCGTGCACGTGCTCGGCATCGCCCCGCCCAAGGCGCCCAATCCGCACTACGACTACGGCGGGGAAAAGAAGCACGAGGAAATACTGCTCAAGCGGGATTCGGCTGGCGCGGGCCTGAAGAAGGACGAGCGGGTTTTTGGCGAGTACATCAACGCGGATGTGTATATGCCGCGCGATACCGATGAGGCAAACGACACGCTGCCGTGCCTCCTCTGGCTGCACCCGGCCTGCACCTCCCACGGCTATGTGCCCGCCTACCTCCACGCGCCGCGGCCCCACGAAGAAATGGCCCGGGCCGGATTCGCGGTCTTCTGCTACGATCAGATTGGCCACGGGAGGCGCGTCGATGAGGCCCGCCATTTCTACAAGCGCTACCCGAAATGGTCGCTCCTGGGCAAGATGGTGCGCGATGCGCAATCCGCGCTCGACGCCATCGAAGCGCTGTCCTACGTCGACCAGGACCGCATCTATTTGATGGGATACGCCGAGGGTGCGCTCGTGGGTATGCACCTGGGCGCACTCGACGCCCGGCCAGACGGCGCGTTGTTCCTTGCCCCGCCCACGCCCTGGCGGCTCGATACCGGCCCGGAAACCGGCGGCGGCCTTGCACGATGGCACGCGGCGAATCTCCTTGCTCCGCAGTTGGCGCGATGGGACGCGCGCGAGACCGCCGTCCCCTATGATCAACAGCACATGCTCGCCGCCATGGCGCCCAAACCGGTGGCCGTCGTTACGCCTGAGGTCTGCTGGTACGGGCCGAAGGCACACGTGGGCAAGGCCGTTGAAGCCGCCCGGCCTGCCTACGCCGAGAGAGATGCCGCCGAGGCGCTCGAATTTCTCAATCCCGATGACTACAACCGGTTTACGGAGCCCATGCAGGGAGTAATCATTGAATGGCTGGCGGCCACAGCAGGACTCGCCAACTAAAAGTCCGGCCAAAAACGGCGGTCTCCCGGATTGTCTTGGGCACTACTGCCTGGCGTGCGTAGCGTCATGTAACCGGATGGAGCGATACGACGAGCGCTTTCTGCTGCCGGCCAGCTAGACCTGGGTAGCCATCGAAATCGCGTCGTATCTTTGTATACCCCCTGGGCTGCACACTTCAGAACGCTTATAGCCGATCGTACATCGCCATAAGTTCGCGGTGCACGCTGAAGGGCAGCGGCGGCCGCTCGTGCTTGGCAAAAAACCGTAGCTCGCTCGCATCGGTGTCGGGCACGAGTTCGCCTTCCCACGTGTCGATGATGTAGCCGATAACCATGATCGCGCCCGATACGGGGCTCTGCTTGGTGCTGATACCCAGCAGTCGCGGGCGGTAGCCCGTGAGGCCCGTCTCCTCGTGCAGCTCGCGAAGCACCGCCTCCTCCGAAGTCTCGTCGAGCTCGATGAACCCGCCGGGCAGGGTCCATTCTCCTTTTGCCGGGTGCACAGCACGCCGTGCAAACAGCAGTTCGCCGGCGCCACGGCGCACAAAGCAACACGCCGCCGGCACGGGGTTACGGTAATAGAAGCGGCGGCATGCCGCGCAATGGGGCCGGTCGTCCTGGCCATCGTGCGTAACGACAAGCGCCATCCCGCAGATGGGACAGAAGTTCCAGGCGAATCTTTCCGGCGGTTCATAACTCATGCGATACTCACGGATGGTTACGCGCGGACGCTATAAACACCCGCCTGCTGAGAAAGCCGGTTGTGTGACGAGCGAAGTCACTATGCCAAAACAAACACTTCCGGTTCGAGACGCATCCCTCCAGCGTGCGGGGGCTACCCGCCTTCTCCTGGCTTATAGTCAAACACCGCGCATACGTCGTCCCCGGACGGCTGCTCGATGCGGAAACCGAGCCGTCGGCACAGCTCCTGCATACGCCGGTTTTCCGGAAGAATGGTGCCGCGCAACTGGGTATAGCCTTCTTGCCGCCCAATATCGATAAGGCGCTGCAGCAGGGTTTTGCCGAGACCCTGGCCCTGGTAGTCATCGCGCACGACAATGGCGAACTCCCCGTTGCTGCCGCCCACAAGCCGGCTCACACGCCCCACGGCCAGTATCTCCGCCTGGGGACTTCCTTCATCCTTGACGGCAAGCAGCCCGATCTCCTGGTGATAATCCACGAAGCAGGTACCCGCCAGGCGGCTGTGCGCCACACGCCGGCTCAGCGGCATGGGCACCAGGTACCGGTAATAGACCGTATCATCGCTGAGATGCTCATGAAAATCGACCATGGCCGGCTCGTCTTCGGCGCGAATCGGACGGAACGTAACCGCGGCGCCGTCGCGCAGGGTCGTCTCCGATACGTACTGGTCGGGATAGGGCCGGATCACCGGGCGCGGGAGTTGGGCGTCGGGCACATCGTGATCGTGCAGGATAACGAGCGCATCCAGCGCGCGCGCGCCATCCGCCGACAAAAGCACCGGGTTGATGTCGATCTCCTTCACCCGCGGCAGATCAATCACGAGCTGGCTGAGCCGGACCAGCATGCGTTGTATGTCTTCCGGCTTGACGCCATAGCCGCTGCCTCCGCCCTGGATGGCCTCGAAAATGCGCGTCTGCTCGATCATACGCAGCGCCAGGGTTGTGTTCAGCGGCGGCAATCCGACGGCTCGATCGCGCAAAACCTCAACCAGGTTGCCCCCCGCACCAAACAGAAGCACCGGTCCGAACTGGGGATCCACCGCGCTGCCGAGAATGAGCTCGAGCCCGTATTCCGTGGCCATGGGCTGCACGGTGACCCCGGCGAAATCTTCCGCAGCCACAAGCCGCGCGATGGCCCGGTAGGCCTGGCGCACCTGGGTTTCCGTTTGCAGGTGCAGGCGCACGGCCCGGGCCGTCGCCTTGTGGACAATGGTATGGCTGTGCACCTTGACCACGACGGGATACCCAATACGGGTGGCGGCGGCGACCGCCTCTTCTTCGTCATGTGCAAGATGGGTATCTACTACAGATATACCATACGCGGTTAGCAGTTGCTTCGACTCATACTCGCTGAGCACGGTACGGCCCGCATCCCGGGCGTCCGCAATCACACGCCCCGCGCGATCGCGGTCGACCTTGGCGGCTTGCACGCCGCGCAGGGGGACCGGCGTCTCGTAGAGCCCGCGCAGATTGTAGGCGTAGCGCCACATGTAATAGAAGATGCGCGCCGCCGTGTCCGGGTAAGGAAAGCTCGGGATACCGGCTTCCTTGAGTATCTTCTCGCTCTCCTCATAGCCGACGCCGCCCATGAGACTGGCGAGAATGGGCTTGTTGTGCGGGAGTTTGAGATTCGTCAGGCGCGCGAGGGTCTGCGGGACGTCGATCATGGCCTGCGGCGTGAGTACAAGGAGCAACCCATCGGTGTCGGGGTTGTTTGCGGCGATCTCAATGGTCTTGGCATAGCGTTCGAGATCCGCATCGCTGAAGACATTGACGGGGTTTGCGTGGCTCCAGTGCGGCGGGAGTACCGTGCTCAGCGCCTTATCGGTCTCTTCCGGGATAGGCGCCAACTCGGCCCCGGCCTTCAGCAGCGCGTCCGTGGCGAGCACACCCAGACCGCCCGCGTTCGTGAGAATGCTCAAGCGCGGGCCGCGCGGCCGGGGCTGGAGGTTCAGCACTTCCGCCATTCGAAACAGGCTCTCGATATCGCGTACACGCAACACGCCGGAACGCCGGAACGCCGCATCAAACACCTGGTTGCTGCCCGCAAGCGCCCCCACATGCGAGGTGACCGCCCGCTCTGCGGCAGCGGTCTCACCGCCTTTCAATACGATGATGGGCTTGCGCTGCGATACACGCCGGGCCGCGCACATAAAAGATTGGGCGTCTTCGAGCGACTCCATGAACACCACGATGCTGCGCGTATGCATGTCTTCGCCGAGGTAACTGATGAGATCACCCCACCCCACATCGGTCATCGAGCCGGCGCACAGGAAGGCGCTGAACCCGACTTTCATCCGGATGCTCCAGTCGAGCACGGCCATATTGAGTGCGCCGCTCTGGCTGATAAAGCCCACAGAACCGGGCTGCACCATGGCCGGCGCGAAGGTGGCGTTGAGTCCCGACAGCGGATTCATGATACCAAAGCTATTCGGACCGAGGATACGCATATTCCCCGCGTGGGCATCGCGCAGGATGTCGCGTTCGAGACGGCGGCCCTCCTCGCCGGTTTCCCGGAAGCCGGCCGCCAGGATGAGCGCGCCCTTTACCCCGGCCGCGACGCACTTGCGCACGATGGCAGGCACATTGGGCGCACGCACTGCAATCACCGCCAGATCAACGGGCTCCGGTACCGCGCTGATTTCCGGGTACGCGCGGATGCCGAGCACATTCTTGTAATTCGGGTTCACCGGGTACACGGTACCGCCGAAAGGACTGCCGATGAGGTTGCGCACGATGGCCCGCCCAATGCTCCCCTCTTTGGGCGTGGCCCCGATGACCGCCACGGCACGGGGATGAAACAGGGCGTGTAACGGGTGGTTTTCGGTTTCGGGTGCTGGTTGCATCATTTGCATTATGAAACTACTCGCAGGCCGGTACTTCACGCCTTCCTGGGCGTCCCGCCCTTTCCGGCCGGTGATCGCCCGCCTGTTCGCTGGGTGTGCTTCGTGGAATAGGACATGATCGAGTGGTAATGCGTTGTGCGAGACCCCCGCCATGTCCTCACGAGTGTAGCATAAACGCCAGTCAAGAATCCCCAGAGATTCAAGCGATAACGGTCCTGTGTGTCCCGGCCCAATGCGCCCACCTGCCGCTTGCTTCGCACAGGTGTCTCAATGCGCCGATGCCCCGCGCCGCGCTGTGTTCCGCCGCAGACTGCGCGGCGGCCGCCAGTAGACAACAACCCCTGTCACACGCTAGGGTATAGCGGTGTCCTTGAACAAAGGAGGGAACCACCATGCCAAAATACATCGCCCAGATTCCCATGCTGCCTTCCACCTGCATCGAGAAGACCCAGGCCTTTTACGAAGATGTGCTGGGCTTCACCGTGTTGGATACCCACTTGGAGAACGGTGTCCTCGAGTGGATCCGGCTGCGGGCCGATGCGGCCCAGGTGATGTTCTACAACCCCGAAGCGTCCGGCAACGCGCAGGTTGCATTCCCGTCGCCCGAGAGCATGGTGATATACCTGCAAGTGGACGCGCTGGACAAGCTGCACGCGCACCTGAAGGCGCATGGCCTCCCGGTGTCGGAAATCCGGGTAACCTTCTACGGGATGAACGAGTTCGACCTGGCGGATCCGAACGGCTACACCCTCACCTTCGGTCATCACGCACCCGAGATTTAGGCACCGCACCGATGTTCCACGTGGAACATCGTGCGAAGCCACCGCTCACGCGCGCCGCACGATCACCAGGTCACCCCGGCGTAACCGGCACGTTTTCCACCGGTCATCCACATGTTCCACGTGAAACATTTCGTGCGCATCATCCCATTTTACCCTTGATTGACAAAGAAAAATGGCGCCCCCAGCCACACCTTCGGCCCAGGGCCGCCGCAATTTCCCCGGGTTTTCCACAGCCCGCGCCGTCAATACCGATGGCACGATATCCCGCGCCCCCTCGGGATAGCTGCCGTGCCGCAGCTCCACGCCCTCGAGCCCAAGCGCGCCAATAACCTTCCGCAGGAAGCCCACCTTCTTCGCGTTGCGCTCGATCAGCACGAGCGGCGCCTCCGGAACCACGATCTTCACCGGAACCGCCGGAAATCCGCCGCCGCTCCCCACATCGAGCCATGGTCCGGCCCCGGCGTACCGCCGCACATACCCCGCCAGGCTCAACGCATCGGGGATATGGTCCGATTCGAGCAGCGCGGCGTCCCGCCGCGAAACCAGGGACGCGAAGCCGTTCCACTCCCGCACCAACGCACAATACGCCGCCAGCCGCGCCTCCGCCTCATCCGGCACAGCCACCCCGTCTTCTGCGAGCAAGGCGCGCAGTGTATCACTGGCTATCGTATAGGGCATCGAACGTTTATCCCGCTTCTACCTCAGGTGGCGGAACGGCAACGACTTCTTCCCCGAAGAATGTAATCCCTGTCCGCCGCCCGGTTTGACTTGACCCGCTGCATGTGCTATTTTTCCTGAACCGGCCCCATAACCTCAAGCGTCACGGAACCTTGCCTTGAAATACGCCATCTTGATCGGTGACGGCATGGCGGACGAGCCGCAGGACAAACTCGACGGCCGCACGCCGCTGGAAGCCGCCCATACCCCCGCCATGGACGCCCTCGTGCAGCACGGCACGACCGGGCTCTATTGGCCCATTCCCGAAGGGATGCCCGCCGGCAGCGAGATCGGCAACCTCTCGCTCTTCGGCTATGACCCGCGGCATTCGTTCAAGGGGCGCGCGCCCATGGAAGCGGCAAACCAGGGCATCACGCTCGCGGCCGATGAGGTCGCCTTCCGGTGCAACCTCGCTACCCTCTCCGATGGCGTGATGCGCGATTTCACGGCCGGGCACATATCGAGCGAAGAGGGCGCGGCCATTGTCGACTCCCTGAACGAGGCCCTCGGCCCCCGGTTCCCCGTGCGCTTTCACAACGGCGTTGGCTACCGGCACCTCGCCATCGTGCGCGCACAAGCCGGCGCCACAGTGGCCGATTATGTCGACACGGACTGTGCGCCGCCCCACGACATCATGGACCAGCCGCACGAACCGCACTGGCCGAAAGGCCCCGGGGCGAAGCTGGTTACCGAGATCATGCGCGCCTCCCACGACGTGCTCGCCGAACATCCGGTCAACCGGCAACGTACGGCCAACAATCAGCTCCCCGCCACCTCGATCTGGCTCTGGGGGCAGGGCGTCGCCCCGAAGATTACCCCCTACCAGGAGCGCTTCGGCCTCTCCGGCGCGGTGATCTCCGCGGTCGACCTCGTCAACGGTATCGGCCTCCTCGCCGGGTTCGAGGTGGTGCGCGTGCCCGGCGCCACCGGCTGGATAGACACAAACTACGCGGGGAAAGTGTCCCACGGACTCGATGCCCTCGACCGGCACGACCTCGTGTACATACATATCGAGGCGCCCGACGAAACATCGCACCAGGGGCGCACGGATCTCAAACTCAAGGCCATCGAA
Organism: uncultured Nitrospirales bacterium; assembly: GCA_964569295.1. Classification (GTDB taxonomy): domain Bacteria; phylum Hydrogenedentota; class Hydrogenedentia; order Hydrogenedentales; family JAGMZX01; genus CAZMVU01. Next base: position 10,231 of record CAZMVU010000016.1, read on the forward strand.
GATTTCGATGCCCAGGTGGTTGCGCCATTCCTCGCAGAGATCATCGAGAAAAAGCGCAGCCTGCGCCTGCTCGTGGCCCCGGACCATTTCACCCTCCTGCGCACCAAGGGCCACGGCAGCGGCGCCACGCCCTTCGCCATGGCTGGGCCCGGTGTGCCCGTGTGCGGGCAGACGGCCTACAGCGAACAAAGCGCGGCCGCTACGGGCATCCGAATTACCGAGGGCTTCCGGGTCACGGAATGGATGCTCACCCGGGAGCCCCTCGCGTTCGCCGGCTGAGCACCGGTCCTCACCAACCGCGCTGCCCGCGCCGCGGGCCATGCTTGAGTTTTGTTGACCACCAAGGAGACGAACCGTGTCCGACACGACCCGCATAGCCACGTACGATACCACCCTGCGCGATGGCGCCCAGGGCCCGGGCGTCAAGTTTTCCACCGATGACCAACTGCGCATCGTCGAGGAACTCGATGCGCTCGGTATCGCCTATATCGAGGGCGGGCAGCCCTACTCGAATCCGAAAGCGGCCGAATTGTTCCGGGCCGCAAAGCGGCTGAACTTGCAGCACACGACCATGGCGGCCTTCGGCTCGACCCGTAATCCCCGCGCAAAAACCGAAGAAGACCCGAATTTACAGGCGCTGCTCGAGGCCGAGACCGAGGTCGTCACCATTTTCGCCAAGTCCTCCCCGCGCCACACCGAACAAGTGCTCCACGTCAACCTCGAGAAGAACCTCGAAATCGTCCACGAATCCGTCGCCTTCCTGCACGAACACGGCCGCCGCGTCTTCCTCGATGCCGAGCATTTCTTCGACGGATACGCGGAAGATCCCGCCTACGCCCTCGCTGTGCTCCGAACCGCCCATGAGGCCGGCGCGGAGGTGCTCGTGCTATGCGATACCAACGGCGGCGCCCTGCCGCACACAATCGCCGCGGCAACCCGGGCCGTGTGCAACGCCCTGCCCGGCGCCGCGGTCGGCATTCACACGCATAACGACACCGGCTGCGCCGTGGCCAACAGCCTCGCGGCGGTCATGGAAGGGGCGACCCAGGTGCAGGGCACCATCAACGGGTACGGCGAGCGCACCGGCAACGCGAATCTGTGCACCATTATCCCGAACCTGCAACTCAAGTTCGACGGCCGGTATCAAGTACTTACTGCGGCCCAACTGGCAAACCTCTGGCACGTCTCGCATCTGGTGGCGGAACTGGGCAACCTCATCCCCCGCGACCACCAACCCTATGTCGGCCGCGACGCCTTCACGCATAAAGGCGGCATGCACGCCGATGCCGTGCGCAAACTCAAGGCCAGCTACGAACACATCAACCCGGAGGACGTGGGCAACCGCACCCACATCGCCGTAAGCGAGGTGTCCGGGCGGGCAAGTCTCTTGCAGAAAGCCGCCGAATTCGACCTCGAGCTCAAGAAGGACATGCCCGAAACGCGCAAGATTCTCGCGCACATCAAAGACCTCGAGAACCAGGGCTTCGAATTCGAAGGGGCCGACGCGTCGCTCGAGCTCATCATGCGCCGTCACCTCGGCAAGCACCGTAAGTTCTTTGAAACCATGCGGTTCCACGCCGGCGTGTGGCACCGGTTCACCGGCAACACCGACTTTTCCGAGGCGACCGTGAAACTTAAAGTCGCCGATGTCGAGTACCACACCGTGGCCGAGGGCGACGGCCCGGTGGACGCCATCAACTGCGCCCTACGCAAGGCCCTCGAAAACCTCTACCCCGAACTGCGCGATGTTCACCTCGAGGACTACAAAGTGCGCATCCTCGACGCGAAAAGCGCCACCCGCGCCAAAACCCGCGTGCTCATCGAATCGCGCGACTCGGCGGGCAACGTGTGGAATACCGTCGGTGTAAGCGAGAATATTATTACTGCCTCTTACCTGGCACTCATAGACAGTATCGAATACAAGCTGCTCAATACCCGTGGGTATACGTGATAGCGGGCAGTTCGCCCGTTCTCAGACTTCCCTTCTTGGCATTACCCACAAGTGCTGCGGCCCTGCAGGACGAGCGTACCCGCGAGCCGTAATCCCCAGCGAGGGCGAGCGTACCCGCGAGCCGTCATCCCCAGCGAGGGCGAGCGTACCCGCGAGCCGTCATCCCATGGGAGGGCGAGCGTACCCGCGAGCCGTCATCCCATGGGAGGACGAGCGTACCCGCGAGCCGTAATCCCCAGGGAGGGCGCGCGTACCCGCGAGCCGTAATCCCACGGGAGGGCGAGCGTACCCGCGAGCCATAATCCCCAGCGAGGGCGAGCGTACCC
>CAZMVU010000016.1:12607-40830 GCA_964569295.1 uncultured Nitrospirales bacterium
GCGAGCCGTAATCCCACGGGAGGGCGAGCGTACCCGCGAGCCGTAATCCCACGGGAGGGCGAGCGTACCCGCGAGCCGTAATCCCACGGGTTCAGCCCGCTGCACGCGGCGCCCGTGGCCTTGTGCGTCACCGTGAGGGTGCCATTGTTCGTTGAGGCCCTTCTCCCGGCCGCGCCACAAACGATGCCTGTCCGCGTTCCAGCGCTACACCTCCCAGCCGGGGCGATGTGCGCGGCTGAGGTATTCATTGGCCTTGTCGTTGTTGGTAAACCTACTATTGGCAGCGTCCCATTCGAGGGGTTCGGCCACGCGCTCGGCGACCACACCCAGCAACACCAGCTCGGTGAGGGGGCCGGCATAGCCGAAGTGCGAAAGCGCCTGGCCTTCGTCCTTGATGGCCTGCACCCAGTTGTTCTGGTGGCCCCGGGGCGATTCCCAGTCAAACTTGGGGCGTTCCCAACTGTCGTCATCGAGCATTTTCACGGGCAGGCCGTAGCAGCCGGTGGTCAACTTGCCTGTGCTGCCGATATACAGCGTGCCGCCATCGGCCGTGCCGATCTCGTGGCCCCCGGTCAGGTCCTCAGGAATGCGCTTCTCGCCTTCATACCATTTGAGCGTGACCGGCGGCTTGTTGCCCCGCGCGGGGAACTCGAAGGTAACGATGGCCGAGGTCGGGCCCGAGGCCTCCGTGGCGCCCCAGTTCTCGGCGGCAATCTTCGTGGGCGCGCCGAGGCCGAGCGCGTAGAAGGGCGCATCCAGGATGTGGCAGCCCATATCGCCCAGTGCCCCGCAGCCGAAGTCCCACCACCCGCGCCAGTTGCGCGGGCAATACGCGGGATGGTAGGGCCGCTCCTTCGCCGGGCCCAACCACAGGTTCCAGTCCAGGGTGTCGGGTACGGGCGGCGTCTCACTGGGCGCAGGAATGCCCTGGGGCCAGATCGGGCGATTGGTCCAGCAGTGGACCTCACGCACCTCGCCGATATCGCCCTGGTCAATGGCCGCCTTCGCCTCGTAGCAACCGCGGGCCGAATGCCCTTGGTTCCCCATCTGCGTGACCACACCATGCTTTTCCGCCGCGGCCATGAGTGCGCGCACCTCGGCGATATTGTGCGCCATGGGCTTCTCGACGTAGACGTGCTTCCCGAGGCCGATGGCCATCATGGCAGCGGGCGCATGCACATGGTCCGGTGTGGCCACCAGCACGGCGTCGTAATTGTCCTTTTCCTTCTCGAGCATCTCGCGGTAGTCCGTGTAGGCGGGGATATCCGGCCAGCGCTTATAGGCCGTGGCGGCGCGGTCGCGGTCCACGTCCGCAAACGTGACAATCTCCGCCACCCGCGCCAACTGCGACAGGTCGGCCATAGCCTGACCCCCCGCACCGCACGCCGCGATGCGCACTGCCTCTTCCCGTGCTTTCTGGCTGAACGGGCCGGCAAAGGCCAGCCCCGGCACCGCCGCCAACAAACCGGCCGATACAGCGAGAAACTGCCGGCGGGAGAGATTCTGCTTTCTACTCATGAGCTTACCTCGCGTGATTCGTGGGTTGCATCCTGCACGGGGATTGGACCAGCCATGCCGCTGTTTGGTTCTGGCGGCGGCGCTGCGTCCTCCTTCGACACCAAGACCATGCTTATCATGCCACATATTGCCAACCCATTTCCTCCGGTTTCTCAAGTTCGCGCTGTTCTTGCCGATATACCTTGCTGGAAGGACCGACACGGAAGTCGATCGACAAAAGACACGGATGTCATCCTTTCACTTTCCATAGACCTTACGGCTGCGCTGGCCTACAGGTCCTGTTCTTTTCAGGTGCTGTGCTCCGATGCACAGCACCTCCTTTTTACGTCGTTCCCGGCCTGTTGCCGCCACACCGCGAAACAACACGCGCCATCCGCCTGTCCTTCGTTTTTGCTTCACCCATCCTTTCTTATACAATAGCGTTGCGAAACGTGGGATCCGGGAAGAGAGCACTTATGTCCGATGAACAACAGCGCGAACGCCAGACAGGCCACCAGCTTGTCAAGCAGAACCTGATCACCCAGAAGGAATTGCAAGAAGCCCAAGAACACGAAAAGCAATCGGGCACGCCCTGGTACAAGCAATTCCTTCAGAACAAGAAAATATCCTACAGTGCGCTCGAGGACGTGTTGCGCTATGAGTTTCATTTGCCGTCGACCAAGAGCAAGCAAAAACAGCTTGGCGACGCCCTGCTCGAGATCGGCGCCATTACCCAGGATCAACTGGATGCGGCCCTCGAAGAGCAAAAGCGCAGCGGCCGTCTGCTGGGCAATATTCTTTTCGAAAACGGCGCGGTCAATGACGAGACCATCGCCCGGGCACTGAGCAAACAGCAGGGCATGGAATACGCGCCGGTCGATAGCATGGCCAGCACGCGCGCCGCGCTGGAAGCCGTCTCAGAGAACATTGCGCACAATTACCAGATGATCCCATGCACATTGGAGGGCGACAAGCTCACCGTCCTCATCGACGACCCGCGTGTACGCGAGCGCCTGGGCAATGCCGGCATTCTGCTTGGCCTGCGCATTCACCCCGTGCTTACCGCTACACCCGATATTCGCGAGGAGATAACCCGCCGCTACGAGGCTCTGCGCCGCAACGAGACGTCCCAAGACACACAACCCACGCCGGCCGAGACTGCCGGCAACGATGTTCAGTCCAGCACCCCCAATAACGAAACCAAGGCGGATGAGGCCATGGCAGAAGAACAACGTACCGACAGCGATACCGCCCCCCGCGCCCCCGATATGACCAAGCACGCCACCCGTGAATCCAATCGTTTCCAGGAAATCGCCGAGAAAGCTTCGGGTACCACGGTAATCAAGCTGGTTACCACCATCATCGAAGGCGCCGTAAACTCCAGCGCCACCGACATCCACCTCGATCCGCAGGAACCCGAGATGCGCGTGCGCTACCGTATCGACGGCGTACTGCACGATGTTATGAGCATACCGCAGCACATTGAGCTCGCCGTTATATCCCGCGTCAAGATTCTCGCGGATCTCGACATTACCGAAACCCGCCATCCACAGGATGGCCACATCAGCACCGAAATCGCCGATCAGGAGTTCGACATCCGCGTCGCTACACTGCCCACTTTTCTCGGCGAACGCATCGTGCTGCGTCTGCTCGACCAGAGCGCGATCCTCTCCGGGATCAAGGATCTCGGCCTCGAATCGGAAGACGAGGACCGGCTGCACCGTGTTATCGCTCAACCCTATGGCATGACCCTTGTCACTGGTCCAACCGGCAGCGGCAAGACCACCACCCTCTACGCCGCCCTCAACCAGAAGAACATCATCACCGACAGCATCGTCACCCTCGAGGATCCCGTCGAGTATCAGCTTTCCGGCATCAACCAAGTCCAGATCGACCCCGATATCGGCGTCACCTTTGCCCACACGCTCCGCGCCGCCTTGCGTCAGGACATCGATGTCTTGCTCGTCGGCGAGATTCGCGATGCTGAGACCGCGCATATCGCCACACGCGCCTCCATGACCGGGCACTTGGTCCTCAGTACGCTTCACACCAACGACGCGCCCGAAGCCATCACCACGCTGCGCAACATGGGCATTCCACCATTTCTTATCTCCAGTGCCCTGACCGCCATCATTGCGCAGCGGCTCGTGCGCAAGATTTGCACCCATTGCCGCACCGCGTTCACCCCCACCGAAGAAATGCTGCACGCCGTCGGGCTTCCACTGGACACCACCGAACTGTACAGCGGCAAGGGCTGTGACCATTGTTATAACACCGGCAACCGGGGCCGTACCGGCATATTCGAACTTATCGAAGTCACTCCGGAAATTCGAAAACTTATCTCCCACGAAGCCGATGTGGCCGAGATTGCCAAAACCGCCAACCTGAAAACCATGGCGGACCGCTGCCGCCTCAAAGTGCAACGTGGCGAAGTCGAGCCCAAGGAATACCTGCGCATTATCCGCCAGTAAGGAGCTTCTTGTGGAAAACCTGTTTTCAACCCACACACCCCTTACCCATGTTTACCGCCGCACAACGCATCAAAGCGCATGCAAGTACTTACTGCCATTCAGCTTAAGTCGTCTATTGCCAACTGCCCACGCAGTCTCTCCCAACATACTAACATGTTTCTGCACAACGAGTTAAAGATATCATGACAATGCGCTGTACCGCCCAATTCTCTACCAAAAACCATGTTCCACGCCTTGGGGAAAACACCGTCCCGCGCATACCATTCCACGGCGGTTTCCGCACGCAATCCCCTGTGGAAAAGTCAACGGCCGCCCGTGGAACATCTTTTTTCCACAATACCTGTGGACAGCACTTGACCTTTCAGGGGAAAACAAGGTATGAAATCCCCACGGCAGACACAGTGTGCGCGCCCATGCCCCCTGCCTGCCCGGATGCTGTGGAAGACATAGGAAAACCAACACACGCTATCCACTGCTTTCTCCACAGCCTAACATGTTGATTTTGGAGGGTTTAACGCGTTTTCCCGCTTTTCAAGATACCCTATTACAACGATTACTTGATCTATACATAAAGAAACGAAGACTATCCGAGGATAAACAACCCACACATCCATGGAGACCCGGGGCATGAATATCACCATTCCAAGGCAAGACCTGCTCAATACCGTCAACAAAGTGAAGACGGTCGTCGCCGCCAAGTCGGCTCTGCCTATCCTGTCGCACCTTTTGCTCGAAACGGTCGACGACGGCCTGCGTGTCTCCGCCACCGACCTCAAGGTCAGCATCGAATGCACCGTTGGCTGCACTGTGAACGAGGCGGGCTCGATGACGGTGTCTTCTCAGCGCCTGGCATCCATTCTCGCTGAGCTACCCGATAGCGACCTGACGCTCGCCCTCGGTGAAAACAGTGTTGTGGGGCTCCAATGCGGCAAAATCCAGACCAAGCTGTTCAGCATGACGCCCGACCAGTTCCCGCCCATTCGCAGCTTCGAAGGGGTTGAACCGCTCGTTTTCAAACAGTGCGTGCTCAAAGATCTTTTTAACAAGACTTCCTTCGCCATCTGCAGTGACCAGGCACGGTATAACCTTACCGGCCTTTTGTTCGAGATTAGCGGCGGCCGCCTCGTTGTCGTGGCGACGGATGGACGCCGCATGAGCCTGGCCATCGAGGATGAGCATATTTCCGGGGACCACGAGACCAAGGTTATCATCCCGAATAAAATGATTCACGAGCTCGAGCGGCTTCTCGAAGGGGATGACGAAGTTTGCGTGTATATCGACGAGAGCCAGGCAGCTTTCACATTCGGTTCTTTGCGCCTCGTGAGCGCCCTTATCGAAGGCAACTTTCCCAATTACGATATGGTCGTTCCCAAAAAGCATGACAAGGAAGTGCTCGTCGACACCGTAAGCTTCACCGAGGCCATGCGGCGCACACGCACCATGACGAACGACAAATTCAATTCGGTGCGTGTGGTGGTGACTCCGGGAACGATCGGTTTCCGCGTGAGCACCCCGGAGGTGGGGGAATATGAAGAGGAACTCCCCGCCGAATACGACGGTGAAAATGTAGAGATTGCCTTCAACCCCGATTTTCTCCTCGATGTCTTGCGTCATATCGACGCGGAGCGCACGTGCCTTGTCCTGCGGGACGCCTCGAGCCCGGGTTTGGTCAAACCCTACACAGAAGCCCCGACGGATAAATATCTCAACGTGGTCATGCCGATTCGTATCTGAGCTGTTGACGCCAGGTGCGCGGCCAGCGGCCAGCCAGCAAGGTGCCCCGAGCCTGCGGCCCAGGCGGGCATGGCACGGCCCGTTGGCCTGTAATGTAGTTCTGGAACACCATGCTGTGCCCTTTCTGGCGTCCAAGGCACGAAAGAATTACGGGAATCGGTAATTCTTTAGCCGATTGCCGTGAGCCGTTTCCCATACGTCATACAACTCCCTGGTATTAGCGCGGGTAGCGGTTCTGGCTCACCCGCTGTTTCTATGAGTCACGATGTAGGCGCCCTTTGGAGTGCGGTGGCTTGCCACCGCTTTTCCCGCAAAGGCCGTGGGTAGACGCTGGCGCGCAAGCCGGGAGAAAAGAGCCCCGTGGCCTCCAGCCCAAGTGGCCTGCTCATGAGCCCGAGAAGGATTCAAGGACACCGCTGGTGACTGCGTACGGTTGCTCTCCCGCCTTGGACAAATGCCTGCACTTCAGCCCACGCGCGCAATAGCGGTGGCAAGCCACCGCAGTCCAAAGTAGCGCCCACGGCATGGTTATCCCCGTCGTACGCTGGTAATCGCTATCACGGGACCGATTGCCGAAAGGTGTGCGCCGCATCACGGCAAACGGCTAAAGAGTTACGGGAATCGAAGTTATGTGCCCCCTTATCCTCGTGGCTTGGCGCTGACTTCTCTGGCCCACTTGCCCCAGCGTTTGGCCATGGTTTGCGCGCGTTCGGGCATATCTTGCGCGCGATCGTGAATTTCGGTGCGGTCTTCCTTCATGTTGTAGAGTTCCCACGACATCGTGCCGGCGGAGACCAGTTTCCAATCACCCTGGCGAATGGCCTGATGCTTGCCGAATTGCCAACAGAAGGTGTCGTGGCCTTCCCGGGTTTTGCCGTCAAACACGGGGACCAGGCTCTTGCCTACCAGCGGTTGAACCGGGTGCCCGGCGTATTCGTCCGGGTAATCTGCACCGGCCAGCTCGAGGCAGGTAGCCATGATATCTACAACATGCCCCATCTGCCCGGTCATGGTGCCTGGCGCCACGCGTGCGGGCCAGTGCGCGATGAGTGGGGTCGAGATGCCCCCCTCGTAATTCCAGCGCTTGTAGCGTTTGAATGGCGTGTTCTGCGCGTTGGCCCACGGCGGATCGCAGCATTGCCAGGAATCGACCGGTCCCGGCGGTATGTCAGTGATGTCCGTATTGCTTTGGGCACAGCCGCCGTTGTCCGATAGGAAAAGGATGAGCGTGTTATCAAGTTGCCCGCTCGCGCGCAATTTGTCTACGACGCGCCCAATATTCTGGTCCATGCGGTCGATCATCGCGGCGTACGTGGCCATCTTGTGATCCCACAGGTCCGCATCCCGGGCGTTCTCGAAAGGCATACCGGAGCTGTACCATTTTCGGATGGTTTGAAAGTCCCATGCGGACTTGTCTTCGATGTCCTCCCAAGCCGCCAGTGCCGGGTCGCGCGGGGCGAGCGCCCACTTCGGGTCGATGATGCCCATATCCAGCATACGCCGGTAGCGTTCCGCGCGCAGTTTGTCCCAACCTTTAAGGTACTTGCCGCGGTATTTTGCGATGTCTTCCGGAAAGGCGTGTAGCGGGTAATGGGGGGCTGTATACGCCAAGTAGAGGAAGAATGGGTCGTCTTTGTCAACCGCTTCATCGAGGAAAGTCACGGCGTGGTCGGTGAAGGCATCGGTGGTGTAGTAGTCGGGGTCTTCCGGGGTGAACGGCACGACGACCTCGCCATCGACAAAGAACCGGTCGTCCCCGGCTTTGGCGGGCGCCGGTTCGCCTTCACGTTTGAGACCGGGGTTGAAGAAGTTGCATGCGCCGTCGAGCAGGCCGTAGTAGCGGTCGAAGCCGCGGTCGGTGGGTTTCTCGCCAAGGTGCCACTTGCCGCTCATGTAGGTGTTGTAGCCGGCCGGCTTGAGTGCCTCTGCGATGGTGACGCAGTCCTGGAGTGGCCGCGGCCCGCTGGGCACGCCTGCCTGCTGCGCGTATAGCCCCGTGAGCAGCGAGGCGCGTGTCGGAGAACACTTGGCATTGTTATAGAACTGGGTAAAGCGAAGCCCATTATTGGCGAGCGCGTCGATGTTTGGCGTGTCTATCTCGCTGCCGTAACAGCCAATGTCCGAATAGCCCATGTCGTCCGCCATAATGACCAGGATATTCGGCCGCGGGGAGGATGCCGGATGCGGCGCGCCCTGAGCCTGCGTTGCGAGACCGAGCGCAGCGGTGCCTATGCCCGCCCGCTTGAGAAAGTTTCGCCGATTCATGCTGGTGTCCATGGATGCCTCCGTTTGCGTATGCACTACAAGTTATTGAACCCGCTTTTCAAAATGGTGCGTCGTATCGAAAAGTGAAGCAGCAAGGGGACAGTGCCTGCGGGTGCGCGCGTCTCCGTCCCGTTTTCGTTACCCGTGCTTATGATTGAATAATCCAGGAACTCGATAGGAGAAGAACAGCACCCTTTCTTTGTCGTGGCATGGGCCGGGGTTTTCAATAGTCAGAGGGGGCGGCGCAGGTGGGTGTGCACGGCTTCCGGCGTGTGGGGTATTTCGCGTATGCAGCGGAAACCCAAGTCCGCCCGCCGCTGTCCGTAGTGCTCGTAATAGCGGCTTTTGAGGGGTATGGGTTCTTGGTTGAAATTGCCACCGCGCACCACCATGCGCGCGCCGAAGTTGGGACCCGCTGCAAAGGCTTCGGCCTGTTCCGCGTTGTAGAAAGAGCGGGTCCACTCGCTGACATTGCCCGCCATGTCATAGCAGCCGGCGGCGGTCTGGTCGCGGTCGTGGGCACCTACCTCGGCGGGTTTGCCGTCCTCGCCCACATCCTTGGTCTTGGCGGCGCCGGCGGCCCAGTCGTCACCCCATGGGAAGTCCTGAATCGCATTGCCATAGGCGGCACGTGCCCACTGTTCTTCGGTGGGCAGACGGCATGGGACACCGGTACTGCTGCGCCAGGCGGCATATGCCTGGGCGTCGTAATAGGTCACACGCGTGACCGGGAACTCCTCGGGGTGGTCCTCAGGCAGCGGTAATGGCCAGCCGTCATCCACTTTTTCGCAGAAGCGGGCGAATGCACCGGCGGTGACCTCGGTATTGTCGATGAAGAAGGGGCCCACGAACCGTTCCTTACCGTCCACGGTGGTCTTGCCGGGCGGCACGAAGGCCATGTCCTCGGGCCACATACTCAGGGCGAGGTAACATTGCAAAGCGAAACGGCCAAAACTCGCCGCGCGCTCCGGATCCGTCTCGGCCGCCTCGAGCGCGGCATCCCACATGCGCCCCCCCGCATCGCGTGCGGATTGCATGGCGGATGTCCCGTCCTTGCTGCGTTTCTCCGCGATGTCCTTTGCCTCCTCTACGAGCACGGCGAGTGCGTCGAACCCGGACGAGCTGGCCATGTCGTGCAGACCGGCGCGGGCGGTGGTAGCTGCCTGGGCGTTGCGCCGGTGTATTTCCGCCCGGTACAGGCCGAAGGCGCTTGCGCCGACAATGAGCACCGCGAGGAGTACGCCAAGAATCTTGCGGCCCGGTGCGGACGCGCTGGTTATCGTAGATGTGCGCGGCCGCCAGCGGGAAACCTTGCTGCCCTGGTCGATACTTTCACGAATCTCGGCAAGGGCCGTGCGCAGTTGACTCACCGAATCGAAGCGTTCATTCGGTTCCGGCTCGATACACCGGCGCACGATGCTGTCGAGTTGCTTGGGGACTCCGGTCAGTACTTCCGACAACGGCTTGGGCACGCCGGTCGGCACGTTGCCGGTGAGTATTTCGTAGAGCATGATCCCGACACTGTAGATATCGGCCCGTGCATCCACGTCGCGGCTGTTGCGCAGTTGTTCGGGCGCCATATAAAACGGGGTCCCCATAACGACCGAGGCCCCGGTGAGGCGCGTGTCGGCCATGAGCTTCGATATGCCGAAGTCCATGAGCTTGATGCGCCCCGATTGGTCGATCATCACGTTCTCGGGCTTGATGTCGCGGTGGATCGTGTACTGGTGGGCATACTCGAGGGCGTCGCACAGCTCATCCATAATGATGAGGGTTTGCAGCAGCGGCATCCGCGCGCCGTGTTGGAGCTGCTCCATGGCGTGGCGCAGTGAGTTGCCGGCCACGAACTCCATCGAGATATAGATCACCTTGCCGGTCGAGCCGATGTCGTGTACGCGCACGATGTTCGGGTGCGCGAGCCGCCGGGCGATGCGCGCCTCGTTGAAAAACCGTTCGACCACCAGCTTATCCCGGGCGAATTGCGGCAGCAGGGTCTTGAGCGCCACTTCCTCGCCGAGGATATTGTCATGCACCTTGTAAATAGCGCCCATACCGCCACGGCCGATGAGCCGCAGCACGGTATAGCGTTGGGCCACCACCTGCCCCTGGCGGAACTGAATCTCCGGCGGATGCGGCTGCCCCGGCGTCTTTTGTGCGCCGGGGCGCTGCTGCGCTTCGATGTGGATCCGTGGCAACGGCGCATGACACTTGACACACGCTGTTTGTCCGTCAGGATTCACATAGGAACATTTTGGACATTTGAGTTTCGCCATAATGCGCGCTCGTCCTCCGTAGCCACGAAGAACCCGGTACAGTGGGTATCCTACCGCGAAATGTGCATGGCTGCAAGCGTGCGCCGTTGCGTAGCGGGAGCGGCGTGCTGGTTGCCGCAGTGGTGTGGCGGTCCGGGTCAGGTTACAATGGATTTTGTTACAGGCGGAAAGGCGCTGGCCCATGTCGGATATGCCGTGTTGCCAATCTGCCGCGAGTTGCTCGAACGCCGGAGGGAAAGAAGTATGGCTGGGGCATGGGATCCGATTACCCTTACGATTCTTGCTGACAATACCGCCCAGGGGGTGGGGCTCCTGGCGGAGCACGGCTTTTCCGTATGGATCACCTATGGCGGACAGCATATCCTTTTTGATACCGGCCAGGGGCTGGTGTTGGAACACAATGCCCGGGCGTGCGATATCCCGCTCGAGTCCACCGATGCGGTGGTGCTGAGTCACGGGCACTTCGATCACACGGGCGGGCTTGCGGCCGTGCTCGAGCGTGCGCCGCATGCCACGGTCTACGCGCACCCGGATGTGGTGCAACCCAAGTACCGCCGGATGGAATCGGGGCCGCCGCGCGAAATCGGCATGCCGGACCCCACGCTGCTCGATGATTCCAGCCGGGAGAACCCGATTATGAGGAGCCGGGATCCCGTGGCCGTCGCGCCGGGCATGTGGGCCACGGGCGAGGTGCCTCGAACCCATGCGTTCGAGGCGGTGAGCGGGCCGTTCTTCAAGGATGCCGCGTGTAACGAGCCGGATCCTATACCCGATGATCAATCGCTCTTCTTTGAAACGGCGGCGGGGATTGTGGTGGTGCTCGGTTGTGCACATGCCGGGGTGTTGAACATTCTCGACCACATACACGCGATCACCGGCGGCGCCCCGTTACACGCCGTGATTGGTGGCATGCACCTTTCCAATGCCTCGGCCAAGCGCCTCGCGCAGACCGCCGACGGCCTCCGCAGGCATGCACCCGCCCGCATCGTGCCGGCTCATTGCACCGGTTTCGCCGGGGCCCATGCGATCGCGAACGCCTTCCCCACGCAGATGCACCCGTGCGCCGTGGGCTGCCGGTTCACCTTTGCGCCGGTGTGAGTGCGGCGCCGGGTCTCGGGGGGTATCCGCATTCTTTCCCAAAGATATGGTTCCCCCTGGCTGGTCACTCGCTGTGTTCACGCAGAAACCGCACGAGATGCCCTGAAAACTCGGGATGGCGCACCAGGTTCAAGTGGGTCGCGCCCTCGATACGCACGATTTCGTGATCGGGTATGCGTCCTTCCATATTGTCCACGCCCACGGCGAGCGGATCGTGTGTTCCAATGATAGTGAGCATCGGCACCGGGATGGCCGTGAGTTCGTCCGCCGTCACCTCGAGGCCGGGGGCGCTGCGCAACACACCCGCCAGGGCCTTGCCGTCGTTGAATATGCGGGTAACCGCACGGATGATAAGGGTGTGCCCGAGGCCGGGCTTCTTGCGATCCGCGCCCATCTGGCCCGATGGCGGCGTGATGCCTCGCCCAGCCTCGAGCCGCTTGGCGAGGGGCTCGATGGCCGCGAAAAACTGGCTGTCTTTCTTGGTTTCCCAACCGGCGCCGCAGGGACATGCCGTGATGAGCCGATCCGGGTGCAAGCTGGCCAGTTTGAGCGTAATAAAGCCGCCCAGTGAATACCCGACGACGTGCGCCTTCTCGATTTCGAGGTGGTCCATGAGCCGCACCACATCCTCCGCCATCTCCGCGCCGTAGGCGTTGGTATTGTGCGGTTTCCCGCTGAGGCCGTGACCGCGCAGGTCGAGGGTGATAACGCGAAAGTGCGGGCGCAACGCATCGACGACGCCGTTGCGCCGCCAGTTCAGGTCCCCCTGCACGGCGAATCCATGCACGAGAATGACCGGCGTGCCTGCCCCCTCGTCCGTGTAATGAATGGCGACGCCGTCCGCGTCGAAGGTATTCCCGTCAACCCGGTTGCAGAAGGTGTGATAGGCAAAAGCGCTGACCCCCACCCCGCCGAGCAGCAACACGAGCAACAAAATGATGATAAGACGTTTCATGACCAGGTACTCCTTTCAGTAGGGGCCATGCCCGCGCATGGGTCAGCGCGCGTAATCCGCCGCCAAGGTGCCGCAGTAAAGATACCTTTTGCCCCCGGGTGCGCACAGGGTATCGCATTTGACCTGCGGTACGAAGAAAGGCGGTTTCAGCTTATGTTCGAAGGCATATTCTCCAAACGCCTTTTCCGTTGGACAACAGTTCACGCGGAAACATGGCGGCAGCGTTCCTGCCTCAAAATGGCATCGAAGGCTGTTGCACGGGGCCGTAGGTGAGTAGTGTGGCGCCGCGGGCATGTTTGCGCACGATGAGTTCGTCGCCTTCGCCAAGGTCGAAGAATTGGGGCGAGGAATCAAAAGCGAGCAGCGCCGGGCCCCGGGTGATAAGTACGCGCACCTCGGTGGATTCCGGAATGACGAGATGGCTTGTGTACTGGTTGGCCGCGTTAAAGGCCACGCCGATCCCCTCCCAGAAAACACAGCGCGTGATCTTGTTGAAGTAGGCGCTGCTCCCGAAGGGCGTGCAGATGAGAAAGCCGTCGCCGAGGACATCCTGCCCGCCGGCTTGCGGTTCACCGTTGAGCCAGAGCTTGAACCGCACCGCGCTGTTAATGCGTTGCATGTGCACGTTGATCTCGTTCAACGCGGCGACATAGCAGTCCGGCTCCTCGGCATCCACCCGCTGGATGGCGCACTCGAGCTTGGTGTAATGCTGGCGCACAAGTGTATTCACTGCCAGGTGCGCGATCACATCCCCCGCGGGATGCGCGAGACACTGGTGGCCCCGGTCGCTGTTGAGGATGGGAACCTTGGGTATCCCCGGCCAGTTGAGTTCCGCCGCCAGCAGGGTGCCATCGCCTCCATAAGAGATTACGACATCGGGGTGGTCGTCCACGATCTCGAGGTTGGGATAACTGCGCACCTCCGGCGCGAGCTCGTGGGCATGCGCACCGAATAAGAGAACCCGTTGTGTTTTGTGCTCGATTTCTTTAGCCATGCTCACGGCTGACGCGTTCGCGCTTCCTAACTCGTTTCAGGACACGATGCCCTGGGCTATTATAGCACGGCGCATCCCCCTGCGCGACGGCGAAGGATGCGAAAGCTCCCGAAGTCAGGACAGCCCCTCTACAGCGGCGGCGCTGTGACCCGCCGCGCCGGCGGGTAGAGGGTGGTAATTCCCAGCGCTATGAGGGCGGCGGGCTTGACCGTGCGGCCGAACCGGCGGCTATCCCGGCGGGCGCCGCGGCTGGCTCAGGCTTCTTCCCCGCCCGTGGTTAGATCGTGCTCGACAAACTGCTGGATGGCGTCGTGGTCCTTGTCCGCGATTTTCGTGAAAAGGATAGCCACCTTGAAGTGCTCGTTGCCGTTCTCGTCGGGGTCGCACCGCACCACCACGCCCTCGGCGTTCACGCGCGTGTCGGCGGGCTGGGGCAAGTCGATGACGATACGCATACGCGTCATCAGCGAAAGCGGTTTCACCGTATGGCACAGCACGCCGTTTGCGCTGATGTTGTCCACATGATTCAGCACAGCATCGGCGGAATCACCGGCGATGACGGGAAGCTTGCGCTTACTGCGCGGGAATTTTCTGCGGTCCTTGCCTGTCGAGCTCATGTGTGCGTTACCTCGCCGATTCCCAACCTCCCAGCGGCCTTCGATACGCGCGGTTTTCCGGCTATCCGGCGTGCCAACGCGGCGCAGCCAGTTGCGCATAGTGTAAGCATGCGCGGAACGTTTCGCAAACAGACGGCCGTTTCGGTCTTCTCCACCGGGGACGGTCACCCCCATTTGCGGTTTTGCATGCACGGTACGTGCGGGGTGCCAGATGACCTGGGCTTGCGGCCCAGGCTGGTATGGTCCGGGCCAGCGGCCCTGAAGAGCGGGTAGCACCCGTTGGCTGGCGGGGCACGCATCCTGGAAAATGACATGGCTTGCGCGGGTTTCTGCGAAACGGGCCACAAGCTACGTCATTAAGTGAGGGCGGATTCTGCGGGCGTTTTGTGAAGACCGCACTCATAATCACATCGACGCCATTATGGGCGAGGAAAACGGGACGGGCGTGGACTTGCAACCCGCGGATTCTCGCAAAGCCCCCCAAAAAAGGAAGCGGGGGCGGCCGTCGTATACGGCGGCCGCCCCCACGTACGCGCCTGGCAATCAGTCGGCGGGTTTGGCGCTGGACTCGGTCATCGGTTCGGCGGGGGTAATGGAGAATTCGAGGGCGTAGCGGTTACCCTCGGCGGTGCTCGCAAATTCCTCACGCGGGTTGGTTTCCGTGCTGGTGAGCAAGACCACGTTGTAGGACTGCCGGTTCACGAGTATCTCCGTGGACTGGCCAAGGGACAGCATGACGGCATCGCCACCCTCGGGCTGTACCCTCGTTTCGATGGCGTAGATCGTGTCGTACTTGTTGTCGGCGATCATCTCGATCCGTTCGCCGGTTTGTTCGACCGCCACGTTGCCGTGGAAAACGTTCACTCCTTGCGGCGTTTCCCCGTATGCGTTGCCGGCTGCGGCCACCTGACGTTCGCCACCAGCGATGTCGATTCCGTAGCCCGCACTCACGTTGTCTTTGAAGGTGGTGCGCACCAGGTCGAAAGGCTGGCCCTCCTGTACATCCAGGGACTGCGCATTCGGCAAGCGGTACAGCAGTTCACCGGTCACGCCTTCTTCCTGTGTGCTGAAAACGAGACGATCCTTGCTGTGAGACTCCACAACGCCTCGCACGTCCCAGTTGTCGGTCTGGGGTCGCTGGTCTACGGTGAGGTAGAAGGCTTGCTGTACGGCCGGCAGGGCGTCAATCGGGGCGACCTCGCCGGGGCCGACCGGGTCGGGGTGTTCGAGGATGCTCGAGGGTTCCGCTGGCGCGGGCGGCTGTATTGGTTGGGCAGAGGCCGGCCCCGCCCACAGCAGGCCGAGGGCTGCGGCGGCAGCGAAGGCGCACCCGGCGACTGGATTGCGTTTATTGGTATTCATGTTTGCCTCCATGTTTGTGGTGCATGTCAAGGTACTTTGCGTTCGTTGCTTGACCGGGCTTACGGCATGTCAAGCCGAATGTTCGCCCAGTCGGCGTGGTCTTCAATGGTGGTCAGCGCGCCGGTGGTGTCGAGGTTCTGGCTTACCGAGGCCTCTATGGCGCCGTTGTTGTTCCAGTCGACGGACACGCCGTCACAGACCCCGTCGTTCTCGTCGAGATCGGACTCGTCGAGGGGCGCCCGCTGGCCTTGTGAATAGGTGTAGACGCCGTTCACATTGAAGGGATCGCAGTCCGTGTCGATGCCGCCCATCTGGCTTGGTCCATGGACGTTGCTTTGGCCCCTCCACGTGATCCAGTCCTCACCGTACTGCATAATGCTGTTGTAGTTGTCTTTCTCGTTGGCGTTTTCATGGCCGCCGTGGCGCAGGTTGAGGGTGTGGCCGAGTTCGTGAAGGAATGTGCCGGTCTGGAAGTCCTCGCGCTGCCCGTCCGCGCCCCATGTACCCAGAGACACGAAGAACATGCTGGCATGAATGTCTTCCGCGCGCCCGCTGCTGCCGGGGCTGTGGCCGTTGTCCCAGCCGAAGACGGCGTACCGGTAGATGGGCACGCGGGCGGCGTCCATGTTGTTGGATCGCAACGTGGACATGTTCGCATAGGTGTTGAGCGGGTTCGGGGTGGCATTGTCGTACCGCAACCCATCGGCGAAGGGGATGATATCGCCTCCGCCGCCGCCCGATCCGGCGCCGCGGTCGATGTGCGCGGTAATGCCGGCGGAACCGTCCGAGTTCAGGATGGGCGCCCTGTCGAAGGTGTCCTCGATATTCGCCCAGATTCCGTTATTCGGCGTGGTATCTAGCATCCAGTCGACCTCGACAAAGAGGTCTTTGCGCATGGGATCTGCACCGAGTTCCGGAAGATCGACATCCACATTGCCATCGCCATCGTGGTCATAGCCGTTTTCTTCCCACTCGTCCGGCAGACCATCGCCGTCGCTGTCGAGCTGCGCCATGGTTGCGGCGATTTCATATTCCAGCGTGTTCGAGGTTTCGCCGTCCTGGTTGCGCACCGCGACATCAATGGTATCGCCGGGCGCCTGGCCGTTGAGCGGGCCCCACACCGTGGCGTAATGGAATATCGGGTAGCCAAGTGTGGAGGCCGTGGTGGCGTTCATGCTGTTGTTTCGCAGAACCCGCGAGAACGCACTGTCAATCGCCGATCCGTCCACGAGAATCTCCGCACCCACATCGATATTGGCGCCATGGGCCATGAGGATCATGTTGGCCGACCCGCCGTCAATCGAAAAGAACGACAAGGTCACGTCGTCCAGCCGTGGTTCCGGGCGTACCGTCCCATCGGTCACGTTGAAATTCAGCGTGCTTGAACGTGCGCCATTGCCAGACAGCGCCACGGGGTGGTCCCCCGTTGATGCGTCAAGGGGCACGGTGAAGAAACGCGCGGACAGAAAGCTGCTGTCGAGCGTTTGCTCGCTGCCGGTTGCTGCGTCCCAGATGACAGACGCCAGGGCGAGGCTTGCTCCCTCGATCTCGACGACCGTGCCCGGTGGTCCTGAGGAGGGCGTCAAACTCGTCAGGGTCGGGGGTTGACAGCCCATGCTCACCAGTGCCAGCAGGCATGCCCCCAGCAATGCCGGGAGCATTTGGTGCATGGTTTGGGTAGAGAATTTCATAGGATCATCTCCTCCATTGGGTTGGTACATCGGTTTTAACTCACCGATATACGGTTCATTTCACAGGCTCTCTTACCGGGAACGGCAGTGAGGGGCGCTCTCATTCCAGGGTGGGACAATTATTCTGGGAAGTGGGCGTGCCGTATGGCTATGATATACATACTATTCGCAGCGGCTGTGCACGTTTGCAATTTGTTTGATGTAAAAATCACGTTTTACACGAGTCAATAATAGGGTATGCTATACATAACCGATATGCCGAAAAATAGGGATTTACGGGCTATGTTTCGCGCATGATGCGCCACGTGTGCCGAAAGCCACGGGCTGTGGGGCCTGGAACAGGCGCACGGCGGTTACCGGCATGTGCGGGCCGGCATGTCGGTGCGCACGGGGAATGGTGGTCCCCAGGCCCGCGTACGATTTGGGTCACGATACATTCTGGAGGTCTTCGAAACGGAACATGATTGTTGAGCTGTCCGTGCTTTTGTAAGCGCGGTGAAAAAAATTTGCACGGACTGGTGTAGAGTACGGTATAATAAAAATGATAGAGTTTGAGGCTCCATTGCGGTGGCGCGGCATGGCACTGCTGCTGATCAGGATGATCCTATTCATCTGCACTTAAACCCGGCAATCCCGGCAACCTGATCAGGAGGGCAATGCAGTGGTCGTCTTCGAATATTCGGGTACGTCCGCCGACAGCAACCATCGCACGGAGCATGGCACCGTCCTTGCCAACGACAAGTTGGACGCGTTTGATAAGCTGAAGCGGCGCAGCCTCACCAATATCCGTCTGAAACGGGTGGAGGGATTCTCTGCCTTAATCGCGAAGTTTACCGCGACCGTTCGCTAGGTGGGCCTATGGGATGATCACGCCTGGTGCTCAGCGCGTTTCCCGGCCCGCGAAGTGCGGCCGTGTATTACACGCGCGCGATAGCCACGGTAAGTACATCAACCGCTGCTGCGCCGGCGCGCAGCAGTGTGTCGGCGCACGCGTTGACGGTGCTGCCGGTAGTGACGACGTCATCCACCAGAAGCACCGTCTGTGTATGCACGCATTCTCCGCTGGCCTGGAATGCGCCCCGCACATTCTTTTCGCGTTTGGCTGTGTGCAGGCGGCTTTGGGCGCGTGTCGGGCGGTGGCGGCGTAAGGCATTGGCGAGGACAGCCCGGGGGAAAAGGGGTTGTACCGCCTCGGCGAGCAGACGCGACTGGTTGTAGCCGCGCGCGCGTTCCCGAACCCGGTGCAGCGGTACGGGCGTCAGGATGTCATAGCTGGCGGGGTCCATTTCCGTGGTCACCACGTCGGCGAGCAGTTCCGCGAGGGGATCGCACAGCCGGCGGCGCTCGAGGAACTTGAAGAGCACAATGGCCTCGCGTACGGCGCCGGTGTAGCGGGCCGCGCCATAGATGCGGCGCACGTGTTCGGGAGGCTGCTCCCGGCAGTCGGCACACAGGAAATTGGCGCGTGTGCCGAGGCCCACGGCGCCCTCGTGGGGGCGGCCGCACCGGGGACAGAATGGCCGCTCGATGCGCGGACTCAGCTCCCAACAGGTGGGGCAGAAGTAGCCGTTTTCCTCGGTGAGCAGGCGTGCATGACAGGCCTGGCAGAACTGGGGAAACACGAGGTTTTTCGCCGTGAGGATCCAGCCGCGTCCGATCGTGGGCGGCTGGGCCGTGCTGGTCCCCGGCGGCATGTGTTCGGGCGTCCGGCTCACTCGCCGCGCGTGTCCGCGTCTTGCGCTTCCCCCTCACCTTCCCCCTCACCTTCCCCCTCACCGCCGTCGAGTGGCGTGCCCGCCATGCTGACGTCATCCAGGAATACCGCTGTGAGCGCGTTGTCGTTGGCTTCGCTTGTGAATGAGAACATGAGCGGCACGGTTGCGCCGTCGGCGAAGGCCGATACATCAAGTTCGACTAGCTGGTACTCGGCGAATTCCGCGGCGTCGGCCTCGGTGATGGTCAGCAGCACGCTGCGGCCGAGCCAGACGCGCCACGTGAAGGCGGTTTCCGCCGCCGGCACGGCGAGGTAGAAGCGCAGGGTGGCGGAGTTGGTGCGGGGCATGCGCACTTCCTGGGAGATGGAGGCCGCCTCCGCGGCGCCGCCTGCGCCACTGCCGAAGTAGGTCCAATACGTGCCAGTGTGTGCGGCCAGGCCGTTCACTGAGCCGCACCGGCCGGCGTCACAGATAATGTAGGGCCAGTTTGCGGAGACCTGCTCCCAGGCGGTGGTTTGGCCGTCGCCCTCGAAGCCGCCATTGCGCACGAGGCAGGCGGGCATGCCTTCGCCCTCCCCCTCGCCCTCGCCTTCTCCCTCGCCTTCGGCGCTCCCGACGCGTGCAAAGACCGCTACGATCATGTGGTCCTGATACATCTGGATGGCGGTCTGCGGTTGGGTGGTGTTGATGCCGAGCCCCTGCCAGTTGCGGAATTCCCAGCCGGGATTCGGTATGGCCTCGATGGCTACCTGGGTTCCGGCGCGGTAGGCGGGCAAGTCGGGTGTTGCGCGCACGCTGCCGGCTTGGGCCGGGGTCGCCGAGAGCGTGAGCGCGTGCAGGACATGGGGCATTGGGCAGCCGGTGAGTGCGATCAGGGCGCAGATGGCCGAGGCCGCGAGGAGATGCTTCCTCAGATACGGCATGGTATTTCCCTCCACACTCGCCGGGGCGGCGCGGTATGGCCATGCGCCCCGGTTTGGGTTGTCGTTTGGCCGCGTGGTACGGGGAGGCGGCCACCGTGCTTTAGCGGCCGTTGATAAACTCCCCGAAATTGCGCAGCACATCGAGGAGCATGTTTACGAGGTCGAGCAAATCGAAGAGCATATCGATAAAATACTCGAGATCGTCGGTAGCGTATCTATCAGCCATGGTTTTCCCTCCATGTCATTGATACAGCCCGCAGACCCCTGGTGTTACGGCGGGGTTGCGTGCGGGGTATCCGGCTGTCCGTTTCAAGGTGGTCCCTCCGGCTGGACGGTGCTGTTTGCGCGGCGCACTTCGGGGTCGGCCACCTGTTGATTGCTGTGGCCGGTCCCGCCTGCTTCGAGGTTATGGGCGGCAGCTATGTGCAAACTGTGCCACGCACTTTGCAATTCAACCCGAGCCTGGGCAAGCTGGCCTTCGGCGCGGGTAAGGTCACGCTGGGCCTGGTTCAGGCGGGCGAGCATTTCCTTGCCCGCTTCATAGCTTTTGGCCACAAGGTTGCGGTTCTTGCGCACCTTCTCCACGGTGGTGCGCTGCAGGACGAGCTGCTCCTGGGCGATACGCAAATCGAGCAGGGCTTGTTGAACCTCGCTGGTTACCTCGAGTTCTTTGTCGCGCAGGGTGAGTTCGGCTTCGCGCCGGGCATGTTTGGCTTCGCGCACTTTGGCAAGGCGCCGCCCGCCATTGAACAAATCATAATGCACATTCACGCCGATAGTGGTGGCAAAATCTTCCCGGTGCACGTCGGTGCCGTTATAGCGTTGGGCCTGGTAGTTTACAAAGGCGCCCACCTGTGGCGAAAAGGCCGCGTATTGCTCGCGCACGGCGGCTTCGGCGCGTTTCACGCCATAGGCCTGCCCTGCGAGGTCCGGACGCTGCGCGAGGGCCGTGGCGATCATGGCGTGCGTGTCGGGCTCTTTCATGAGTGCCGGGGTTTCTTCGGGCAACGGGGCCACGCTCATATTGTCCGGCATACGCGCATCAGGCATGGCCATGAGTGTGGCCAGGGCGATCCGGGCCGACTGGAAATTCTTTTCCGCGCGCAGTTTGGCGGTGCGGGCCGCGCGCAACGCGACCTCGAAGTTGAGCATGTCCGAGGTCGAGCCGCGCCCATGGCGCCGCCGCGCCTTTGCGTCATGAAAGAGTTTCTCATTGAACGCGATATCTGCCTTGGCGAGTTGCACTTGTTCGCGGCCGAGCTGGACGCCGAAAAAGGCCTGTGCCACCGCATCGAGCAGGAGGCGCTGGCCTTCGCGGCGTGCAGCCCGGGTTTGCTGGACGCCGTAGCGGGCCATGGCCTGCTTGAATTCGCGGGAGAATCCGTCGAAGACGAGGTAGGCCGCACTGAAATCAAGGCTGTAGGCGTCGAGGGGCTCATCGACCCTGTCGCGCAAACGCGCGATGAAATCGTCGGTATCCCGCGCGAGGGTTCGTGCGTCGTGGCGCTCGCGGGGGGACAGCAGCAGCGCGAGCGGGCCAAAGCGCAATTGCCGGCGGATATCGCCGACAATATCCTCGACCTCGCCGAGATACCCGCCGGCCGGATCGGTGATGTAATCGGGCAGTTCCGATCGCGTGTATGTGTAGTCGGCGCTTACCTGCGGAAAATAGAGCGAACGCGCCTGGGCCTTGAGTTGCTGCGTCTGCGCGACACGTTCCGCGGCGGCCTGGAGGCTCGGGTTGTCGTTGAGTGCGCGCCGCTGGGCGGTTGCAAGATCGAGCAAAATGGTAAACGGCATGGGCGCTTCGCTGTTTCGGGCCTCGGCGGCTGCCGCGATGGCCGTTTCTGTAGCCGTCTCCCCGTTTTCCCCGTCTACCACGGCGCTGGCCGGCGCGTCCTGCACTTCGGCGTCCTGGTCCGCTACGGCCCCGGCCGCCGGGTTCTCGTGCGAAGGCGTGGGATGGGGCGCATTTTCCTGGGCGGCTGCAATGGTGACGGCCGCAAGCAGGGCGGCCGTCATCCACGTGCGCCTGGCTGTCGGCAGGTGGTGTTTGGTGTATGGGTGTGGTTTTGTGCTCATGTCAAATCGTTGGCGGGTTGGATCGGGGGCGCATCGCTCACTTCTTCCACAAGGCGCAAACGGGCCGGCTCGACCGCTGCGCGTTCGGGTATGACACCGGTCTTCAGCCAATGCACGAGCCGGCGTCCATCATTCAAGATAACCAGCAGGCACGGCACAAGCAAGAGCGTGAGCAGCGTGGCGAAGGCCACCCCCGCCGCGAGCGCCAGGGCCATGGGAATGAGCATCTGGGCCTGGTAGTCCCGCTCGACAATGAGCGGGGTGAGTCCCCCGACTGTGCTGATCGTGGTAAGGAAGATGGCCCGGAACCGGCGCATGCCGCCCAGGCGCACGGCCTCGAGGAAGGGGCGGCCTTCGGCAATGTAGGTGTTGATGCGCTCGATGAGCACGATGGCGTCGTTCACGACCACGCCCGCGAGGGCGACCATGCCGAAGATGCTCATCATCGAGATGTCGAAGCCCATGAGGAGATGGCCGAACACAGCGCCGCACATGCCAAAGGGTACAGTAACCATAATAACGAGGGGCTGAATGTACGAACGGAAGATGGTAGCAATGATGATAAAGATGCCGGCAATGGCCAGCGGAAAACTGATGAACAGGCTATCCATCGCCTCGCGCATTTCCTGTTGTTCGCCCCGGAACGACATCGAGATCTCCGGGTAGCGCTGGCGCATCGCGGGGAAGTAGGCCGCCTGCAGCTCTTCCACGATCTCCGTGGCGTTTGCCTTGGCGCTGTGCACTTCTGCCGTTACGACAATGCGCCGCTTACCGTTGGTGCGTTTGATAGCGGCGAAACCCGTGCCATATTCGATATCGGCCACAGAGAGCAGCGGCACTTCCCGGACCTGGGCGCCGCCCATGCCGCCCGTGCCGCCCATGGCCCCCATGGCCCCCATGCCGCCCGTGCCGCCCATGGCCCCCATGCCGCCCATGGCCCCCATGGCTCCCATGCCGCCGGGAGAGGCGGGGATGCGTATACGGATGTCCTCGAGGCGCGCGGCTATATTGCGTTCTTCCTCTGGGTAACGCACCCGCACCCGCACGTCGTCGCGCCCGCGCTGGATGCGGATAGCCTCCTGGCCGAAATAGCCCGCGTGAATCTGCCGTGCGAGGTCGGCCACATTGACGCCGAGCACGCGCGCTTCCGGTTTGAGCCGCAGCCGGATTTCATTTTTGCCGAGGCGGAAGTCATCCTGTATTTGGTACACCCCGGCATAGGTTCCCAGTTTGTCTTTCAGCTCTTTGGCCGCCTGCCGTAGTTGTTCGGTGTCCTGCCCTTGAAGCCACACTTCGATAGGGCGCCCGGGCGGGGCGACCTCGTCGCCGCGGAAGGTCATTGACGTAATCCCCGGGATCACGCCGAT
The DNA here is from genome assembly GCA_964569295.1 of uncultured Nitrospirales bacterium. Taxonomy (GTDB): domain Bacteria; phylum Hydrogenedentota; class Hydrogenedentia; order Hydrogenedentales; family JAGMZX01; genus CAZMVU01. The sequence goes on from CAZMVU010000016.1 coordinate 35,652, forward strand.
CGTGTCCTCCCAGACGGCTTGCATCTCATTGGTATGAATGCCACGCAGGGAGGAGTCCAGCAATTCGACACGCACGGACCCGAAGTGTGTGCCTATGGTCTTCCTGCCCAGCTCGTCGATCTTGGCGCCGGCCAGCGCGAAGACATTGCGCAGGAGCGGATCGCCGGAGTCGGTATCGAGGTTCTGGTCCATATGGTGGATGGCGTCCTCGATACGTGCCACGGCTTCCCGGGTAACGGGGAGGGGGGTGCCGTTGGGAAACTCGATGGTGCAGGTCATGGCGTTGCCGTCGATGGCGGGGAAGAACTCGAATTTGAGAATGCCGCTGGCCATGATCCCCTGGGTGAACAAGAGCACGGCCACGGCGATGGAAAGGCTCACATAGCGCCAGCGCAGCGCCAGGGCAATGCAGGGTTGGTACATGTGTTCGACGAACCACTCGAGGCCTTCGTTGGTAAAGCGGTGGAAGCGTATGCCGAAACGCTGTACGAAGTTCTGCCCGTTGAGGCGGCGGTTCGGGTCCGGCAGGTGGTTGAGGTGGGCCGGGAGCAGAATGAGGCACTCGACCAGCGAGATGCCCAGGCATGCGACGACCACCGCCGGCAGCATGCCGATGATCAGCCCCATGAAGCCTTTGACAAAGAAGAGCGGCACGAACGCCACAATGGTCGTCGTCACCGCGGCAATGACCGGCATGCCCACCTCGGTTACACCGTCCACCGCGGCGCGGATGGGTGGGGCGCCGTTCTTGCGCGCGACGTAGATCGCCTCGCCCACGACGATGGCATCGTCCACGATGATCCCGAGCACGGTGATCAAGCCGAAGAGGGTGATCATGTTGATGGTGGCGCCCATGCCCCACATGACCACGAGCGCCCCGGCCACGCTCACCGGCATGCCCATCCCCGCCCAGAAGCTCAGCCGGATATCGAGAAAAAGCCACAGGACAATGAATACCAGAGTGAGTCCGATAAGGCCATTACGCACGAGCAGGTGGATGCGCTTTTGCAAGAGTGTCGAAAGGCGCCCCCACATCTCGATCGATATGGTGTCCGGCAGTTCGCGCTTCTTCCCCTCGACGTAGTCGAGCACGGCCGCGTCGATATCGAGCGAGTCCTCCCGTTCCGTTTTCATGACGGCGATGGTCAGCGCCGGCTTGCCATTGAACAGGGAGATCACTTTGTCCTGTTCGAAACCGTCGCGGATGTCCGCGATGCGATCGAGGGTGACGTGGCTCCCGTCCTCCTGGCGCACGACAATGAGGCCCGCATAGTCCTTGGCGGTGTAGCGCCTGCCGATGGTACGCAGGCGGATTTCCTCGCCGGCGGTGCGCATGACCCCGCCGGACAGGTTGAGGCTGTTGGCGCGCACCACCTGCGCCACCTGATCGAAAGTGAGATCGTATTGGCGCAGTTTCGATTCTGCTACCTCGATACTAATCTCATACTCGCGCGCGCCCATGAGCTCGACTTGGGAAATGCCCGGCAGCGCCCGCACTTCATCGGTTATCTGCTCGCCCAACTCCTTGAGGTCGCGCTCGGTCGCGGCTTCCGAAAAGATGGCGAGCAAACAGACCTGTATTTTCTGAATCCCTTTCTCGATAATGGGGCGTTCGGCGTCTTCGGGAAAATTCGAGATGGCCTCGACCCGGTTGCGCACCCGCTCCTTCACATCGTCTATATCCGCCGATTCCAGCACCTCGATATTGGCGAGGGCGAAGTTTTCGTTCGAGATCGTGTTCACGCGCTCGAGGCCTTCGACCCCCTCGAGGGCTTCTTCTATCTTGCGGGAGATGCCCTCTTCGACTTCTTCGGGGTCCGCACCGGGCCACGTGACCAACACCGTGATCAAGTCGAGCGGAATGTCGGGGAAGGTTTGCCGCGACATATTCACGACCGCGAGGACACCGCCCAAGAAGAAGATAACCAAGACGATGTTCGCAAAGACCCGGTTGCGGGTAAACGCTGCGAAAATCCCCCTCATGCATCTGGCTCCGGTTCCGGCGCCTCGTCATGGCCGTTCTCGGCCGCCTCTTGCGGCGGCGCATAAGTTATGCGGGTGCCGGGCAAGGGATTCACGAGGCGCGTGACCACCACGAGGTCGCCCGGCTCGAGCCCCTGCGCGATGAAGGTGTCGTCGTCGCGCGTATAGGCTGCCTCGACATGCCGGCGGCGCAGGCGCTTGTCCTCGGCCACATACACCACGCCCTCGAAGCCCACGGCCCAACGCGGCACCTGGTACACGTCGTGCAGCGTACGGCCGGGAATCTCGACTCGGCAGAACATGCCCTCGACCAGGGGCAGGCGGTTTACGCCGCCCACGGCATTTTCCCGGGGCACGCGCACAGCTACGTGCAGCGTGCGTGTGTTCGGGTCGAACTTCTCGACCCGCTCGAGCCGCCCCTCCCAGGCATAGGCCGCGGGATCCTCGGTCCAGTAAATGCGGCAGGACACGGAGGCCAGGTCGCCGAACCAACTTGTGCGGCCCGTGGCTGCATCGGAATGCACGGGCCTTTCCTCGAAGCGCAGCCAGCGCCGCGCATCGCGGCTGTCCAGGGGCACGGAGATTTCCAGTACATCGTCGTTCGCCAGGGTGAGTACGGGCGCACCGGGCGCCACGGCTTCGCCCACTTCGATCTGGACCTGCTTCACCCGTGCGTCGAAGGGCGCGGTCACTTGCGTGCGCTCGAGACGCAATTGTGCGAGATCGAGTTGGGCCTGCGCCGCTTCCAAAGCGTTTTCTGTCTCCTTGATACGCACGGGATATAATTCGAGGGCCTGGGCGAGCTGCTGGTATTTTGCCTCGGTCTCCCGCAGTTGCAGCTCCGTGAGGTTGACCTGGGTCTGCGAGCCCACGTCTTCATCGTGATAGAGCGTCTTGTCGCGCTCGAATTCCTCGCGCGCGATCTCCCGGCTGCGCCGCACCGTCTCGAGCAGCTCCGCGTCCAGCGTCTCCTGCTTACGGAGCAGTTCGCGCTTGTTGTCCAGGCGCTTCACCTGGGCGCGTGCCTGGCGCTCGGCCGCCTCGTAGTCACGTGGATCAATCCGGAACAGCAATTCCCCAGCCGGGATCACCTCGCCCACTTCAAGCTGCGGATGAATGGCGACCACGTCGCCCGAGACCTTCGGTGTCACGGAGACCTCGTCTTTCGGCTTCACCTCGCCGAAACCGGGGATGATGACCTCGATGTCCTGTGGATGCACGCGCTTCACATCGACCTGCAGGCGCGGTTCGCGTGGGCGGGCCTGTTCCGGTTCGCGCCGCAACGCGGCCAAGCCAGCCCACATACCAGCCCCGGTGAGCAGGATGACAAGCATGAGCAGCGCGCGCAGAATGAGCTTACGTTTGGTGGATAGGTTGCCTTCGGCCATGGGTGATACCGCTGCTTTGATCTGTGCCGTGCCCCCGCCGGCCAGGCCCTCTGGGGGCGTTTATTGTTTGAACCAAATCATAGTAACCGGGTTGACGATGTGTCAAGTGCTGCGTAAAATGACGGCATTGGTAGAACCAATGGCAGGAGCAACCGCTATGACCCGCCCCACGAAACCGGGCACACCGGCGACGGCCACGGCGTCGCACATGCTCGCAACGCAACTTGTGCGCGCCATCTTAGCAGGAAAGCACGCTGCAGGCGAGAAATTACCCACCGAGCGCGCGATGGCCGAGCGCTTTGGCGTATCGCGCCATGTCGTGCGCGAGGCGCTCAAACGGCTCGAGGCGCTCGAACTGGTACGGATTCAGCAGGGGTCTGGCGTGTATGTAAAAGATGTGGTGCTCACAGGCGGGCTCGAACTGTTCGAGTACCTGTTGTTCGATCCCAATGGCTGGTTCGACGCGGACGCCCTGCGTGACTTTTTCACGTTCTGGCTGTTGTTCGTGCCGGACGTGTTTCGCCTGGCGGCGGCGGCGCACACGGAGGCCGACGTGGCCGAGATGCACGCCGCCCTGGAACAACGCGCGCAAGCCCTCGATGATATCGAGGCGTTCACGGCGGCAAACGAGCGGCTTATGCGCGCCATTGCCAATGCCACGCACAACCGGGTGTATCAGCTTCTCTTCAACAATGTGGGGCGCGTGCTGTTGAAACTGCGCGTCACGGTGCCCCTCGATCAGTTTGCTCCCATGCTCACTCAGGAGAACCTCGCCCGGCTGATCGAAGCAGTCGAACGGCGTGATGCCGAACTCGCGGCGTTTCTCGGACGGCGGGAAACCCAGCGCGGCCTCGAGCAGGCGGAGGCCTTTCTCGAAAAATACGGCCAACGGCGTAACCCGTAAGACGGAGGTGGGGAACCGTTTTGCAGAGGATCTCTCTACTGCTGCTGCCAAAGCATGGGTGTGCCTGGCGACCCGCTGACGGCCACTGGGATTGAACAAGGGGCGTACCCCCGGACCGGATCGCGGTGCGCTTCTCCCGCGCCTCCATTGTTTCTCCCGCTTGTCCAAAACACTCGGGCCCAATTCACGAACAACGCATCCGGGCGCGGCTATCATGGAAGATTGCGGCAGATCGACCGGCATTTCGCCCCCCAGCATCTATTCCCCACCGCCGCCTTGTGTTCTATTGAAAGGCTCTTCTATAGCCGTTTGCCGTGAGCCGTTTTCCCTGCGTCATAGAACTCCCCGGTATCAGCGCGGGTAGCGGTTCCGGCCCACCCGTTATTGCTATGACTCACGATGTATGCGCCCTTTGGCGTGCGGTGGCTTGCGACCGCTTTTCCTGCCAAGGCCCTGGGTGGGCTTTGGCGCGCAAGCCGGGAGAAAAGGGTCCGTGGCCTCCAGCCCAAGTGTCCTGCTCACGAGCCCGAGCAGGATTCAAGGACACCGCTGGCGACTCCAGGCGGTTGCTCTCGCGCCTTGGACAAATGCCTGCACTTCAGCCCACGCGCGCAATAGCGGTGGCAAGCCACCGCAGTCCAAAGTAGCGCCAACGGCATGGTTATCCCCGTCGTACGCTGGTAATCGCTATCACGGAACAGATTGGCGAAACGAGTGCGTCCCCTTGGGTCACATAGATAAAGAACTATCTTGAAAAGGTACAGTTTTTGTACTACCACGCTGTTGGTGAAAAAGTGAAGCAAAAAGGGGACTGTCCTCGCGAGTCCGCGAGCAGGGACTGTCCCTTTTTTGCGACATTTGGAGAAATTCGCGACGCTTTTCTCCAAGGCCGCAAAACAAGGGA
>CAZMVU010000017.1:0-40741 GCA_964569295.1 uncultured Nitrospirales bacterium
TCCAAAGTGCGCCTACGTCTTGACTGATAGAAACAGCGGGTGGGCCAGAACCGCTACCCGCGCTGATACCAGGGAGTTGTATGACGTATGGGAAACGGCTCACGGCAAACGGCTAAAGAATTACACAAATGCAAGTCTTCGCGAGAATCCGTGGGTTGCACGTCCACGCTTACCCCGTTTTGCACGCCCATAATGGCGTCGATGTGATTATGGCGGCGGTAGTCACAGAACTGCCCCCCTAGAATCCGCCCTCTCTTCAGGGCCAACGGCCCGCACCATACCAGTCTCGGCCGCTGGCCCAGGTCACCCTGATACGTCAGCGGATTTACGAACGGGAGTATTTGGCCTGGAGATGAAGGGGTTCCACTGGATGCGCGCGTACGGCGGCTACCTGCGGGAAACCGGCTACGCGCTCAGCAAGGCCGGGAGCGATTGGATGAATCTCACGCAGCCCGAGCGCTCGATCACGGCATAGGCACGGGGCTGCCGGCGCCGAACCAGCTTCCGGGATACGCTGCTCAGCTGCGGTGCATGTCCGCTTCGATTGCCGAGACATGCGCGATCAGTTCCTCCGCGATACGCGCGTGGTATGCGTCGAACGCCAGCTTCGGCGCGCGCACGCGGCTGGTCGCGTAGACCCCTTGGTAGTGGAGCAACCGCTTGAAGAAGTGAATCGAGATATCCAAGTGCTGGTTCGAAAACGCCAGTACCGGCGCCAGCTTGTGGAAGAGCATTTGCGCCGCGTTGCGGTCGCCCGCGGCATATAGCCGGTAGATGCGCGTGTAGATGGCGTGCATCCCCGTCGGCATGAGCGCATGCACGCCCCGGTCGAGCGCCTCGATCAGCTGCGTCACGGCCCACCCGCCCGACACGTGCAACCTTCCGCCGGTCGCATCGAGAACCGCCGTATACTTTACCCCTGCCGGGACAGTTTCCACCTTGAGACATTCAAACGCCGGAACCGCCGCGAACAAACTTGTCAGGACGGGCACAGGCACCCCGCTGCCCGCCGAATCCCAATCCTGAATCATGAGGAATGGCGGCGCGAGATCTGCCATGGCGCGCACCTCGGACTCATACTGCACCGGATTCTCATAGGGCACACTCACCAGAATGCCGTCGCATCCCAGTTCGAGAAGCCGCGCCCCCACTTGCAACCGTTCGGCCCGCGACCCCGCCGACGCCCCGCCGATGACCGCCGACTTGCCCGCGGCCATTGCGATGGTTTCCCGCACAAGCAAGTCCCGCTCCTCGGGGGACAGCGCGTCCACCTCGGAGGCCATCGCGGGCACGAGAAAGCCCGCAACGCCTGCCGCAAGTGCGTTCGTCACATTACGCCGGAGCCCCGCCACGTCAATCCGGTCATCGGCGGTAAACGGCGTGTTCAGAACCGTGATAATACCCCGAAGATCATGCAAGACATCCATGCAGCGCAGCATAGCACGTGCGCCCCCCAAAGTCGCAGGTGTCCATCTTGCGCAAGACAAAGGGCGGACACCTGTTCCTGCGCCCGGGTACCGTCCAGGAGGTGCTTCCTGCTGGCCGATTCTTAAGCCATTGCGCGTAAGCAACTTGTACTATCCCCTACTTTCTGTGCAATGCAAAATTTTGTTTGCCTTCCCGGAATAGAAGGCGTGACCGCTTATGTTCATTAGTCAAGACTAAAGTTTTGTTGACATGGAACGAATTCTGATGCCATAGTAACCAAGCAAGGCTGCGTACCCCCTCCGGTGCACGCGGCCGCTGCAGGGAATCGCACGATGAATACCAGCATAGCCACTACCCTCGAATTCCAGGGTCTGGGCGATGCCGTACCCGTAACCCTGGCTGATCTCGATGCCGGCGCCATGGGCTATGTAGCCGCGGTGCGTTTGAACGGCCTGCCACGGCGGCGGGTTATGGACCTCGGCTTTGTGCCGGGGGCGCGGGTGAAGGCCGTGCTCGACAACCCGGCCGGCGACCCGAAGGTCTATGAGGTGCGGGGCACGCGCATTGCCCTGCGCCGGCAGGACGCCTCCCAGATAGAGATTACCGAAGGCGACCCCCTTGCGGGCACGGCGTTGCGCCAGGCCCCCGCCTGCGGCAGCGGATGCCGTTCGTGCGCCATGGCCGGTCCCAGCGAGGCACCTATCGCCCTCGACGCCACGCATTTTACCGTGGCACTGGCCGGCAACCCCAACACCGGCAAGTCCACAGTATTCAATGCGCTCACAGGGCTGCGTCAGCATGTGGGCAACTGGCCCGGCAAGACGGTGACCCGCGCGGAAGGCGCCTGGTCCCACGAGGGCTACACGTTCAAACTGATCGACCTGCCGGGCACCTACTCCCTGCTGAGCACCAGCAGCGACGAGGAAATCGCGCGCGACTACTTGCTCTTCGGTGCGCCGGACGCGACGGTCGTGGTGCTCGATGCCACCTGCCTCGAGCGCAACCTGAACCTCGTGTACCAGATTCTCGAGATTACCGACCGGGTCATCGTATGCGTGAATCTGCTGGATGAAGCGAAGCGTAAGGGCATCGCAGTGGATTTGAAGACGCTCGAGGCGCACTTGGGTGTGCCGGTAGTGGGCACGGTGGCGCGCACCGGCGAGGGGCTTGACCGGCTGAAGACGGCCGTGCTCCACATGGCCGCGCGGCGCATCAAGACGGACCCGGTCCGCATCGCCTATGAACCCGAGCTCCAGGCGGCCATCGACGAGCTTTTGCCCTGCGTGGAGCGTGCATACCCGGGTGTGCCCAACGCCCGTTGGATTGCTCTGCGCCTCATCGAAGGCGGTGATGTGCGGCTGCGGGAAGAGGTGGTCTCGGGGGCGCTGGCTGATGATGCCGGCCGTATCGGCGTGGGGTCGCTTGGCGGGGCGAGTCCGCTGGTGGCCGCGTCGATCAAGGGGCAGTAGGCCATGGCGGATGAACGCAGCCCCGAGGCCGTGCGTGAACTGCTGGACAAGGCGGACGCGCTGCGCCTGCGCCTGGGCCCGACCGTGCATGATCGGGTGACCGCGTCGGCCTACGCCGAGGCGCAACGCACCGCCGCCGCCGCCGTCGTTCACGACGACAAGCGCCGCTTTGCCTGGGAAGAAACCCTCGACCGGGTGATTACCTCGCGTTGGGCCGGCCTGCCGTTCATGCTGCTGTTGCTTGGCGTGGTGTTCTGGCTGACCATTGCGGGGTCCAATGTACCCTCGGCGTTCCTTGCGGGCCTGCTCATGGAAGAGGGCGGGCTTTCCGCCTGGCTCGGCACATACCTGGGGGTCGAAAATACGCCTGGCTTCCTGAGTGTCAGTGTTTATGAAATGTTGCTGGCGGCCTTTGCCTGGGCGCCTGCCTGGCTCACGGGGTTCTTTATCGACGGGGTCTACCTTGGCCTTGCCTGGGTGGTGTCGGTCATGCTGCCGCCCATGGCGATCTTTTTCCCGCTCTTCACGCTCATGGAAGATCTCGGCCTGCTGCCGCGCATCGCCTTCAATATGGACCGGTTTTTCCGCGCGGCCGGCGCGCACGGCAAACAGGCGCTCACCATGGCCATGGGCTTTGGCTGCAATGCGGCGGGTGTTGTGGCGTGCCGGATCATCGACTCACCCCGGGAGCGGCTCATCGCCATTCTCACGAACAACTTTGTGCCCTGCAACGGCCGTTGGCCCACGCTGATCATGGTGTCGTCGCTGTTTGTGGCGGCGGCCGTGCCCGCGGGCTTTGCGAGCATCGTGGCCGTGGGCGCTATCGTCGGGGTAACTCTTATCGGTATCGGCATGACGCTGGCGGTTTCCGCGGTGCTCTCTCGCACCCTGCTGAAAGGCGTGGCTTCGAGCTTCCAGCTCGAGCTGCCGTCCTACCGGAGGCCGCAAGTTGGGCGGGTGATCTACCGCTCGATCATTGACCGCACGCTCTTCGTGCTGTGGCGCGCAATTATCTGTGCGGCCCCGGCGGGGGGCATTATCTGGTTACTGGGCGCGATTTCCGTGGGCGATGTAAGTTTGTTTGCGTGGCTGCGCGGCGTGTTGGACCCGGTGGGGCATACGATCGGGCTCGATGGCGTCATTCTCATCGCCTATATCGCGGCGATTCCGGCCAACGAGATTGTGGTGCCGACCATCATCATGGGTTACATGAACTCGGCGCGCATGCTCGAACTCGATAACCCGGCGCAGCTCTTCATCGCGAACGGCTGGACCTTGACCACCGCGGTTTGCTTGTTGCTCTTTTGCCTGCTTCACTACCCGTGCGCCACCACCACGCTAACCATCTACAAGGAAACGGGCAGTGTAAAGTGGACCGCGCTATCGAACATCATTCCGCTGGGTGTTGCGGTGGTGACCTGCTTCATCGTCGCCCAGGCCATGCGCGCCATGGGATTCGGCTGATAAAACGCAGCGGCAAGGCCGGGATATTTCGGAGCAAGCTTGTCCAAGACAATCGCGCTATACTTGTATATAGCCTTTATTGATACGCCTGTTCGTGACGCCAGCGCACCGGCCAACCGTTACAGTTCGCCGGCGTAGACACGATCAATGGCGGCGCGGATCTCGCTGGGCGTGCTCACGACCAGGCCGACGCGCAGGCCGGTCATGATCTCGATGTTCTCGATGGCGATCAGGTCGAGGGGGTTGGCCATGGCAAGGTGCAGTTGATCGCCCTCGTTGGCCAGGGGCAGGCAATCGTTCTGAATGGCCACGTCGGCGGGTACAAGGGCGCGCACGTCGGGCGCCACGGCTACGGTATCGAGGTATTGGAACGGGATTTTGAGTTGGGCGGCGAGAATGCGCGCTACGAGGACTTCATCGGTATAGCCCCGGCTCACGGCAATGGTTCCGAAGCGTTGTGCGCGGTCATGTTGGTGCTGGTGCTGTTGCTCCGCGAGAATCGCATCGCGCTGGCCGGAATCGATGACGCCCAGCTCGATGAGAATCTCGCCGATACGCCGCTTGTGCCCCTGCGCATCGAAGGCCGCGAAATCCGCGCCCCCAACTGGTTTGGCCCCGGCAGGGGCAGGATCACGATCAGCGGCCTGTTCCTCATGGTTGCGCAATTGTGCGCGCAACCGGTAGATTTCGTTGTGCGCCTCTTCCCGGTCACGCAAAGCCTGCTCGAGTTGCGCGGCCACGTCCTCCGCCACGCGCTGGCGTGCGGCGAGTTCCTCGGCATGGGTATGTGCCGCGTCGCGGGCGTGCATGGCCGCTTCGAGTTCCGTGGTGAGCGCTGTTTGCTGGCGCTTGGCTTCTTCGCACTCCTTGCGCAAGGTTTCACATTCCGCCCGGGGTTCCGTGATTTTCGTGCCTTGGGTAGCTTCGTTTGTGGTGTCCGGTGTGGGCGCCACCGCATGCGCCTGGGTGAGCCGCTGGATTTCGGCATCCTGCTGCGCGATGTGCGCGTTCGCCTCGGCCAAGGCTGTGCGCAGATTCTCGGAATCCGCCGTATAGTGCCGGCGGGCTTGTTTCGTCGTGCGTACGGCGTCACGCAGGGCTTCCAATTCCCGCTGGAGCGTGATCGCCGTGGATTCAAGGTCGGCGATACGGCGGTCGCGTTCGACAATCTGTTGCTCGAGGAAACGCGTGGTCTGTTGCAACCGATATTCCGCGTCGTTACCGGCCAGATGCGCCAGCAGGGTTTCCATCCGGGCGACCGCGCCGCCCACCCGCGCTGTGATTAGGCGGTGGCTATCGCTGGCATGCGAGGTCCATGCGTCAACTGCGGCTGCAAGCCTGTCGAGATTGTTTTCGTCTTTGTAGGCCATGCCTTATGCCCCGCGGGTGTTTTTCCGCAGCGATTATAGAACCGGGCGGCGGATCCGTCAACGGGCGGGCAATAGTACATAAAGCACCGAGCGGCCATTTTTCCGTTCCTCACAGGCTTCCGGCCGACCTTGCAAGATGCGCCGCCGGACTCAGTAGTCCTTTTTCCAGAAGATGCCGCCCCCCTGGTGGTCCTGCTGGCCGGTTTCTACCTCGATGGAGAAATCCTTTGGAAACTCGATCAGCATGCGTGTGCTGTTGCTGGCGACGCCGGCGCCGGTCTCGATTTCGGCGTAAATGTCTTCTGTCAGGTAGGCGCCCAGGCCCACGGTCGCCTCGCCGGGTTGTTCGCCCGCACGCAAATCGAGCGTGGTCCCGGTGGGAATGAGCGACTGGCCGCTCAGCAGTTTGTCGGCGCCGGCGCCGCCGCTGAGCAATGTCGCGATACGCGCCAGTTGCAGGGCCTGCAAGGGGGTGAGTTCGTCCATGCCGCTGCCGAACAGGAGACGTGCCAGCACTTCGTCTTCGGGGTACGCCGGTTCCGAGTCGAGGGCGAATCGCAGGTTCTCCGGTTTGCCGGACACGCGCACAATCCCCGTAAGTTGCCGGGTCTCCGAGCGGCCGGTGACGTTGACATAGGGCATGAGGTCTTCGCCGCGGTCGAAACTGAGTATACTGTCATCCAGGTCGAAGCGCCGCCCGAGAAAGTCTATATAGCCGTCGCCGATACGCAGTACGCCCTCGATGCGCGGCCGCGCGGCCGTGCCGGTGATGTGCAGGTCCCCGCCCCACTGCGACTCGAGTACGGGCGCGCGGATGAAGACGCGCTTACCCAGGCGGCACATGACATCGAGGTTGACGGCGGGACCGGCCGGTGACGTGGAGGCCGCCTGCGGTTCTTGCAATGCAGCGCCGCCGTCGTTGACCTCGGTTACGTCGGCCTGCGGCAGTGTGGGCGGGGGCATGCGCTCGGGCATACGCAACACCGCCGGGCCCACGGTGAGGTCGCCGGTGACATCGACGGTTTCCAGGTCTCCGCCAGCCTCGATCGTGCCGTCAAGATGCCCCGATACATCGTCGCGGTGGACGAGACGCGCCTGTTCCATTTCCATGGCTAATTGGAAGGGGAACGTGCCGCCGAGGGTCACCTCGCCCGTGCCGGTGATGGCGCCGTCTTCCGCGTCCCTGGCCTCGAACTCCGCAAGATGCAGGCGGTTGCCGGCAGCCTCGATTACAGCGCGTATGTCTTCGAGGATAGTGCCGGTGACCGCGTTTTCGTAGCGGGCATCGGCCAGTGTGGTCTTGCCGTAGACTTCGGGCGTGGCCACCGTGCCGTCCAGTCTGAGCGCAATCGCGAGATCGCCAGCGGCCACATGCGCGGGCGGTGCGAAGGCTTTGGCAAGGGGGGCCAGGGCGAATGCGCCGTCGATTCCGCCGGTAAGGGGGGCATCCTGCGCAAGGTCGAACGTCATGGGGGAGAGTTGGAAGGTTACCGGCACAGCGGCGGTGGCCTCGGCCTGGCCCGCTTCCGGCACATCGACATGCGCAACGACGTCAAGCTGTTCGCTGCTGTACGTCGTGTTTACAGTTACGGCGAGTTCTGGCGCGGTTTCCGGGGCGGCCGCCATGCGGAAGCGGGTGACGGTGACCTCCGCGCCGCCGGTGGGTGCGGCGGGTGTCCCCTCGAGGGTGGCCGTCGCGTCGACGGCGCCCGCCAGCCGTGGCCCGCCCACGAGCCCTGCCACGGCGAGCGGCAACGCCTCGGCACGCGCGGTCAACCGCACGGCCTCGGGCGTGTAGCGGCCTTGCGCATTCAGATGGCCGTCGCCCAGGGTGAGTTTGAGCGGCTCGAGTTGAAACCCGCCGCCTTGCACCGTGAAGGTGCTGGGTTTCTCCAACGCAAACGCATATTCGCCAAGATCGCCCGCCAGCTTCGCCACGGTGATGCGCTGTTCACGAGGCGCGGCCTCGAGCCGCAACGAACCGGCGAGTGCGGTGTCGTACAACACGTTGCCCTCCCAGGCCGCATCGGCGGTGGCGTGGTCCCGGTCACCGCGCGCCTCGATGGTAAGCGTGGCGATGCGGTTGCCCTCGGCGGCCAGCTCCCCGACGTCGAGCGTGAGGTTTCCCTGCGGCGCTGTGAGCGGATCGGCGATGCGCGCCTCGAGCGTGGCACTGCCAACCCGGGCCCACGGACTCTCAATGCCCGCGGCATCACCGGACGCTTTGACATAAGGCCGCGCGGCGGTGGTGTCGAAGTCGGCCGCGAGTGAGGCCGTGCCCGAGAGCTCCAGCCCGAGCAGGTCGCCGAAGTACGCGAGATCCGTGAGCTCGGCATCGAGAACGCCGGCGCCCTGCATATCCGCCATGTTCACCTGCGCCTCGCCGGACACCCCGTTCTCCCCGGCTTCCAGCCGTGTGTTGACCAGGCGGAGTAGTTCATCCTCGAGGGTAAACCGCGTTTCGGCGTAGAGTTGCTTGTCGCCCCTGGTAATGCGCAGGCTTGTACTACCGGCCGGGGTATCCAGCGCCTCCTCGATATCGAAGCTCAGGTCCGCATGATCCAGCGTGACGGCATCCAACCGCAGTTCGTTCCCCATGACCTGGCCTCCGACGGTAAGTGCGCCGGCCGGGCTGGTGGCATGCACGATCGCTTCGACACTGCCGCCAAGCGGCATGCCGGCGAATGCGCCGAATGGGGCGATATCTTCCACGGTCAATCCCGCATTCACTTCGGTTTGCCCGGTACCCAGCGCGTAGGTGCCCGCGGCATTCGCCTGCAAGTGCGGCCCGTCAAAACCGAACGACTCGATGTGGGCGGCCTTGGCATCGGCCGTTGCCTCGATCCGCAGGGCGAAATGGTCGCCGATGGCGGCATCGAGGTCGTAGGGCAGTCCCGCGAGGTCCCGGCCCGCACCATCGGCCTGCACGGTCACGCGCGGCGCCTTGGCATCGAAGGTGACATCCGCATCGAGGTGGGCACTGCCCGTGGCGTCGAAGCCAAAGGGGGCGAGCGTGTCGCGGAGATTGTCCGCGGCAAGGGCGAGGGCCGTATCCCCCGCTTGCGTGCTGACGCCCCCCTGGCCGTGGGATTCCAGGCGAATACCCGGCCCGATCACATCGAGCTGCGCCACGGTGATCGCGTCGAGATCCGGTGTATCACCTGCAAGCGTCAGGGTCCAGTCTCCGGGCGGTGCGTCCGCGTAGGCCACGCCGTTGAAAGCGCCTGTACCGGCGAAGGTCACATCGCCCAGGCTGCCGCCGGCCCAGGTGCCGGCCGTGGCCGTCAGATCCAGGTGCGCCTCGGCCATGTGTGTGCCGGCGGCGTAGAGGTTGCTGGCTTCCGCTGCCAGTTCGAGGGACGCTTGTGCCGCCGTGCCCTCGAGCTGCGCGTTGATACGGGCGTCCCCTTCCAGCGGTGTGTCTGCCAGCCCGCTGTATACGGCGAGATCATCCGCCGTGGCGCGGAGCGTGAGGCCCGCCGTTTGCGTTGCGAAATCCACCGTGCCGTCCGCGGAGAGCGATGCGCCCGCACCGGTGGCGTCGAACGTGTCTATGGTAAGTACGCCCGCAGGGTCATAGGCCAGGTCCAGTGTTGCATCGGCAGACTGCTCGAAGAGCGCACGCAACGTTTCCGGCAGGGCGCCGGGCGGCGGTGCGCTGTGCACAGAACCTTGCGCGCGGTAGGGGCCGGTGAGGTCGAAGGTGAGGTTTGCCTCGGCGAGTTCTACTTTATCGAGCCTCGTTTCCAGCGTCGCTTCGAGGGCTTCCAGCGTGCCCTCGAACGTGGCCCTCAGGCTGAGGGGGCCGCTGTCCGCCAGGGCCGGCGTGAGGCGTGCGGGTTCACCATGTTGCACCGTGCCTTCGATATCCAGCGCAAGGTCTGCCAGCGAAACGCTACCTGTACCGCCGGCATGCGCCAGCGGAGCTTCGACAGCGAGCGACTCGATGTTCAACAGGCCGCTTTCCTCCAGCGCGAGCTTCATGTGCACGGTGGCCTCGTTGCCTGCGTAGCCGCGCACGGATGCCGGCACGAGCGGATGGGCGGCATCGAGGCGCAGGTCGCCTGCCAAAGCGAGCGGTGTGCCGAGTCCGAGCGTGAAACGGCCATCGGCGAGCACTGAATCCCCGGTGGCGGCCTCGATGTTCGTCTGCCAGGCACCGGCTGGGCCGGCGCCCTCGAGGCGGAGCGTCACCGGCCCTTGCACGCCGAGGCGCGCCGGAAGAAAATGGTCATCGTGCACGGCGCCTGTGATCGCGAGGCCGTTGTCCCGCTGGTTCATGGCCGCATCGAGCGTGAGCGTGGCGGCTCCGGTTTCCTGGGCGCGGATATTTGCACCCCATTGTTGCGTCGTACCAGTCTTTTTTGCGGATCCGTTGACGACAAATTGTAGTGGTTCATCCACCAATGGTGCATTAAGTTCGACCCGGTCCACACCGAAATCATCGACCGTGAGCCAAGTGGGCGTGTGCAACCAGTCGGGCACCGCGTAGCTCGACGGTGTGTCGGAGGGCGGGAGCGTGGGCATACGTGCTAGCGCGATGCGCGCGGCCCGCAACGTGGACACGTGCACAGCACCGCCGAGCAATGCCCTGGGCTGCCAGGCGACGCGAAGGTCGTCCCCCTCGAAGAAAAGGCCCTGGGCATCGGCGGCGGAGAGTTTCTCGATGCGCAAGGTGACCGGCAGCCAGCCGTGGAGACCGGTCAGTTGGATCTCCAGGCCAGTGGCGTCCGAGGCCACGCGCGAGACGGCATTGGCGATCACTCGCTTCGCGGGGGGTGTTTGCACGAGGAGCAGGGCAATGATGAGCAGCACTGTTGCAGTGAGCACGGCATACAGTACCCGTTTACTCCAGCGGCGTATGGCGGAAGTTGCTTTCATAATCAGAAGGCCTGCCCCACGCTCAGGTAGAATTGCATGCTGCTGTCGGCGCTGCGCTTGTTGAGCGGCACGGCCACATCGATGCGGAACGGCCCGAGTGGCGTGTAGTAACGCAGGCCGAATCCCGCGCCCCAGCGCATGGTCGCGCTGAAATCGGGCCAGACACTGTCGTACACCGTACCGCCGTCGAGAAACGCCGCGAGGCCGATGGTCTCGTTCAAGCGGTAGCGCAATTCGGCGGCGCTTTGGAGCCGGGACCGGCCGCCGATGGGATTGTCGTTGTCATCGAGCGGGCCAGCCATTTGATACCCGTAGCCGCGCACCGAGCCGCCGCCGCCCGCGTAGTAGCGCAGGTCCGCGGGAATGCGCTCGAGGTCTGTGCCGCCAGTCATGCCCAGGCCGAGGCGGCCCGCGATCACCCAGGTGTCCTCGGCATCCAGCGGCATATAGCCGCTCAGCGTGGTGGCAGCCTTCATAAACGAGTCGGCCACGCCGGTAAAGTTCAGATAAGGCGCCATTTCCAGTTGCAGCCGGTAACCTTCGGTCGGACTCAGCCGGGCATTGGCCCGGTCGAAATGGAGCTGGCCGGGAAAATACAGGAAGGTGAACGACTCCTTGTCCTCATCCCCACGCTCGACCTGGCTCAGGCGCAGACCCGCTCCCAGGCCGAGGATCAGCCGCTCGGTCATTTGGCGCTCCACATCCACCTCTGCGCGGGCCAGTTGGCTGGTGTAGGCGTCGGTGTCTTCTTGCGCGATGTCGAAATCAAAAACGAGTTGCTGATCGCCCCGGCGGAAATGCGGTACCCGGTAGCCGCCGCCGAGGCCGAGCCGGCGTGTGCCCAGGTCGAGGGCCGTGTCGAGCTTGTGGCCGAGGCCGCGCCGGTTCCGGTCTTCCCAGCGCACGCGAGCGCCCGCCCCGTCGTCGGTGTAATAGCGCAGCCCGAGCGCAATGGTCCGCTGTTTGCGCTCGGTGACGGTCACCGTTACCGGCAAGCGCCCGTTTTCATCGAGACTGTCCGCCGTGTCGACGCGGACTACCGAAAACAGGTTCGTGCGGTAGAGCCGTGTCTGGTAGGTTTCGAGCAGCCCCGGATTGAAGCTGTCGCCCGTTTCCCAGGGCGCATCGCGGGTGACCACCACCCGTTTTGTCCGCTCGACACCTTCCACGGCAACGGGCCCGAGCATGGCATGCGGTCCCGGATCCACGGTGACCGTGAGCCGGACCCGGCGTGTGGCGTGGTCCACGACGGCCGCCTGGTCGGTCATCCTGGCGAAAGGATGTCCCGCATGGCGCAAGCTTTTTAACACGGCCCCCCCAGCCGCGCGTATCTTATCGGCCGTGGCCGGGGCGCCGGTCTCGACCGGCAGCGATTGGATATGCTCGAGGGGCGCCGGGTTGGCGCCCTCCGCTGGAATCACCTGGGCTTCCGCGAAGGTGTAGCGCGGGCCGGGAGTCAGGGTGTAGCGCAGCGTGGGCGGTTCCGTGGTCTGATCGGTTTCGGCCTCAACCGCCCCATCATAGAATGCGAGGGAGCGCATGGCCTGGCGGAAGTAGTCCGCATTGCGTTCCGCCCGCCGCTGCAAGTGCAGGAGCGACGCGGGCGGCGGCGCATCATCGCTTTCAAAAGCGGTTTGTGCATGGGGTGCGAGGATGGCCCTGGCCGGTTCCTCCGCTTGCCACATTACCTCCGTGGTGTATTCCACGGCCGGTTGCGATGATGCCATGGCCGCCGCCAACACCAAGAGCAGGCACAGCATCCCCCATGGTTGCAGCATCCGTGGCAGCCGTCTACAAGTAATCATGACCGCTGCGTGCCCTGTTGGTAACGGTGGTACGGCATAGCGCCACCATCGTAGCACATCGCATTGGCGATGTGCGCGGTGAATGTCTGTTGATCCGTGATTCCGGCGGCGTTATCCTACGGTGCATTGGAGATCAACCATGGATAAAACACCACCTCCCGCCGGGCAAGCCATGCCCTGTACCACCTGCCGGCTGCGCGCCCGCTACGAGAAGAACCCGCGCTCACTTCGGGGCCGGTTCTGGCGTTGGCATACGCGTTGGTGTCCGGGCTGGAAGAAGTATCTGCGCAGTCTGCCCGAGGCCGAGCGGGACGCGCTCATCGACCGGCTGAACCTCATGCGAACCCGGTGACTTGGCCCGCACCATCGTGCGGCCTGCGCCGTGGCTGGTAATCGGGCACCGATAGCCCGGCTTGTCCCAGCCGCTAGCATAGCAGGGGTGCCCACGCCAGCGGCCATTGCTATATGGCACTTGCAGTTTTGCGGGCTTTTTTTCTAGGATGTGCCCGATGCAGTCCCCGCCCGGGGGGATCACGGGAAATCGCAGAGGGGAAAGTACTTCCCACCAACCCAAGGAGTGGGCGCCGGTATGAATATGACAACGCGGACTCAACTATCGGTCATGATGTTTCTCGAGTTCTTCGTCTGGGGGGCCTGGGTCGTGACCATGGGTACATACCTTGGGCAAGGCCTGAACTTCTCCGGCGACCAGATCGCTTTGGCCTACACCTCGACCGCCTGGGCCGCGATCATTTCGCCTTTCTTTGTCGGCATGATCGCCGACCGCTTCTTTCAGGCGCAGAACGTCATGGCGGTCCTGCACCTTATCGGCGCTGTGCTCATGTTTTACGTGACCACGCTGACCGACCCGTATGTGTATTTCATTGTGCTTCTGGCCTATGCCATTTGCTACATGCCGACCCTGGCGCTCGTGAATGCCATCGCCTTCAACCAGATGGAGGACTCGGAGAAGGAGTTCCCCACGGTGCGCGTGTTCGGCACGCTCGGCTGGATTATCGCCGGCCTCCTGATTTCGTTCGTGCTCGCCCGTTTCTGGGGTGAGATCGAAACGACCCACTGGCCGCTGCGCATGGCCGCCGGCGCCTCCGCCGTCCTCGGCATCTACTCGTTCACGCTGCCCAAGACCCCGCCGCGCGCCGCAGGCCAGAAGGTGGGCGTGCGGGACGTGCTCGGCCTCGACGCCCTCGCGCTCATGAAAGAGCGGTCATTCGCCATCTTCGTTATTGCATCGCTGCTCATCTGCATTCCCCTCGCCTTCTACTACTCCTTCACGAATCTGTTCCTGAATGAAAGCGGCATGACCCAGGTGGCCGCGAAGATGTCGCTCGGCCAGGTGTCCGAAGTGGTCTTCATGATCATCATGCCCTTCCTCTTCGTGCGGCTCGGCGTGAAGAAGATGATGCTGCTGGGCATGGGGGCCTGGGCCTTGCGGTATCTGCTCTTCGCCTACGGCAACGTGGACAGCCTTGTCTGGATGTTCTATGGCGGCATCCTGTTGCACGGCATCTGCTATGACTTCTTCTTCGTGACCGGGCAGATCTACGTGGACAATGTTGCGCCCCGGGAAGTCCGCGCCAACGCCCAGGGACTCATCGCCCTCGTTACCTACGGCGCCGGCATGGTCATCGGCAATTTCGTGGCCGGGATCATCGTGAACAACGGGGCCATCATGGAAGACGGCAAGGTCGTCGATCACGCCTGGACCACCATCTGGCTGTGGCCCATGGGCATGGCCATCGTGGTGATTGTCTTCTTTGCCCTGCTGTTCAAGGAGCCGAAAAAGATCGAGCCGGAAATCCCCACCCCGCCGGAAGCGGAAATCACCCCCGCCGGCGAATAGCCGCCCAGGCATAGCTGCGACTATCAGCGCGCCACCCGCGATAACAACTGCGGGTGGCGCGTTCGTCTTCCTTTGCGCCCTTGGTGGCGTTGTGGTTCGCTTTCCTACGCCCGGGGGTGGAACTGCTTGTGGGCCTGGCCGAGGCGTTCGGTGCTGACGTGGGTGTAAATCTGCGTCGTGCCGATATCGGCATGGCCCAGCATCTCCTGCACGGCGCGCAGATCGGCGCCGTTATCGAGCAGGTGGGTGGCGAAACTGTGGCGCAGCATGTGCGGGGTAACATTTTGCTTGATGTTCGCCGCCCGGGCATAGCGCTTGACCACGGCCCACACGGCGGTGCGGTCCATAGGGCGGCCGCCCGCGCCCAGGAACACGGTGTCGGCGCGCACGACGCCTGCCTCGCGCTTTGCCAGCCAGTTCTGCAACCGCGCGATGGCGCGGCGCCCCAGCGGCACGAGACGCTGCTTGGCGCCTTTCCCGCGCACCCGGATGGCGCCTTCCTCGATTGAAACATTGCGCAGGGGGAGCCGGGCCAGTTCCGAGATACGCAGCCCGCAACTATAGAAGAGCTCGAGGATGGCGGCGTCGCGGGGGCCCTCCGGCCTGGCGGGGTCGGGCGCGGCAAGCAGACGCTCGATTTCTGCCGCGCTGAGGACATGGGGGAGGGGCCGGCCGGGGCGCGGCGTGTCGATGCCTGCGGCGGGGTCCGCCGCCGCGATGCACTCTTCACGCAGAAAGCCATGGAAGCGGCGGATAGCGCTCAGGTGGCGCGTGGCCGAGCGCGTGGACAGGCCGGCAGCGCGCAGGCCGCCCAGGTGGTCCATGATATCTTCCCGCACCACCTCATCGGGCGCGGCGATGCCCTCGCCCGCCAAATGCGCCAGGTAGGCGCGTAGGTCGGCGGCGTAAGCGGCGAGGGTGTGGTCCGCCAGGCCCGACTCGAAGATGCATGCCTGCATGAACCGGTCGAGCAATGGCGCTAAGGCGCCGAGGCTTGGCGGGTCAGCGCTTGGGGACGGCGGTTGCGCTTCTGCCATGGTTGCGTGCTCCGCGTGGGAAAAAGGGGGATTATGCCAAACGAGTCCGGTTGCCGGCGCCATCCGGGTGGGCAGACGGCCGTGTGTCGCGGTCCCTTTCGCCAAAGAAAGAACGGCCCCGGTGTTCGGGGGACACCGGGACCGGTATACACGTTGCCGTCGTACGCGACCGCTACTGCGGCATATTCACATGAAATACCACGCGGCGGTTTTGGGCACGATTCTGCGGCGAGGTGTTCGGAACGGCCGGGTCGCTTTCGCCCTTGCTTACCGTGCTGATGCGGCCGTCTTTAATCCCCTGCTGCTTCAGGTAGCTGGCGACTGAGTCAGCGCGGCGCTCACCAAGCCCCATATTGTAGGCATCCGTGCCGATGTTGCAGGTGTGTCCCACAACCTTCACGGTAGTCTTGGGCCACTTCTTCATGTGGTCCGCGAGTTTGTCGATTTCGGCCTTGCCCTTGGCGCTCAACTCGCTACTGTCGAACTCGAAGAGCACGTTGTTCAGGACGGGCTTTGTCCAAGTCGGTTCGGGTGCGGGGGCCGGGGCCGGCGGTTCGGGTGCGGGGGCCGGGGCCGGCGGTTCCCACATGTGATAGACGATGCCGCGGTTGCCCCACAACTCTTGGTCATCCGCGTTGGAAGCGGCAGTGGTAGGCCACCACCAATATCCGGCGCGTGTGGGATCCTGCACAGGTTCCGGTGTAGCATCCGTGTTGCCCCACCAGGACATGTCGTCCCACATCTGAGCTGCCTGTGCCGTTCCGCCCACCGTCAGCATGGCCACGGCCAACGCCAGCACGATCAGTTTCTTCATGGTTGTCTCTCCTTCTGCGTTTACTTGGCGAATACGTCTTTTGGTACAACACCTACCCCGACCAGGCGTCACCCAAACATCATTAAACCACAGTTACCCCAGGGTGTCAACAGTTTTCACCTTAGGGCATGCATCCGCTCGGGGAGCCGGCGCATGTCCTCACTTCCTGGTAGCCTTAGTGTAGCATAGCCCCGCAGGGTATGCAAGTTGTTGAAAACCTGCTATGAAAGGCGGTTGTGGGGAGCGTACAGGCCGGCAGCGCCGCGCCGAATCGCGCCTCGTGGCGTATGATGCTCCGGAAGATATGCGCGCCACAGCAAACCTTATATCGCCTTGGCGAGCCGATGCTCGAGTTGCGACAGCGCCCCACTGATCGTGGGGGGCGGATCGTGGTGGATGGCCCGCTGCAGCTTGCGAATTGCGCCGCCCACCTTGTGCCCGTCGCGTACCGTACCGAACAGGTGTCGGCTCACGGTGGATTGGGTCAGTTGCAGGATCGCCGCGATCTCCTCCTGGGTCTTGCCGTAGAAATAATACAGCTTGAGCACCTCCTGTTGGCGCCGGGTCAGGGCGGAATCGATCAGTCCCTGCACGGCGGGCGTGACCTCGTGGAAGAAGTCAGCCAGCGCCTCGCGGCGGCGCCGGTCGATATCGTCTTCGTACCAGAGCGCGCGCGTGCTCGCAACGCGGTCCAGCACATCGGCTTGCGTAGGTATTTCCCAGAAATCAGGGTTGTAAGTGGCCATGACTTGCATCTCCTCGCCGTCGCCGTAAGCCATTATCTGAAAAGTGTTTGGTATTCCGGACACATGTTGCCGCGCTTATGGCCGCGGCTACGGGGGGCGTCGTCCAACGAAGGTGCGGGTGTTTCATGAGTTTCGTGCTCCTGTTGTGTTGTCGGTCAGGGCTTGGCGGCGTTACATCGCTTGGCTCCAAATGAAAACCGCCGCAGGCTCCGGAGTATCTCGGGCGCCTGCGGCGGTGGAAGTCGCTATGCCGGTAACGGTCAGTGCATACAACCCCTCCCAGGCGGCCCGCTGGATACGCGGCGGGCGTGCGTAGCCGTGGCACACCACGTCATGCACTGCGTTTTCGCGTTTGTGAGGAGCGTCTGCATCGGTTGTCTGCTTTTCTTGTCCTGGCGGTTTTCTACGCCGTTAACAGCAACATACCATGTCCTGCGGCGGAATACAAATCCTTCGTCGTTCCAGGGCGCCTGCGTCCTTGTGCGGGGGGGGTGGGTTCGGCGCCAAAGGGGGAAGCAAGGAAAACCCACGCCTACCGCTGCTTTTCCAATGCGTTATGCATACTTTCTTTCGCGCAGGCGCGCCGCCTGGCAGTTGTCGGATGGGGGGTGCACACTTTTGAACGGGGAGCTGGCGGATTGCGCCGGCATGTTCAAAAGTGTACAGCGCCCCAGGCGGGTCGCCTATGGTATAAAGGATTTTGCAGCAATAGCTTACGTGCTTAAAACGGCGCTGGCACGACGGTTGCAAGATGTTTCCGTGGAAGAGCGGGGGGACGGTTGCCTCGAAAACCGTAGCAAGGAAGAAAAGCATGAGCAGCCAGATGACCACGGAGGCCGCGGTAGACGTGTGGGAAAAAACGTGCGATGCACCAGCCGATAACCGGCCGCGTGTGCTGGTAGTGGACGACGAGAACGGGCCTCGCCAGGCATTGCGCATACTCTTAAAACCGGAATTCGATGTATATGTGGCGGACGGGGTCAGCGGCGCGCTGCAGAGCCTCGAGTGTGAAGAGGTGGATGTGGTCATCACCGATATCCGTATGCCCAAAAAGAGCGGGATTGACTTGTTGCGTGCGGTCAAGACCCATTGGCCGGAACTCGAGGTGCTCATACTCACCGGCTATGGCCAGCTCGATACGGCCATGAAAGCCATCGACCTTGGCGCTGCGGCCTATGTGGAAAAACCTTTCGACAACGAGGTCATGCTGCACAAAGTGCGCCGGGCCGTCGCCCGGCGGCGTGAAGCGCGTGAGCACCGGGCACTCGAGGAACTGGCTTTCAAGGCAAGCCGCTTCGAGACCCTCGGGCGCCTCGTGACGGGGACCATGCACGACCTGGGTACCCCGCTCAGCGTTATCAATACGCACATTGACCTGCTCGTGCGCGACGAATGGCCACCCACACTCATCACACGGCTGGAGTCTATCCGGTCGCAGGTGGGCTATTGCAACGACATCGTGCGCACGACCATGAATTTCCTGCGTAACACCCCCACCAAACGCACCTGTTTCTCGCTCAACAACGTAGTGCGTACGTGCCTCGATGTTGCGGGGCCGGTATTGGCGAAGGAAGGCATGGAAATCCGCTTCGAGCCGGCACCGGGCCTTTCCACGCTCACCGGTGAGTTGATCCTGGTGCGGCAGGCCGTCTTGAACCTGGTCACCAATGCCAGCCAGGCCATGCAGGATCAGGCCATGCCCAAGCGCATCGAGATTCGTACATGGGAAGCGGACGGCTGGACCTGTCTGTCGGTCCAAGACAATGGACCGGGTATAGCGCCCGCGGACCGCAGGCGCATCTTCGATACGTTGTTTACGACGAAGACCGACCATGGCACGGGCCTCGGGCTCGCCGTGGTGCAGCATGTCATGGTGCACCACCAGGGTGACGTCCATCTCGAGGATCCACCCGAGGGCGGCGCATGCTTCGTCTTGCGCTTTCCCACGGACGATGACAACACAACCCGGGAGAATACGTAGCGCATCCGTCATGCCGCACCCGGCACGCAGGGCTGGGTTGCGCCGGCCGGTCCTCGTAAGCACTTTTGCTCAAGGCGGCGGCACTGGCCGGGCTGGCTTTCAACGGGCACTGGCCGTCGTGTTACGCTGTGGGCGTACCCGGGAAACACACACTTACAGCAAGAAGAAATGCGGCTAACCCTATGATTACGTACCGATGTGACGGCTGCGGCCTCGAGATGGCCAGGAACGACTTGCGCTACACGGTGTCGATCGACGTGCATGCAGCCTATGATCAGATTGAAGTGAAGCTCGCTGACCTCGTGCGCGATCACCGCGCGGAGATTATGCGGCTTATCGAGCGCATGCGCGGTCAGGATCCGGAGAAAGTCGAGGAACAGGTTTACAAGCAGTTTCAGCTCGACCTCTGCCCCGCGTGTCATGGTGTGTATATCCAGGATCCGTTGCGGTTCCGCCCGCCTGCCCGCCGCACCGCATCCGACACGAGCACCGAGATCGACGCCTTCCTGCGTTCGCTCGGCTATGGCCAGACGCCCGGCGATGAGCCAATGGACGAGTCGTAGGCGGGGGGCGCCCCCATCCGGCTGCTATGCCATCGTTTCGCTGGTATCGGTCCAGGTCGAGGGGCGCCGGCACAGCACAAGGGAACGCTTCTTACACGCCTCCTCCCGCAGGTAGGCCACGGACCGATAACCCGGGTCGCGCAAGAAGCGGTTGAAAGCTTCCATGCTGGGCCATTCCGTGATATAGCAGTAATCCGGCTCAAAATCGCCCTGAATAATTTCGACGGGGATCAGGGCGTCGATGCGCCGCGCCCCGTATTTCTGCGCAATTTCCGATGCCGCCTCGAGATACTCCCGGTACCGGTGGGGGCCATAGGGACGATTGAACCACACCGCGTGAAAGATGTAAGCCTTTTCGCGTGGGGTATTTTCGTTTGTGGGCATCCTGTTTTCCCTTCTCTTTATTCAGAGACGAAATATGCGAAATACGCATCCTGCTGCGTCCATATTAGACCAAGTGGCTGTGGGTGTCAATGCCCGCGGGTACCGCGTCAACAAGCCACAAAAAGCCTACGAAAATGTAGTAAAAATGACGCACAAAACGGAATGGTACCGGTGCTATGGGTGTTATGCGGGATAAAATCAATCCTGTGTGTAGTACCCGGCCTCGGTCAACTTGACTGCACGGTGTGCTTTTGGCTACTATTCCATACCGATTGCGCCGGGAGGCGGGTGCGCGGGGTGCTGCGGTATTGCCCCGTCTCCTGCGCCACACATGCGTTTTCGGGCTGGTACTCTCCTTTCGCAGGCGGGTGCGCATTGCATGACAAGACAGTGCGGAGTTGCCATTGTGCATACGAAGTGAAGCCATGTCCTTATCAGAGAACCGTAATGGGAAAGGCCTCTATTTTGCAGAAGCAAAGCAATCCACGAGCGGGCAGCCAGCGCTGGCTGAACAAGCGGTCAACAGGAACACAGCCAGGGCTTGGCGCTAATCCGCCGGGCGCGGCGGCCCCGGTAACGCCCATGGGCCGCACACTGTACGAGTCCGATTTCGAGCACGACAACTGCGGCATCGGGTTTCTGGTGAACGTGCGCGGCAACCAGTCTCACGAGCTGGTGCGCGACGGGTTCACGGTATTGGTAAACCTTACACACCGTGGCGCCTGCGGCTGCGACCCGGAAACGGGCGACGGCTGCGGCATGATGATTCAGGTGCCGCACAAGTTCTTCCAGGCCGAGTCGGCGAAACTGGGGTTTGACCTGCCGGGAGTCGGCCAGTACGCCGTGGGCATGGTGTTCCTGCCGCGCAACGATGCCACGCGCGAGCACGCCGAACAGCTCTTCAACAAGACCATCTCGGACGAAGGCCTGGTGCTCCTGGGTTGGCGTGACGTCCCCCGTGATAATACGCAACTCGGCTGGCTCGCCCGCAGCAATGAGCCGGTGATGAAGCAGGTCTTCATCGGCGCGGCAGCGGGCATGGACGAAGGCACTCTCGACCGCAAGTGCTTCGTGGTGCGCAAGACGGTGTCCCGCGCCATGCGGAATTCCAGCCTTGATGGGGCGGACGAGTTCTACGTGGCGAGCATGTCGCCGCGCACGATTGTCTATAAGGGGCTTATGCTGCCCGAAGCCTTCGACAAGTACTACCTTGACCTCGGCAGCCCGCTGGTGGCGAGTGCGCTGTGCCTCGTGCACCAGCGCTACTCGACCAACACCCTGCCCACCTGGCCGCTGTGCCATCCCTTCCGCTACCTCTGCCACAATGGTGAGATCAACACGCTGCGCGGCAACATCAACATGATGCGGTCCCGCGAGCGCGTTATGTCCAGCCCGCTCTTTGGCGGCGACATCAAGAAGGTGTGGCCCGTGGTCACCGAAGGCGGCAGCGACTCGGCCGTGTTCGACCAGGTCTTCGAGACCATGGTCATGGGCGGGCGGCCGCTCGAGCACGCCATGATGATGATGATCCCCGAGCCTTGGGCCGGCCACGAGACCATGCCGGACTTCAAGAAGGCCTTCTACGAATACCACGCCACGAAGATGGAGCCGTGGGACGGCCCGGCCTCGATTGCGTTTACCGACGGCATCCGCGTGGGGGCTGTGCTTGATCGCAACGGGCTGCGTCCGTCGCGCTACTGGGTGACCAGCGACGACACGGTGGTCATGGCGTCCGAGGTGGGCGTGCTCGACATTCCGCAGGAGCGGATCGTAAAGAAGGGCCGCCTCGAACCGGGCCGCATGTTCTATGTGGACACCCGCGAACAGCGCATTCTGGGCGATGAGGACATCAAGGCGAAGTTCGCCCAGGCCCAGCCCTACCGTGACTGGCTCGATATGCACCGGCTCGAACTGCCGGAGAAACCCGAGGCCGGTGATGTGCCCGCGGAAGGCGAAGAACTGCTCACCCGGCAGATGGCCTTCGGCTACACGCAGGAAGATCTCGAGGTGCTGTTGACGCCCATGGCCGAGAACGGCAAGGAGCCCGTGGGTTCGATGGGCAACGACGCCGCGCTGGCGGTGCTCTCGCCGCGGCCCCAACTCCTCTACAACTATTTCAAGCAGCTCTTCGCCCAGGTGACCAACCCGCCGATTGACCCGATCCGCGAAGAGATCGTCATGTCCCTCGAGACGGACATCGGCCGTGAGGGCAACGTGCTGGGCGAGGCGGCCGAGGACTGCCGGCAACTGCACCTCGAGTCGCCCATCGTCACCAACGAACAACTCGCGTGGATCAAGTTGCTCGACCAACCGGGCTTCAAGAGCGCCACCATCTCGACCCTGTTCCCCGCGCAGGAAGGCCCGAAAGCCCTGGACAGCCACCTCGAGCGCATCTGCCGCGAGGCCGAGCAGGCCATCGACGGGGGGGCCACACTTATCATCCTGAGTGACCGCGGCGTGAACAAGGAGAACGCGCCTATCCCGGCGCTGCTGGCTTCCGGTGCGGTGCACCACCACCTGATCAACGTGCAAAAGCGCACCGAGTGCGGGTTGATCATCGAGTCGGGCGAGCCGCGGGAGGTCATGCACTTCGCACTGCTGACCGGCTACGGCGCCGGTGCGGTGAATCCCTATGTTGCCTTCGAGACCCTCGATGCTCTCATCGCCAAGGAGGGGCTTGTCGAGAAGGAACCCGGCAATGCGGCGAAGAACTACGTGAAGGCCGTCGAGAAAGGGCTGCTGAAGGTCATGTCGAAGATCGGCATCTCGACCCAGCATTCCTACCGGTGCGCGCAGATTTTCGAGGCCATCGGCCTTAGCTCCGCGCTGGTCGAACGGTGCTTCAAGGGCACGGCCTCGCGCATCGAGGGCATCGGCGTCGAAGAAGTGGGGCGCGAAGCGCTCATGCGTCACGCCGTGGCGTATCCCGAGAAGGCGGCGCGCAAGCGCTCGCTCGATCCAGGGGGCGCCTACCGTTGGCGCCACCGCGGCGAACCGCACCAGTGGAACCCCGACACCATCGCGCTGCTGCAGAAGTCGACGCGCCTCAACGATGCGAAAACCTTCGAGGAATTCTCCGAGACGGCGAACAACCGCGCCCGCGTGCTCGCCACGCCCCGGGGGCTCATGAAATTCAAGCAGGGCAACCCGATTCCGCTCGAGGAGGTCGAACCGGCGCAGGAGATCGTGAAGCGCTTCTGCACCGGCGCCATGTCGTTTGGCTCGATCAGCAAAGAGGCGCATGAGAACCTCGCCATCGCCATGAACCGTCTGGGCGGCCGGTCGAACACGGGCGAGGGCGGCGAAGACCCGCGCCGCTTCGAGCGCGATGCGAACGGCGACCTGCGCCGATCGGCCATCAAGCAGGTGGCCTCGGGCCGGTTCGGTGTGACCAACGAGTACCTGGTCAATTCCGACGAGCTCCAGATCAAGATGGCCCAGGGCGCGAAGCCCGGCGAAGGCGGCCAGCTCCCGGCGCGAAAGGTGTTTCCCGAGATCGCGAAGGTGCGCTACTCGACCCCGCAGGTCGAGCTCATCTCGCCGCCGCCGCACCACGACATCTACTCGATTGAAGACCTCGCGCAGCTCATCCATGACCTGAAGAACGCCAATGTGCACGGCAAGGTGTCCGTGAAGCTCGTGTCGGTTGTCGGTGTGGGCACGATTGCGGCGGGCGTGTCGAAGGGCAAGAGCGACCTGGTGCTCATTTCCGGTCATGATGGCGGCACCGGCGCCTCGCCCCTCAGCTCGATCAAGTATGTCGGTCTGCCCTGGGAACTCGGCCTTGCAGAGACGCACCAGGTGCTGGTCGCGAATGATTTGCGTGACCGCATCCGCGTGCAGACCGACGGCCAGATGAAGACCGGCCGCGATGTGGCCATCGCCGCGCTCCTCGGTGCGGACGAGTTTGGCTTCGCCACGGCGCCGCTTATCGTCTCGGGCTGCATCATGATGCGTAAGTGCCACCTCAACACCTGCCCCGTGGGTATTGCTACGCAGGACGAGGAGTTGCGCAAAAAGTTCCACGGCAAGCCCGAGCACGTGGTGAACTACTTCTTCTTCATCGCTGAGGAGTGCCGGAAGATCATGGCGGAACTCGGGTTGCGTACCATGAACGAGATGATCGGCCGGGCGGACCTGCTCGAATTCGACCCGCTCTCCGAGCACTGGAAGGCGAAGAACGTTGACTTCTCGCGCATTCTGAAGAAGGTCGAGCCGTGGGAAGGCTCGACGCTGTACCACAGCAAAACGCAGGACCACGGGCTCGATGAGGCCCTCGACCATCTGCTTATCGAGAAAGCGAAGCCTGCCCTCGAGCACAAGGAGGCGGTGCGCTTCTCGGTGAAGATTCAGAACACAAACCGCACCGTGGGCGCCATGTTGTCCTCCGAGCTCACGCGTCGGCACAAGCTGGGCATGTACACCGGCCATCTGCTTGAAGATACCGTGTGGATTGACTGCGAAGGCCAGGCGGGCCAGAGTTTCGGCGCGTTTGCCATTCAGGGCGTGACCCTGAACGTGAAGGGCGAGGCCAACGATTACTGCGGCAAGGGCCTCTCGGGCGGCAAGCTCATCTTCACGCCGCCGGAGACCTGCCCCATTGTGCCGGAGGAAAACATCATCATCGGCAACGTCGCGCTCTACGGCGCCACGGGCGGCGAGGCCTACTTCCGCGGCATCGCGGGTGAGCGTTTCTGCGTGCGCAACTCGGGCGCCTGGGCGGTGGTCGAGGCCGTGGGCGACCACGGCTGCGAATACATGACCGGCGGCCGCGCCTGCATCATTGGGCCCACAGGCCGCAACTTCGCCGCGGGCATGAGCGGCGGCGTCGCCTTTGTCTACGACCCGGACGGCAACCTGCCCATCTACTGCAACCAGCAGATGGTCGACCTCAAGCCGCTCCACGAGAAGAGCGTGCCCGAGCTGAAGCGCATGCTCGCGCGGCACGTGGAATACACGGGCAGCCCGCGGGCGCAGGCCCTTCTCGACAACTTCGAGGCGGAGCGCAAGAATTTCGTGCGGGTGATGCCGCGGGACTATGCCAAGGTCCTCAAGCAGATGGAAGCGGAAGCGCAGCAACAGCAGGAGATGATCCATGCTACCAAATAAGGCCCGGGGCTTCATGGAGTTCGACCGCGAGATCGCGCCGTATGATCCGGTGGATGATCGCCTGAAGCACTACAACGAATTCATCAATTCCCTGCCGCCCGAGAAGATGAAGCAACAGGCGTACCGCTGTATGAATTGCGGCGTGCCCTTCTGCCATCAGGGCTGCCCGCTCGGAAACCTGATTCCCGACTTCAACGAGGCGGTGAAAAACGACGACTGGCAGGAGGCGCTCGACATCCTCCATTCGACGAACAACTTCCCCGAGTTCACCGGCCGGGTGTGCCCCGCGCCGTGCGAGGGGTCGTGCGTGCTCGGGATCAACGAGCCGCCCGTCACCATCGAGGTGATCGAGCGCGAGATCGGCGACCGCGGCTGGAAAGAAGGCTGGATTAAGCCCGAGCCGCCGGAACACCGCACCGGCAAAACCATCGCCGTCGTCGGCTCCGGGCCCGCGGGCCTCGCCGCCGCGCAACAGCTCAACCGCGCCGGTCACAACGTGGTGGTCTACGAGCGCGACGACGAACCGGGCGGCCTGCTCACCTACGGCATCCCCGCCTTCAAGCTCGATAAAGAGGTCGTGCGTGCGCGGGTGCAGCAGATTCAGGACGAGGGCGTCGCGTTCCGCTGCAACGCGGAGATCGGCAAGAACGTGCCCATCAGCGAGCTTGACCAATACGACGCCGTGCTCATTGCCATAGGCTCGACCAAGGCGCGCACCTTCGCCGGCATGGGCATCCCGGGTTCCGACCTCAAGGGTATCTACCCGGCCATGGACTTCCTCCCGCAGCAGACCCGGCGCCTCATGGGCAAAGAGGTCGAAGCCGAGGAACTCCTGGCGACGGGGAAGAACGTGGTGGTCATCGGCGGTGGCGACACCGGCTCGGACTGCGTGGGCACGTCACTCCGGCAGGGCTGCAAGAACCTGGCGAACATCGAGCTGCTGCCCAAGCCGCCCCTCGAGCGCGCGCCCACGAACCCGTGGCCCGAGTGGCCGTTCATCATGCGCACCTCTTCGAGCCATGAAGAAGGCGGCGAACGCGACTACTGCATTCTCACCAAGGAGTTCGTGGATGACGGCAACGGGAACGTGAAAGGCCTGCGCGCGGTACGCATCGAGTGGAGCGAGCCGGACGAAGTGGGCCGCCGCAAAATGGAAGAAATCCCGGGCACCGAAATGGAAATCCCGG
Source organism: uncultured Nitrospirales bacterium (assembly GCA_964569295.1). GTDB lineage: Bacteria > Hydrogenedentota > Hydrogenedentia > Hydrogenedentales > JAGMZX01 > CAZMVU01. The sequence goes on from CAZMVU010000017.1 coordinate 26,100, forward strand.
CGGACCTCGTGCTGCTGGCCATGGGCTTTACCCAGCCCGAGGCGGACACCTTCGCCGACGAGATGGGCCTCGACTGGGACAAGAACCGTTTCGGGCAGGCGCTGAAGGCCGACGACAAAACCTACATGACCACGAAGCCGGGCGTGTTCGCCTGCGGCGACGCGCGGCGCGGCCAGTCGCTCGTGGTGTGGGCCATCAGCGAAGGGCGCGAGGCCGCCCGCGCCATGGACCTGTATCTCATGGGCTACAGCGATCTGCCGGGGAAGGCCACCTTCGGTTACGACAGCCTGCCCGCCGGCTGGAGCTGAGCAGACCGGACGCGTTGCGCAGCGAAATAGCGCAAGGAGAACAACTGGCCATCCAGTGTATCATCACGCCCTATAAGCCGCGTCTCAGCCGGGGTGCAAGGTAACCCGCGCCGCGAGTTCCTGCACGGTGACGGGTTTGAAGTGGCCGATATCCCACGACATGGCGTTGGCCGTGCCGGCAGCACACGCGAGCCGGGTCATGCGGGCGAGATCCCACCCTTCCTGCACACCGACCGCGAACCCCGCCACGAGCGCATCGCCGGAGCCGACGGGGTTGACCTCCGTGATGGCGGGGGGCACGGCGTGATACCGCTGCCCGTTGCACGATACGAGGGCGCCTTCCGCGCCCAGCGAAAGCACGACGAGGCGCACGCCCCGCTGGTGGAAGAATTCGACCGCGCGCCATTGGTCCTCCCGCGTTGTCAGTGGAAAACCGGCAACCCCCGCGGCTTCTTGCACATTGGGCTTCACCATGTAGGGCCCGGCCTCGAGCGCCTCGGCGAACTCGGCGCCGTAGGAGTCGAGGATGCAACGGGCGCCCGCTTCGTGCGCCGCCGCGATGAGCCGGCAGTACAGGGTGCGCAGGCTGTGATGCTGCACGGCCCCATTGAAGGTGGCCACCGGCACACCGGCAACGGCTGCGCGGTAGGTGTCGACCAGCCGGTCTATCTGCGCCGGCGTGAGCGTGGGGCCGGGCTCGAAAAAGGCGGACTGGCGGTGGGTCGCTTCCTCGAGCACCGTGGTGATGGTGCGGGTCATTCCGTCTGTCCAGAACGGCACTGCGCGCACGCCATCATCCTGCGTAATCATGTCCACCACGTGCCGGCCGGTGTGCCCTGCGGCGATGATCATGGCGGCTGTATCGTAGCCCAGTGTTTTAACCACGCGTGACACGTTGCAGCCCTTGCCGCCGGGCACACAGGTATAGCGCGTGTTGCGGTGTTTGCCCCCCGGATCGATGTGGTCCACGAAAAGCGTCTTATCGACAGCGGGATTTGCGGTGAAGGTCAGGATCATAGCGTTATCAGTATTTCCCAGCGTGTATCGAAAATGAATAGAAACGCCCAACGCTTTTTGCGCCAAGGCGCAGGACGCCCCCATTTTTCCATGGCGCACGGCGGTGGAACAACCTGGGAGGCCAGCGCGTGCACCGCCTTGATTTCATATGGCATAATGCCGATTGCATTGTGAAGACGGGGTGGTCAGAAAAGCAGCGTGGGTTGCGTGTTTTTCCCGTTAATTGCTGACAGTTTATGGCCGGAGGCGTGCGCTGTCTTGCCAACAGCGGCGGTGGCCCAGAGAACACAGTATCGAGGTATGTATGAGTCAAGATCAGGGGACCCCGGAGGAAAAACGAGGCTGGTTTGATGTCGACATCCACCCGGTGGTGTTTTTTACGTCGGCAGCGCTCATTATCGGCTTTGTCGCGGGAACCGTTGTGTTTAATCAGTTTGTGGACGATCTGTTTGAACTGATTCAACACAGCATTTCGCTGAACGCAGGCTGGTTTTTCATTTGGACGGTGAACATTATCATCGTCGTGGTACTGGCAATTCTGGCGAGCGGGTTCGGCAGTGTGCGCATCGGCGGGCCGGATGCCACGCCGGAATTCTCCACGCTGAGCTGGTTCGCGATGCTTTTCTCGGCGGGTATGGGGATCGGGTTGTTGTTTTACGGGGTGGCCGAGCCTGTCTCTCATTATTCCGGAAACCCGTTCACGAGTGGTGATTCGTCCGACGTAGAAAAAGCGCGCATGGCCATGAACCTCACCTTTTTGCATTGGGGGTTGCATCCGTGGGCCATCTATACGCTCGTGGCGCTGTCATTGGCTTTCTTTTCATTCAACAAAGGCTTACCCCTTTCGATCCGCACGGCTTTCTATCCCTTGTTCGGCGAGCGTATCTACGGGGCCATCGGCAATATCATCGACATCGTGGCCACCGTGGCGACGCTGTTTGGCGTGGCCACTTCGCTGGGCATTGGCGCACGCCAGGTAAATGCGGGGCTCAGCCATGTTTTCCCCGTCATACCGGAGACGCCCGGTTTTCAGGTGTTCCTTATTGCAGCGATTACGGCCGTGGCCACCTGGTCGGTGGTGCGCGGGCTGGACAAGGGCATTCGTTTTCTCTCGGAAGTGAACATGGTGATTGCCGCCCTGTTTGCCTTGTTCATCTTTCTCGTGGGGCCGACCCTGCTCATTCTCAACGGTCTGCTCGAGAACATCGGGTACTACGTGCAGCACCTGCCCCAGTTTTCCACCTGGAAAGAGGCCTATGAGCAAACGGATTGGCAGGCGAATTGGACCATTTTCTACTGGTCATGGTGGATAGCATGGTCGCCATTCGTGGGTATGTTCATCGCGCGCGTCTCCTATGGCCGCACCGTACGCCAGTTTATTGCGTGTGTGCTGCTCATACCGTCATTCATTACCTTCATTTGGATGACGATTTTCGGCAATACGGCCCTGAGCATTGAAATGTACGGCGACGGCGGGATTGTGGACGCTGTGGAAGAGAATGTCGCGGTTTCGCTTTTTGCGTTGTTCGACCAGTTTCCGCTCACCAGCGTGACCGCCCTTTTGGGCATTGTGGTGGTCATCTTGTTTTTCGTGACTTCGTCGGACTCGGGTTCCATGGTGATCGACATCATCACCTCGGGCGGCAACCCGAATCCGCCGGTCCTTTCGCGCCTGTTCTGGGCGATTCTCGAGGGGGTGGTGGCCGCGACGCTGCTGGTCGGGGGCGGGCTAACTGCCCTGCAGACGGCCGCGATAAGCACAGGGTTGCCGTTCGCAATCGTGCTTCTGGGTATGTGTTACACCTTGTATCGCGGGCTGGCTACCTATGTGGCGCCACAGGAATTTTCGGTGGAAACCGAGCACGAGGTCAAACCGGTGCGCGTTAAGCATGTGCCGCCGAAGGGGTTGCCTCCGGGAAGCGGCCGGCTTTGGTAGCCGGGGAGCCCGTCCGCGCCGGCCACGTACCAACATAACCAGGGGAATTGTCTATGCTAAAAGGCATTTACGAACAATACCGGGGCGCATGCATGCTGTTGCTGCGCCAGGAAAACGAAGCGGTGGTATTCATGGGCACCGCTTTTGTGGTGCACCCCGAGGGGTACATGCTGACGGCGGCACATTTGCTGAACGACATGCGGGAAGTCATGGTGGCGCCGCGCAATTTCGAGGATGAATTCGCCCCGCCCTGGTCCGAGACGGTGACTCCTATGGCCGCCATGGTGTGCGCCATGGACAAAGAGCACGATGTCGCCCTGCTGCGTTTCAAGGAGATGCATGAACTTTCGATGCCGGACCACGTGATCGGCGTGCCCGAAGAGATACCGATGGGCAGTCAGGTGGCGTGTTTGGGCTACCCCTTCGGCCACTACAAAGTATTTAACCAGTTCATTCAGGGCGGGATCGTAACCTCGAAAATGCGCTCGCGCAATGAGACGAATCTTTTTCTTTTCGACACCCCCATGAATGATGGCCTGCGCGGCGGTCCACTCGTGAATGTGTACGACGGACGGATCATCGGTGTTGCCGGAGGCTGGTTTCAGCCGGAAGAAGCGATGGGCCTGCCCCTCGATGAAACAAGCGCGAAACGGCGTATCTTCGGCTATGCGATGTCGATAGAGTACGGCACGCGTTTGCTCGAAGCGGAGGGCGTCGAGGCAGTCTAAGACGCGCGCAGTCCCCGTGGGGTTGAATGACCTCTCCGATGCGGAAGCCGCACCGGTACAGCACCGCGAACACCGCCCGGCATCCCGGAGCACGCTGGGTTCCCAGCAGGGTCAGGCATTGCTTATGGGGCAAGCGGTGCGGCAGACGCTGTCTGGCGGGGATGCGGTATTCTGTTGAAGCCCCGCTTCAGGTGCCGTTTTCGCGTGCCGGACCGTCCCCCGCGCTTGTCTGTCACGTGCGGGCTGGTCTCATTGTTGCTCTTGTCCCGCTTGCGCAGCCTCGTCCTCGCTCATGTACTTGATGCCGATGCCGACCCCCGCCATGAAAGCGGAAAGCAGGGGAGACAGCCAGTTAAAGAAGGCGAAGGGGGCGTACTCGATGGCCGGGACGCGAAGGACGCTGCTGGCGAAAGCGCCGCACGTGTTCCAGGGCACGAGCACGGAGGTTACCGTGCCGCCATCTTCAAGCGCCCGGGACAGGTTGCGCGGTTTGAGACGCCGCATGCGGTAGGCCGGACCGAACATGCGCCCCGGCACGACAATCGCGATGTACTGGTCCGGCGCGGCGATATTCACCAGGATGCAACTGGCGATGGTGGCGCCCACGAGCGTGCCGGTGCCGCGTACCAAGCTGAGAATGGCGCGCGCGATACACGGGAGCATATTGGTGGCTTCCATCATGCCGCCGAAAAGCATGGCTGTGATGATCAGCAAAATCGTCGGCAGCATGTTCAACAGACCGCCCTGGGTGAACAGCTTGTCGAGCATCTCATGGCCGCCTTCCATCACGTAGCCCGAGTGCGCCGTTTCGACCAGCGTGGCATATCCGCCGCGCCAGGTGAACGGAGCGCCCAACAGGTGCGGCTGAAAGACGGGCGCCATGGCTGCGCCGATAAGCGCGCCGGTCATGAGCGCGGGCAACGCCGGCACCCGCATTGCCACAAGCGCGATAACGAATAGCGGCGGCAGCAGCAAGTACCACCCCACGAGGAAATGCGCCGCGATGGCCTCGGCCACCTCGTCGACAAGCGCCGGGTTGTAGTCGCCGCCCCCCTGGAACAGGCCGATGCCGGCAAAAAGTACAAGGGTGATCGCGTAGGCGGGGACCGTTGTGTAGAACATGTGCCGGATATGCGTGAACAGGTCGGCGCCGGCGACCGCGGGGGCGAGGTTCGTGGTGTCGGACATGGGCGACATCTTATCGCCGAAGTAGGCGCCAGAGATGATGGCCCCGGCCACAATGGGCTCATCGATCCCGATGGTACGCCCGATGGTGACGAGCGCCACACCCACGGTGCCCATCGTGGACCAACTGCTGCCGATGGCCAGCGATACCACCGAACACGCGAGACACGCCACCACGAGAAACACGGTGGGGTGGATGAGCTGAATGCCGTAATACACCATCGCCGGCACGATGCCGCTGAGAATCCACAGGCCGATGAGCACGCCCACCACCAGCAGAATGACCATGGCCTGCATTGCCAGGATGACCGAATGCAGCGCTTTATGCTCGAGCTCGGCATAATTCGCGCCCAGCACGAAAAAGCCCAGGGCCGCCGTGAACGCCGCCGCCAGCAGCAGCGCCAACTGGTTCGGCCCCCACGAGGCATCGTCCCCGAAAATCGCCACGTTGAGCGCCAGCAGCACCATGAGAAACAGCAACGGCAGGAAAGACAATTTGAGTGAAGGATAGCGCATCGATCCCTCCCCGGATGACTCCGCAACAATTGCGGCCGAGTTTACCGGCTGCTACGGCCAAAAGCAATGGCAGGCGTGCGGTAAATGGTAGCGCACGTTTTCCATTGCGGGAGGTACGCCTTTTCGGAAGTGGACCGGGCGCCAACGAGGGCGGCGATCCCAATCGCAAACCGCAAGAAACCATTGACTTGCCGCCGGCATGCTGCTATCTTGCGGGGGCGGCGTGGGCGCGGGCTTTTTCGACCTTTTTTGTGTAATGAAGTACAGACATGGCATACACCACACAAGAAATAGCGGCGTTGCGGTTGCGGCCGGCCGAGAACGGCGAAGAGATGCAGCGCGCTTGCGATCTCATGGCGAAGGTGCATACCGTCGACTACTACAGCAGCCTGAACTGGTTGCAGTGCGCCGGCGCCAGCTACCCGGGCTTTCGGCCGGAACATGTGCGTCTGGCCTGGTGGCACGACGAACTCGCCGGCGCCTTACGGGTCAACCTCGAGACTATCCGGTTGGGCGAAGCGCGCCTGCGCATGGGCGGCTTTGGCTGGGTGACCACGGTGCCCCAGCACCGCAACAAGGGCGTGGCCCGCACGCTCATGATCGACACGCTCCGGTACATGGGCGAACTCGGCTGCCACGTGTCCATGCTGTTCGGCATTCCGAATTTCTACCACCGCTTCGGTTTCGCGAGCACCCTCAGCGACTACGCCATTGTCGTGCGTGTGCCCGAAGTAATCGCGGAAGCGCCCGCCGGCTACCGTACCCGGCCCGGTAAACCCGGCGACATACGCGCCGTGCAGCGCATTCACAACAACAACGACACGGAAGTGCCCTGCTCCATCGTGCGCACCGCGGCGCATATCACCAACCAATGGGAACGCTGGAAAGAACTGCGCGTCATTACCGACCAAGAAGGCGCGGTTGTCGCCTATTTCGTCGCCCGTGCCAAGGACAACGAACTGTTGCTCGAGGAAGCCGGCGTGGCGCACCAGGCGGCATGTACCGCACTGCTTCGCGCCTGCGCCACGCTCGCCTCGGAAAGCTACCTTCCTTGCATACGCTTCAGCGCGCCGCCGCCACATCCGCTCTCCCGCTACCTCCTGACCTACCGATCCCTCCACGAGATGCGCGTCGACAGCAACGGCAGCGGTATGATGGCCTTCGTGTCCATCGAAGAAACCCTCGAATCCATGCTCCCCGAGTGGGAAGGCAATCTCGCCCGCCACGCCGCCCGTGACTACCGTACCGAGGTGACCCTGCTCATCGACGGCGTACCCTACCGCATCCGCGCGAACCGCGGCGTGCTCGATGTAGCCAAAGTCACCGGCAAAAACAAATTCAGCCTCGATGCCGGCGAACTCATGCACCTGCTCACCGGCTATCGCTACCTCAACGACGTTTACAACACCGATCGCCGCATTATCACGGCCGAAGCGCGTGAGCTGCTCGAAGTGCTTTTTCCCAAGCGCTGGCCCTACGTATGGCCCATCGACCGTTTCTAAGCGCTAAACGCCCGCGCTGGACAGACTACGGAACTTTATATCTGGGCCGTTGGCCCACGCTGGTATGGAACCGCGCCTTTGGCGCCCGGGAAACAAACCCAGCCCCGAATCACAACGCGCCCCGACCCACCAAGCACGTAACACGCCTTCCCATCCTTGGGTTAAGGGCGTCGTCGACGGTAGGCTGAAGGCATGACAAATCTCCGCCCTCAGCGACAGAAAAGGGCACATGGGCATCCCTGTCCTAGTCCACACATTACGTACGGCGGCCGCAACCTCTTTACCTGAAACAAGTTAGCGGGCATATTATCCAATGGCACACAAAATGCTACCTGCCATGAAGACATGAAGACAGGCGTTGTTTTGGGCCAGACGCGGGAAGCGCCGATAACGTGGAAGGCGCCCAGCTTGACGGCGGCCATGCGTCATTCGTTGCGGAGCCGGGGAACCGCTTCGCAGATAGCAGAGGAGGGTGACTTATGAAGAACAGACGGCAGCACAACGCTGGTTTTACCTTGATCGAGATCATGATCGTCGTAGAAATCATAGGCATCATCGTGGCCATTGGCCTGCCGCAAATGCTGCGGGCACGGGTACAATCGAACGAAATGGGGGCGGTCACGAGTCTGCGCGCGATTCTCGATGCGCAAATATCGTATCACACGGCGAACAACGAGTATGCGAGCGAGATAAGCGAATTAACCAGCGCCACACCGCCGTTTCTTAACGGCGATTGGGATGGGCCCCGCGCCGGTTATAACTTCGAGATGCAGGGCACGCCGAACAATTTCACGGCCCTGGCCAATCCCGAATCCCCTGGCGTCTCCGGTTTCCGCGGCTATTATGTGGATCCCTCCGGGATCATACGGTATGCCCTGAGTGCGAAGGCCGGACCCGACAGTACGGCCCTCGGTTCCTAGCGTTTCCTGACTGGCAGCGCCGGCGGTGCTTATGGTTTAATGCCGCTCCGACAGCCCATGCATATGCGGAAAGGAGTGGACCATGCGCGCGGTGTTGTACATAGCGGCGGTTTTTGTTGCGGCTGGGGTTCTGCTGGCGGGGTGCGCTTCCAGTGGCGGGGATATTGCCACACGCCCGGCGGAAAGCCCCGATGCCTATGCCGGCAAGGTGACTGCCTTGCGTACGCAATTGGCTGACGCCCCGGATATGGCGGCGCGCATGGGCGCGCTGAATGATTTCCGGATGTGGTTGCGAGAACACACGGCGCAGTATGAACGCGCCATGGTCGAGGGTACGGCGGTTCCGGAAGCCAAGTCCCTGTATGACGAGATGCTGACTTTGCGTCTTACCTTGAACCATATTCCCGAGGAACCCTTCAGCCCCGAGTATTGCGATATCGTGCGCAACAGCATCTACGTGGCCTGGGTGCCCGAGGAGCAGGATCCGGTGCCGGGCATGCTGCCCGCGCCGGTACAGGATGGACTGGCTATTCTCGACGCGCTGTGTGCCCCGTGACGTATCAGCATGTCTTCTGAACGGCACATACGGGCGGGCGTTCTTTTTGCCTTCGGGGCCTATGTCTGGTGGGGGCTGATTCCCATTTACTTCAAGCAGGTGCAGGCTGCCGATGCCACGGAGATTATCGTGCATCGGCTTGTGTGGACCCTGGTTTGCATGACGATTATCGTGGTGCTCACGGGGCGGGGGCCGAATCTCGGCGCGGCGTTGCGCAACCGCAAGACGATAGCGGCGCTGGCTCTGTCGGGTGGGTGCATCGCCGTGAACTGGCTTATCTTCGTGTGGGCGGTCACGCATGGCCGCGTGCATGACACGAGCCTGGGCTATTTCATCAACCCGCTGTTGTTCGTGTTTCTCGGGTTGGTAGTGCTGCGGGAGCGTCTTCGGCGCATGCAGATTCTCGCGCTGCTGCTTGCCGCGGCAGGGGTGGCGCAGTTCATGGCGCAAGTGGGCGTGTTTCCCTGGATAGCGTTGAGCCTCGCGACGACCTTCGGCATCTATGGACTCGTACGCAAGCAGGTAAACGTGGATGCCTTTGTCGGATTGTTCATCGAAACCCTGCTCGTCAGCCCGCTGGCTATCGGCTACTTCGCGTGGCTGGCGGCAAATGGGGCGAACAGCTTCGGGCCGGCGCAGCCGGGGTTTAGCGCGCTGCTCATGCTGGCGGGACCGGTCACGGCGACGCCGCTGGTCATGTTTGCCACGGGCGCCCGCCGCATCAATATGACCACACTGGGCTTCCTGCAATACGTGGCGCCGACGATGACCTTCCTGCTGGCGGTGCTGGTTTACGGGGAAACTTTCAGCCAGGCGAAGCTGATCACGTTTATCTGCGTGTGGGTGGCCCTGGTTGTTTACAGCGCCGACTCCGTGCGCAATGCCCAGCGTGCGCAGCGGTCTCAGGCGGCGTAGGCAGCACGTAATGCGGCGATGTTTTCCCGCAGCGGCGCGGTGCTGTTGAAGACGGCGGACCCGGCCACGAGCACCGTCGCGCCCGCCTCGACGACCGCTTTTGCCGTGGCCGGTTTGATGCCGCCATCCACCTCGAGTTCGGCGTGCGAGCCGATGGCGTCGAGCATGTGGCGGACGGCCGCTATCTTCTCTGTGCATCCGGGAATATAGGATTGTCCGCCGAAGCCGGGGTTCACCGACATGAGCAGTACAAGGTCTACTTCTGGAAGAATGGGCTCGATAAACGACGCCGGTGTGGCGGGATTGATAACCACCCCGGGCCTCACGCCGAGCTCACGGATTTGCTGGATGGTGCGGTGCAGGTGGGGACAGGTCTCCTGATGCACGGTGAGGTAGTCGGCGCCGGCCTTCGCGAAGTCGGCAAGGTAGCGCTCGGGTTGCTCGATCATAAGGTGTACATCGAGCGGGCAACCGGTTACCGGGCGCAGGGCCTCGACTATGAGCGGCCCGATGGTAATGTTCGGTACGAAGTGTCCGTCCATCACATCCACATGCACCCAGTCGGCGCCGGCGTCGACCGCTTCGCGGACATGCGCGCCGAGGCGCGCAAAGTCGGCGGAAAGAATCGAGGGGGCTATCTTGACCTGGTTGGTATGCACTGCTGTCATGGGATTCCCTCTTGTTGGGCGCTTGCTGCGGTTTCACCGGGGATGCCGCGGCGGACGCAGATTTTTCCGCGTTTGTTTGTGGAGGCATTTACTGTAGCGGATTTGACTGGACAATGCACGCAGGGCGTGTAGTGCGTGTGTAGCCTCGCCATCCAAACACCCGCCGTGTGTCCCGCGAGAAACAAGCTGTTGGTAATGCCAGTGGCTGCCTGCTGTACAGCCGCCGGTTGGAAAGCGGGTAAAAGCTGTGAAGGAGGCGGGGGCGGCTATACGGCCAACGTCCAACGTGGCTTTTGACCCCCAACCCCAAGGCGCAGAGGTGTTGGGAGTGCGCGCCTCCCCGCGAGCCGAAACGCGAGGCAAGCCCCAAGACGGCGGCCGGGGACTTCTTGTTCTTTAATGCACAAGCTGGCGGTTAAGGCACTGAACAATTACGCATATGCATCCTCGCTGTGACGCATCTGGAATTGGGCGGCACGATTGGCGTAGAGTAGCACTGAACAATGCTACAGGGGTTTTCAGGCCTTATGGCAAATATGCGCGACAAGCTGGATGCACTCATGAAGAAGCAGGGGCTCATGACCGGCGCCGAGTGGGTGCAGCAGAAACAACAGGAAGAGAGTGACCGTGCGGCGGGCCGGTTCGACATGCCGGAAGTACTCCCCGGTGAGGCGGTTGGCGAAGCGGGGGCGGCGTTCTATCTGGTGCGCCAGGATTTCCCGGCGTCGTTCATGCAGGGCAACGTGCCATTGGGCGCTGTGCTCGACACGCAGTCGCAGCACATCGCCTTTTCCTCGTGTGATCCGGAACTGGCGGACTTCGACCCGCGCACGACCTTGTTCATGGACACGGAAACCATTGGCCTCGCGGGCGGCACGGGCACAGTGGCGTTCCTCGTGGGCGTGGGCTACTTCGTGGACGACGGCACGTTTCGACTCGATCAGTGCTTCATGCGCGATTTCGACGAGGAGGAGCCGATGCTGGCCTTTCTCGCGGAGCGGTTCATTGGGTACGAGGCGGTGGTCGGCTACAACTCGAAGTGCTTCGATCTGCCGCTTCTGCGCACGCGGTTCATCCAGAACCGGATCCCTTTCCGGCTCGACGGCTTCCGCCACTTCGACCTCATGCATGCGGCTCGCCGGTTCTGGAAAGATCGGCTTGGAAGCTGCACACTCAACAATGTGGAACGGCATATTCTCGCGCTGACGCGCAAGGGCGATGTGGCGAGCCACCTTATCCCGCAACTCTGGTTTGACTACCTGCGCACGCGCGACGCACGCCGGCTGAAGCCGGTCTTCTACCATCATCAGATGGACATTCTCTCGCTTGTGTCGCTGACGGGGCTGATCTCGCAATTGCTCGAGACGCCCGGCGGTGCCGGCTTCACGCATGCGGAGGACCGGCTCAGCTTCGTGCGGATTCACTTCCGGCAAAGGCGGTATGAGCAGGTGGTGACGAACGCCATGCGGTTTATCGAAGCGGAAGAATCCGGCCCGCTACGCCAGGAATGCCTCACCATGCTCGCGCTCGCACACAAACGGCTGAAAGACTTCGCCGCCATGGCGGAAACTTTCGAGCGCCTGGTGGAGGAATTCCCGAGCGACATCTCGGCCCGGCTCGAACTCGCCAAATACCATGAGCACCGAAGCCGCGATTTGGTCCGCGCGGAGGCCTTGTGCCAGCAAGCGCTTGATCGGCTCGATGCATGCCGCACGGTGGGGCGTGCGCCTGGAGTGCCCGCCACCGAATACGACGCCGTGAGTAAACGCCTCGCGCGCATACGCAGGAAGCTCAGGCGCGGCGCTACGGGTGACGATACCGGCCAGTTGGACATGGAGTAGCCGGGTTCCCGCCCGCAAGCCGGTGCCTGCCACCAGAGCAAACAGCGCCGTTGTGTCGTGCGGCCTTACTTACGGCAACCCCGGGCAAAAGCCGTCTTCCGTGCCGTCCTCGGGGCAGGGATTGTAGCCGCCGGTGTTGAAGAACTGAATGAGCCGCAGGAGCCGCAAGGGCTCAGACAAACTCCGCGCGCCTGAAAGGCCGGAAATGGCGGTTATACGCGGGGCGTGGCCGAAAACCTGCCTTTCTTTGTTCAGTGGTGTTGGTTTTTATCGGACCAAAAGCGCAAAAAGGGCCTTTCTGGCCGCGCCTCTGGAACGGTACGCAGGATGCACGGGTGGCGTGGGCACACTTGGGCGCGCATGCTGCCATGGATCCGGCATGATTCAGGATGCCGGTTCGAGCAACTCCTCGATGGCGGCCATGAGTACGGGCTCGACCTCGGGCGCCACACGGCTTACCCGGTCGCTGGCTTCGTAGCCGCCCTGCTCGTAGGCGATGGTGGTGCAGATGTAGCCGGGGGCGTAGTCGCCGTAAGCCGCCATGGCCACGTGCAGATCGGGGCGCATGCTCTTCGCCGCCAACTGGTACTCGACGAACAGTTCAGCGGGCAGGTGGAGCATGCGCGCGGGGCCAATGGCCAGGCACGACACATCGATCTTGTGGCCTTCGGCGCGCCGGCGCGCCCACGCGAGGTTGCGCGCCGTACGCAGGAGCTCGGCATCTTCCGGCTTCTTCTCGAGGATTTCTTCGAGTTCCTCGATCACGATGTGCTTGCCTACGGGCAAGGCGACCGGCGCCACCTTCCACGCCACGTCATCCGCTGTCACGGGGGTGCGCTCGGTGGCTTCCCACGCCCGGGCCATGGCATCGGCCACGCGTTTGGCCAACTTGAGCCGGTTCTCTTTCGAGCCGTCGTTGTATTTGCCTGCGCCGATGTTGCCGCCCGCGCCGGTGAAGTGTACGTGCAGCGCGTCGGGCGCCGTCATCTGGCGCAGAAACCGGGCCACGCCCGGGAAGTCGGGATTCGGGATGCCGTTGCGGTAGTAGCTCTGTGGGTGCGTGGCGTAGTAGGTGAGCACGGCCAGGGGCTCTTCGCCATTCCAGAGGCTCACCATGTCCAGCTCCGGGTCGATGATCCCCTCCGGTTCCGCGCGTATCTTCGGGTCGCGGCAGGAAGTGAAGCGCACAGCGCGCACCTTGCCGTCTTCGCCGAGGATGCGCCGGTTCGAGGCCACCTTCTCGACTTTGGCGGAGGAAGTGCCCACATGGGTCACGGGTTGGGCCTCCTCGAGCGAATCCGCCACGATGGTCTTCAAGCGTTGCAGCACTTCGCGGGCGTGTGTGCCGTCGAACTTGCCCGGGGCTATGCCGTGGTCTTTCAGAATCCGCTCTGCCGTGAAGTCGACCATAGGCGAATCATGCTGATGAAGCGCGTGGACGGTGACGCGCTCTGGCATGGTGCCGGCGGCCTCGGCCAGTTCTGCGCGGAAGGCGTCGTGCGCTTCGTTGCCGATACCGATCCAGTCTACGGCGCACACAACAATCGGCTCGTCCGCGCCAAGCAACACGATCCCCCGCGCGCGGAGCGTTTGGTCCCAATGCTTGATGACAGGATCGTAGGCCATCTCGCTGCCCACGGGCGGTGTAACGTTCATATCGAAGGCGGTCACGCGCAACCCCGCGTCTTCAGCGGCGGCAAACGCCATGCCGGATACCAAAGCGAGGCAAATAACTGCGGTGATAATTGTTGTTATACGCATAGGAGCCGGTTTCCTTTTGCTCTTGCCCGGCGTGTGCCAGGCTGGGTTGCTCTTTTCTCCGGGTAACATACCATGGTTCCTGCCTATTCTGAAAATGAACCGGCATCAAACGAGTCGCGGCGTAGATGCGCACCATGTTTCTGCGCGCGGCGCCGTATGGGTCTGGGTGCCACGGGCGCCTGCTCCGATTCACACGAAGGCCCGCTTGCATTTTGCCAGACCAAGGAGGTTGGTGCCTTACGCGCCAGTTTGTGCATTAAAGAACAAGAAGCTTCGGTTTGCGGGGACCCTCCTTAGCGAAAACGCTGCCACGTTCGCCAAGGCGCTACGGAGGACAAGCCGGTGGGCAGGCGCTGGCCCTTCCGGTTCCACCTGTTCACGGCGGTTGGGAGGGCGGTTGCCCTCAACCGCTATCAATGGGTTTTACGTCGCGTTTCAGCTCGCGGGGCGCTCGCGCTCCCTGTGGACGAGAAGCCGCCCTTTTTAGGGCCAATAGCCCGTAGGATACCAGTATGGGCCGCAGGCCCATACGCGTTAACCTAGAAGACTGTCCCCGCTTTTTTGGCGTTTGTGAGAAAGCGCTGCGTTGTCCGTGACTCCGCAAGACCGGGGATTAAGCGCGCTCGCTTTCTCCTTCGCGACGACGCTACCGCTGGACAGCCGGACGCGGCGCGAGGCAGCTATTCCGCCCGAGGCGGACAAGACGCGCTTGCTTGCGTCAGTCCCGATTTGCCCGCTGTTTACTGCGGCGTTGTTGGCGGGGGTGAAGCGTCCGTCCACGTATGTTCG
>CAZMVU010000018.1:0-22640 GCA_964569295.1 uncultured Nitrospirales bacterium
ACGCTCGCCCTCCCGTTCGTGCGCCATGGTTCATATTCGGCTCGCGGGGACGCTCACCCTCCCTGGGAGCTCTGCGTTCTGGGTTATGGGCGGCGCACTTGGTTCGGCAAGGCGGGGATAGCGAATACCAGCGTGCGACGGGGATAGCCGTGCCGTGGGCGCTACTTTGGACTGCGGTGGCTTGCCACGGCTATTGCGCGCGTGGGCTGAAGTGCGTGCGTTTGTCCAAGGCGGGAAAGAAACCGTACACAGTCGCCATCGGTGTCCATGAATCCTTCTCGGGCTCGTGAGCAGGGCACAAGGGGCATGGGCTGGAGGCCACGCGGATCTGTTCACCCGGCTTGCGCGCCCGCGTCCACCCACGGGCCTTGAAAGGAAAAGCGGTGGCGAGCCACCGCAGTCCAAAGGGCACATACATCGTGACTCATAGAGACCGCGGGTGAGCCCGAACCGCTCCCCACGCCGATAACGGGGGGCTATGAAGTACGGAAAACCGCGCACGCCAAGCGGCTAAACAATTACCTGAAATGAAATACCCACGGCCGTTACCATGCGCACGGCGGGCCGCTGGCCGACCAGGCGGCTGCTCCTGGAATCATGCGTGCCGCCCCGGTGTTGGCTTGTAGACAGGGCGCCGGGGAAACCCGCCCGGCACGCAGCCGGCGGCCATCAGCCGGATGACGCGCGCCGATCCCTTGTGGTAGTATCGAGGTTGCCTGCGCATCATGGTATTTGCGGCACAACAACCGAGGGCAGCGCGGGAGAACGAAGGAGGCGACTATTATGGCCATGCTTCGCGTGTGCGGCGTGCAGATGCAGGTGCAGCAAGCCAAGAAGGACAACCTGCCGAAAATTCTCGAGCACATCAAGAATTACCAGGGTGATTTCATCCTCTTTCCCGAGATGGCCCTCACCGGCTGCAACAACGAGTTCAGCGACAGCCGTACGGCCGCGGCCTGGGACCAGCTTGCCGCCGCGTGCCGCCAGGCATACCTCACGGCCATCGTGGGCACCGGTGCGCGCGTGGACGGCAAGTCCTACATTCAGGCGCGGGTCTTCGGCGACGACGGGGAGGTGGTGGGCACCTATGAAAAAATCCTGCCCACCCAGCAAGAGCGTGCGTGGTGCCGCCCGGGTGATGAATTGCGCGTGTGGGACTACAAAGGCATTCGCTTCGGTTGCCTCATCGGCAACGATTTTTGGGTCACGCCGGGCGCCGGCCCCTTTCCCGACCCGCGCCTCACCCATCAACTGGGCCAAAAGGGCGCGCGTGTCATTTTTCATCTCGTGAATTCCGGGTCAGACCAGCTTTACCTGCCCTACCACGAAGCCAATCTGCGCTTGCGCGCCATCGAGAGCGGCTGCTACATCGTCACCACGAACGCCGCCCCGGCCGACGGCCCGGTCAATTGCCCCAGCGGCGTCATGTCACCCGAGGGCGAATGGCTCGTGCAATGCCCGCGCGACGGTGAACACCGCTTCTGCTTCGATATCGAGTTGGATCTCGATCTCGACTGAGCGCGACGGCTGCAACACCGCCACTGCCGGGTACGTTACGGCTGTGCGGGCTTGGGTCCGCTTGGTTCAGCACGTGGTAACGGCCATGTGCAGACGGGGACCCGCGCTCCCAGCCGCCAGCCCCGTCCGGCGGCTTCAGCACGGCCTCGCTGCAAGCGGATGGGCGCAGGCCTCTCGCGGCCGAAGCGCGCTTTATTCCTATGGAACCTTTTTGCGGCACAACATATGTATACTACGGCAACCCGCGCATGGTAGATACAAAAAGGCAAATGTTCTGCCGCGTTTACCGCGGAACGAGGTGTGTATGCAACCGAAAAAGCCCACACGACGCGACTTCCTCGCCGGCACAGCGGCCGTGGGCGTAGCGGGTATCGCCACGCACTGCGCCAAGAAGAGCGCACAAGCCAGTGACAGCGCTGCCGCCTCGGCAGAACCCGTTCCCGCGCGGCGCGCACTCGGCCCCGAAGACACGATCCGTTGCGGGTTCATCGGCGTGGGTAACCGGGGATCAGCACTCTTGCGGGCCACCCTCGGCCTGACCGGCGTCTCGGTGGTGGCCGTGACCGATACGTACGACGTGTGGCGCAGCCGGGCGCTGAACTGGTGCCGGGAGCGGCAGCCCGATGTGCATGATTATGTGCACTTCGAAGAAATGCTCGAGGCGGAATCCCTCGATGCGGTCGTGATTGCCACGCCCGATCATGTGCATGTGCCCGCAGCCATGGCCGCCCTCGACCGCGGCCTCGATGTCTATTGTGAAAAGCCAATCGCCCTCACCGCACAAGATGCCAAGGTTCTGCGTAACCGGGCACTCGAGACGGGCGCGGTTTTTCAAACCGGCACGCAATTGCGCAGTATGCCGCTATACCAGCGCGCGCGCGATGCGGTGCAGGCGGGCGAGATCGGCCAGGTGGTGCTGGTACAGGTCCAACGCCATTTCGCCGGCGGCCGCCTCGGCGAAGACAGCGTGCCCAATGAGGCGAACGCCGGCAACGTCCACTGGAAAGCCTTCCTCGCGGGCGCCCAGCGCAGGCCGTTCAACCCATTGCGCTACTTCAACTGGCGCCTGTTCCGTGACTACTCGAACGGGTACTACGGCGACCTTATGCTGCATCACCTCGATATATGCCATTACATCACCGGGTGCGCCATGCCGCGCCGCGTGCTCGCTGCCGGCGGCATCTATCACGCCGACGATGGCCGCACCACGCCGGACACCGTATCCGCGCTCGTGGATTACGGGAACGCGGGGTTTCACTTCAACTACACCACCACGGACAGCGGCGGCGATTATGCCACGTTCGAGCGCTACATCGGCACGGAGGGAAGTATCGAAGTGCGGGATATGGAACGCCTGACCCTTCAACGCGGTGAGGCGGCCGAAGAGGTGCGGCGGGAACCCGGCCGCGACACCGCCCACCTAAAGGACTTCTTCGCGGCGATGCGCAGCCGGGAGCAAGTTATCGCCCCGGCCGAAGCCGGCCACATGGCGGCGGCCGCGGCACACATGGCCATTCTGTCCTATGAGGAAGGCTGTGCTGTCGCGTGGGATGAGGACGCCGAATCGCCCGTGCGCACCTAACCCCACCCGCGCCGGCCGAGTCTGGGTTTACGTCACCGATTCGGCTTCTTCGGTCTCGGGCCATGCATCGCGAATGGCGAGAATCTCTTCGATGTTGGCGAAGAAAACGTCGATCAGCTCGGGGTCGAACTGCTTGCCCCGCTTGTCGCGGAAGTACTCGAGGATTCTATCGAGTTCCCAGGCGTCTTTGTAGACGCGCTTCACGCCCAGCGCATCGAACACATCGGCAATGCCCACAATCCGCCCATACAGGTGGATATCCTTGCCCTTGCGCTGATACGGATAGCCGGCGCCGTCAAAGTGCTCATGGTGGCTCAGCGCGATGATGGCCGCCGCCTGGAGCACGCGCCCCTTGGCGGACTTGAGCATGTCGTAGCCGATGAGCGTGTGCGTCTTAATCACGTCGAATTCATCGGGGGTGAGCTTACCCGGCTTGTTGAGAATCGCGTCGGGAATGCCGACTTTCCCGACGTCGTGGAGCGGCGAAGCGAGGCGCAGAATCTCCGCTTCTTCGGCGGACAGGCCACAGCACAGGCCCAGCAGCTTCGAGTATTCAGCGACGCGTTTCACGTGGTTGCCCGTTTCGCGGGAGCGCGTCTCGACGATCTCGCCGAGGGTGAACACGATCTCCCGCTGTGCGTCTTCAATGTCATTCAAAAGCCGTGCGTTATCGAGGGCGGCGGCGGCGTGGTTGGCGATGATGCTCAACGTCTTGAGGTCGCCCTCGGTAAACTCGCCACCATCCTTCTTCTCCGTCACATTGAGCACGGCGATTACCCGGGGCGGCGACACGCCGCTCGCGCTTGGCTCGGTCAGCGGGGTGGACTTGCGCTCGAGGGGCACGGAAATGAACGACTGTTCGCTGAGCTGCTGGCTCATGCGCGCCATCTCGGGGTTTTGGGCAATGTTCTGCACGAACAACGGCTGCACATTCTCCGCCACCCAACCCGAGATCGAATTGCCCATGGCCACATACGAGCCGTCGAACTGTGCGGGCAAACCCGCGCTGTTGGCTACGCGCAAGGCTTCGCCATTATCCGACACCAGCATGATCGAACCACGGCACGCCTCGACGCGGGCGAGGGCCGCCTCGAGCACATAGTCGAGGAGCTGCTTCTCGTCGCGGATCGAGGCGATGGTCTCAGAGATATTGAACAACTCGGTGATTTCGAGCAGCCGCGCGTTTTCCGTACTGAGACGGCGGCGTTCGAGCGCGTTGTTGACCGCAAGCTTTATCTCGCTCAGGTTGAACGGCTTCAACACATAGTCGTAGGCCCCTTCCTTCACGGCGGCCCGCGCGGTCTCGAGGGTGGCGTAGCCCGTCATGACAATGCACACGACCGAGGGCGCGACCTTGCGCACGTGGCAAATCAACTCGATCCCGTCCATCTCGGGCATCATGATGTCCGTAAATACCGCGACAACGTCGTCGAGGGTATGCAGCTTCTCGAGGGCGGCTTTGCCGTTCGCCGCGGTTTCCACCCGAAAGCCCTCATCCGACAAAATGTCGGTGAGCAACTCGCGAATGACGACCTCGTCGTCCACCACGAGGATGCGATCGCCTTTGCTCATGCACGTCTCATTCCTGGCTGCCCTGCCTGTCAACAACCTAACCGCCGCCCGGACACCTCTTCCCGCATACCTTATTGTAACCGGGCGGCGCCCGCGTTGCCAACCCTGCACTTACGAGCCGGCGCGCATTCACGGCGGGTGTGTCTCCGGTTGTTGGTACAGCCCCTGTTGGCTTATAGCCGGCGGCGGGCGCGGCGCAGGGCCGCCTTCACGCGGCGGGGCGCCGTACCGCCCGGCTGATCGCGCCGCCGGACAATGCGTGCGGGGTCGAGCAGCTTGAGCGCCTCTTCCTCGAAGGTTTCGGAGAATTTCCGCAGCGTGCCCAGATCGAGGTCGGGCAGGCGTTTGCCGTGCCTGGTGCAATGCAGCACGATTTTGCCGATGATTTCGTGTGCCGCGCGGAAGGGCACGCCGCGTGTGACCAGGTAATCGGCGAGATCAGTGGCCTCCATGAACCCTTCACGGGTAGCGGCGGCCATGGCTTCCCGGTTCACCGTGATGGCGGGTATCATCCGCGCGAACACGGCAAGGCAAAGCTGGATCGTGTCCATGGCGTCGAATATGGGTTCTTTGTCCTCCTGCAGATCGCGGTTGTAGGTGAGCGGGAGGCCCTTCATGAGGGTGAGTAGTGCGTGGAGATCGCCATAGACCCGGCCGGTCTTTGCGCGCACCAGTTCGCACACATCCGGGTTTTTCTTCTGGGGCATGATGCTCGAGCCCGTGGTGAAGGCGTCGCCGATCTCGATGAAATGAAAGCCCGGACTCGACCAGACAATCAGCTCCTCGCAGAAACGGCTCAGGTGCATCATGCAGATGGCCGCCGCGCTGCACGCCTCGATCAGGTAGTCCCGGTCCGCCACGGCGTCCATGCTGTTCGCGCTCACCGCATCGAAATCCAATGCCTCGGCCACCTGTTTCCGGTCGATGGGATAGGGGGTACCGGCGAGCGCAGCAGAACCGAGCGGCATGACGTTCGTACGGCGGCGCACCTCGGCGAAGCGTTGCCTGTCGCGGCTGAACATCTCGATGTAGGCATGCACATGGTGCGCCAGAAGCACCGGCTGCGCATGTTGCAAGTGCGTGAACCCGGGGAGGATGACATCGATATGCGCCTCGGCAAAATCGGCGAGGGCCGCCAGCAAGTCGCGCAGCAACCCGTCGGCGGCGTCAATCTGATCGCGCAGCCACAGGCGCACATCCGTGGCAATCTGGTCATTGCGGCTGCGGCCCGTGTGCAGGCGTTTGCCTGCATCGCCGATGGCATGCACGAGGGCCGCCTCGATATTCGTGTGGACGTCCTCGAGCGCGGGATCCCAGGTGAAATGGCCGGCCTCGATGGTTTTGGCAATGTCGTGCAGGCCTTTCACGATTGCGCGCGCGTCTTTCTTCGTGATAATCCCCCGGTCGCCCAGCATGGCCGCATGGGCGATGCTCGCACGAATGTCCCACGGCGCGAGCCGCGCATCGAACTGTACCGACGCCCCGAGCCGCTCGACCAGTGCATCCGGCGCCATGCTGAAACGCCCGCCCCACAACTTGCTCATGTGTCCGCCCTTCCGCGTTTGCCCATTGCCGCTTGTAAACAGGGCGGAGCACATGAAAAAGGGTGGCAGGCCCAAGCGAACCCGCCTGTCTGCGCCGCCCCGGCAGGCGTGCGTATGGGCCTGCGTGCCGGGTCTTTTTCAAGATTTCCGATAGGCGCGACGCTTGGCCGCCCTGTCTTCCAGCCGGGAAATGATACCGGAAAGCGCGGCATGGGCGAAAGGCGGCGCACCAGGCGGAAACGCGTGGGCGTGACAGCCCGGAAACAACGCGCCCTCCCACACACGCCTGACTCGCGGGCGGCGGCTGTTGTATACTTTGCCGCAGTAGTGTCCAGATAATCTGGAGACCCCCCCCTTGTTGGGGAAAAAAGAGTCGTCCCCTCAGCCCTCTTCCCAAAAACCGCCCTCTTTTCACAACACAATGCGGCGGTGGGAAACGGGCGCTACGGGACAGAATTCCGGTCGATCTACCGCAATCTTCCCTGACAGCCGCGGCCGGTTGCGGTGTTCGTGCATTGGGCGAATGTTTTGGACAAAAGTGACTTTACAGGCATGATGCGACGGCATTACTTTCACCAGTACCATCATTTCCGGCGGCTGTCTGTGCGCTGCGCGGGTGGGCTTCTTGTCGCGCTGGTGCTGGGCGCGGCCCAGGCGCACCCGCAGGAGACGCCCGGGCCGCACCCCCTGTGGGCAGGGGCGACGCTCTACCGCGATGCGTGGGGCGTGCCCCACGTGTATGCAGACAGCCCGGAGGCGCTGGGATTTGCCCACGGCTATGCGCAGGCGGCGGACCATATCGAGCCGATGCTGTTCGCGTACCGCGTCGCGAATGGCCGGGCGGCGGAAATCGCCGGAGAGGCCTGGGCGGAATCCGACGCCTTCTCGATCGCGATGGGGCATGCGCGGCTCGGCGGCGCGGCCCTGAACCGCCTCGATCCATTTACGCGCGAACTGTGCGGCGGGTTTGCGCAGGGGGTGAACGCATGGCTGTATGACCACCCGGATCAGGCACCGGCATGGGCGCTGGGCGTGGCGCCGGCGGATGTTCTGGCGCTCTGGCATGCGTTTGTCATGAGCATGGCGCCTTATGACCTCCCCAACCATTACCGGCGCGCCCACGCGATGAAGACCGGCAATGCCTGGGCTCTTACGCCCGACCGCACGGAGGCCGGCCACACCCTGTTCGTCATGAGTCCGCACCAGTACCACATGGGCCCCTTCCGGTGGTACGAAACACACCTCGTGCTCGGCGACTACGACATGCACGGCGCCACCTTGTATGGCCTGCCACTGCCGCTCATGGGCCACAACGGGGCCGCCGCATGGGCGCTCACGCCGAACTGGCCGGATTTCGCGGACATGTTCGAGGAGGAGGTCGTCGCTCCCCGAAAGGACCCACGCGACCCGCGCTACAGCGCATCGTTGATGAACGCGCAACAGGCCATCGCCCTCGAGTTCATGGCCAACGCACGGCCCTACTATGTGCGCACACCAGCCGGCATCGAGGAGCGCTATATACCCGCCCTCATCGGCGACCGCGGGCCGGTGTTCGATCGGGGCGGAAACGACTTCTACTCGTGGACGGTCGGCGGCTACCGCGATTTCGGCGGTTTTTACCAGTTGTACGAAATGGGCCGTGCGAAAAACCACAATGCCTTCCAGGCCGCCCTGCTCATGCAGCAGTTGCCGTGTTTCCACATTACGTACGCCGACCGCTCGGGCGCCCTCTTCTATCTCTACAATGCCAAGGCCGGCACCCGCGACCTGCTGCCCGAGGTCATCGCGGAGCGGGAGAAGCACGGCATGCAGCGTCTCACCTGGCAGGAGCCGCTGTCCGCCGTGCATCATGCAAACGCATGGGGGGAGGTCGTGTCGCCGAATATGCTGCCCTATGTCCTGAACCCCGAGACCGGCTACATCCAGGCGTGCGGAAGCCCGCCCTGGAACACCACGGAAAACACCGGCATCAACCCGGATAGCTGGCCCCCCTGGTTCATACAGGATGCCGACACGTACCGCAGCCACCGTGTGCGCCGCCTCTTGCGCACGGGCACACGCGACTTCGCCGACATGCAGCGCATGGTGTTCGATGCCGTGGTGCCCGCAGCGGTGGATTTGGCGCCGAAGATCGCGGCCGCCGCCGCCAATGACTCCTACGTGCATACGGCACACCCGGACCTGCCGGCGGTCATCGACGCGCTGGGCGGCTGGAGTGGTGTCGCGGACGTCGACGCGCCGGGGATGACCTTGTATCACGTATGGTGGCAGGCGTTGCGCGAAGAACACCTGCCGGCCTTCGACCGCGATGACCAACTCTACGAGGCGCTGCAAACCGGCACGCAGGACGTTCAACAGGCCATGCTCACCGCCGCCGCCGAGACCGCACGCAACATGCGCAATGAACTGGGGCGGGTGGACGTGCCGTGGGGTGAGGTACACCGCATCCGCCGTGGAGAACGCGAGGAGCCGATCGCCGGGGCAGCCACGGGAGAGCCCGTCTTCCTCACGAGCGATGTAACCTATCGCGATGGCAAGTGGTACGCCGACTACGGCTTCGCCTACGCGCTGGCAGTCGAGTTCAGCGACCCCCCACGCGCACGCAGCGTCTCGATATTCGGCGCATCGGAGAATCCCGCCTCGCCGCATTTCGACGACCAACTGGATCTCGTGCTCGAGAAACGCATGAAGCCCATGCACACCACCCCCGACGCCGTCAGCCGCCACGCCGAAAACGCCACGGGCACCCACGTAATTCTGCGTGCGCCCGGCGTGGCCGGCACGGTCCAGCTTACCGCGCAGCGGGTGGTTACAGCGTCGATGGAAAGCGGCCTCGAGCCGCCCGCCGAGCCACCGGAAGACCGCGTGGCCTATACGCCATATATCACCCCGGCCTATACCCCGGGCGACGTGGCCGTGCAGCGCACCATCCGCCTGTGTATGCCCGAGTCTGTGGTTGCGCCGCAAGACCTCGGCGAACTCGCGCTCTATGCCCACGAGGAGGGCCTCGGCTGGTACCCGCTCGAGGGCATCTACGACACCGAAACCGGTTGCATCGAGGCCACCCACCGCGGCGGCGCCACTTATGCCGTGCTCGGCCCGCCAGAGGTCCGCATCGAACCGCCAGCCGCCAAGACCATCCCCGCCATGCCAATCGACGGCCAGGCCCCGCCCGAGCCCGAAGGCAGCCCGCCCGAGCCCGAGGGCGAAAGCCCGGAACAGCCGCGCACGTGGGATGCGACGGATCAGGAGGCGCCACGCACGTTTACGTTCGAGGTGATCGACGAGGCGTCGCTGCCGGACAAGGCGCCCGGCGAGGCACCCGGCACGGCCGATACCGACACTCCCGCACCCGCCGATCCCGGCCCCGTACCCCGGCCCCGGCCCCGCGAGGGCAAGCCGGGTACCTTCAAACTCGATATCATTGACCCGTCGGCACTGCCGGACGACGCCGACCGGCAAGGCGGCCAGGTAATCTATGGCGATATTCCCGGGGAATCCGGCCACCTGCGCGTGCAGCGGCCCTCGCAGGACAGCCCGGCGCCCGAAGCACCGCCCTTGACCCCGGCGAAACCTGCGCCGGATGTGCAGGAGGCGGAACCCGCGGAAGGGGAGGGCGAAACCGGCGGGCGCACGTTCAAGCTGGAAACCTTGGAGGAACCCGGAGAATGAAAACCATCTGCGTCATCGCGCCCTGGCTTTTTGTGCTTACAATAGTGCCGTGCGCCGCGGAACCGGCCGCCTGGTTTCAAGCACACCGGGGCGCGCTCGACGAACGCCCGGAAAACACCCTGCCGGCGATCGAACATGCCTGGGGGCTGCCGGGCGCGGTGCCGGAGGTGGACCTGCGCACAACCAAGGACGGCGTCATCGTGTGCATCCATGACACGACCCCCGCGCGCACGACTGATGCGCCGGCAACATGGGCCGGCAAGCCAATCGCCGAAATCCCCTACGACGTACTCGCCACGTGGGACGCCGGCGCCTGGTTCGACCCCGAGTACGCGGGCACGCGCGTGCCCACCCTCGATGCCGTCTTCGATCGCATGGCCCGGGATGATGCCCGCCAGCTCTATCTCGATCTCAAAGCCGTCGCCCTCGATGACGTGATCACGAAGATCAGGGCGCGCGGATTCGAAAAGCGCATCATCTTTGTCCATGGCAATCCCGTGCGTTGCGCCGCCTTGCAACGTGCCTGCGGCGGCGCCCGCACAATGACATGGCTGTCGGGTCCGCCGGACCGCATCCGCGCGCGGTTCAAGTGGCTCGCGCGCCGCGCTTTTCACGGGATCGATCAGTTGCAGTTGCATCTTGAGGCAACCGCGAAACAGCCGGAAATCCGCTATGCCCTCGAAGCCGCGGAACTCGCCGAGGCAGTAGCAAAGACCCGGGCCGCCGGTGTAGCCTTGCAGGTGCGCCCGTTTGCCTTCGATGCCGCTTCGTTGCGCGGTTTGCTGGACATGGGTATCCGGTGGTATGTGGCCGATGCGCCGGCGGCATTTCATGCGGCACTCGAGGCGGCAGCCGGCATGACAAGGAAAAACACGCAGGCCGGAGCAAAAGATGAGTAACAAAGCGCTCGTGAAGGACACACCGCCCGCACGTATGGTTGCGGTCCTCGCGCAAGTTGGCGGTGCGCCTGCAAGGGGTGGATGCGCCTCGAAAGCTCCTCAATGGACGACCGGCTCGTTGGGTTCTGTCCCCGTTTTTCCGGGCGGCCTTCTTGTTTTTCTCTGCTGTTTCCGCCACCTAAGACGCCAAAGCGGTGCAGCTTTTCCACTTCTGTTTGCGTCTTTTATGGAATAAGTAGAGGTAGAAGCCCGTGATTCCAGTAACCTATGTGCTGTTTTACCTGGGCGTGACCGCCTACGCCCTGGGCGCGTTATACGCCCTGCGTTACGCCGTGCGCGGTGCCAAACATCGCCTCAACCGGTCGTGGTGGGCGGTGCTGTCAGGCGCGGCCTGCCTCGTGATCGTCTTTCTGTTGCGCGGTGCGCAATGGCAGCTATTGCCCATGAGCACGCCCACAGACACCCTGAGCCTCTTTGTGGTCATCGCCACGGTCACGGTTTTTCTGCTGCTGCGCCAGCCGAACCGGCTCGGGCTTATGGTATTCTACTGGCCGCCATTCGCGATCATGCTGTTGGTGGCGGCATACCTGGCCATAGACGATCTGGCGCATCCCCCAAAGGATCTGGCCACCGTGCTGCTCGGGGTGCATGTGGGACTGGCGTTTCTCGCTTTCGCCCTCTTTCTCGTGGCCAGCATTACGAGCCTGGCCTATGTCTTCCAGGTACAGCACCTCAAACGCCGGCGCACGCAGGGCCTCTTCCAGAAGCTGCCATCGCTGCAAGAACTCGACCATACGTTATACGGACTTATCGCATCGGGCTATCCGATATTCATCGTTACCCTGGGGATCGGCTTGTGGTGGGCCTATGTGGACGCCACGCAATTGAGCGCCACCTGGTGGTTTTCGCCCAAGGTCTTCCTGGCCGCCGCCATGACGCTCCTCTATGCCGTCTGTTTCCATGCACGCACACGCAATTTCCTGCGCGGTCCGAAGCTCGCCTACCTGGTGGCCGGTGGGTTCACCGTGATCCTCGTGGGCTATCTGGTGCTCGATGTCCTTCGCCTTGCCAACTACAATTTCTGGGGGACAGGCTGATGCCGCTCACAGTCACAGGGCTCAGCCACCACACCAGCCCGGTCGCCCTGCGTGAGCGCATGGCCTTCGACCCGTACGCGCTCGATGCGCCCCTGCGCGCCCTGCGCCAGCATCTGCCCGAAGGCGGGTTGGCTATCGTGAGCACCTGTAACCGGGTCGAAGTCTACACCAGCAGCGAAGCCGCGCCGGAACTCGCGCACAAGGCGGTGCGCGCCTTCCTCGCAGCGTACCATGACCTGCCGGAGCACGCATTCGCCCGCTACCTCTACCACCTCGACAATCGCGAGGCCGTGGCGCACCTGTTCCGCGTGGCCGCCAGCCTCGACAGCATGGTCGTGGGAGAAGCGCAGATTCTCGGCCAGGTCCAGGAGGCTTTTCTCGCCGCCCAGACCGCCGGAACCACGGACAAGATTCTGAACCAGGCTTTCCAGACCGCCTTCAAGATCGCCAAGCAGGTGCGCACCGAGAGCGACATTGCCGCGGGCCGGGTCTCGGTGTCTTCAGTGGCGGTGGAACTCGCGGTGCACATCTTCGAGAATCTCGCCGATAAAACGGTCTTGGTTATCGGGTCGGGCGAGACGGGCAAGAGCACCCTCACCAACCTCGTGAACCAGGGCGTGGCGCGCGTGCTCGTGGCCAACCGCACACCGGAAAAGGCGCAAGAGCTCGCCGCACAGTTCGAGGGCGAGGCCATGGCGCTCGAGGACATCGACGCGCATCTCCACAAGGCCGATATCGTCATCAGTTCGACAGCGGCCAAGACGCCCATCCTTCAGGCAAAGCATTTCCAACAGGCGCTCAAGCGCCGTGCCCAAAACCCCATGTTCGCCATCGACATCGCCGTGCCGCGCGACATTCATCCGAGCGTGCGCACACTGGACAATGTATATCTCTACGACATGGATGATCTGCAAGAGGCGGCCAATCAGAACCTCGAGGCGCGCCGCGCCCAGGTCGCCACCTGCCAGGAGATGATCGACCAGCAGGTCACGCGATTCATCACCTGGTACCTCGGGCTGCGCGCAGAACCCACGATCGTGTCGATGCGCGCCGAGCTCGACGCCATCCGCGAGCGCGAGCTCGAGAAGACGCTCAAGGTGCTCGGCGACAGCCTCGAGGACGCCCAGCGACAGGAGATCGAATACCTCACCAAGCGCATCGTCAACAACATTCTGCGCCAGCCCATGACCCAGATTAAGCGGGAGATCGCGCAAGACGAAGCCACATCCGTGCTCGGCGTCGTGAAGCGGCTGTTCGGCCTGAGCGACCGGGAGGAATTGCTTTGAAACGCATCGTCATCGGCACGCGCGGAAGCATCCTGGCGCGCACCCAGAGCGAATGGATTGCCGCACGCCTGCGCGAGGCCGATCCCGGTTGCGAGGTGACGCTGAAGATTATCAAGACCACAGGCGACAAGATTCAGGATGTCGCCCTCTCGAAAATCGGCGGGAAGGGCTTGTTTACCAAAGAGATAGAAGCCGCGCTGCTCGCGGGCGAGGTGGATCTCGCCGTGCACAGCCTGAAAGATCTGCCCACGGAACTTCCCGCCGGTCTCGCGCTCGGCGCCGTGCCGGTGCGCGAATGGCCCTTGGACGCCCTTGTCAGCCGCGGCGGGCGCACACTCGACACCCTGCCGAAAGGCGCCAAAGTCGGCACATCGAGCCTGCGGCGCCGCCTGCAACTGCGCGCACACCGGCCGGACATCGAGGTCACCGACCTGCGGGGCAACGTGCCCACGCGTGTGCGCAAGGTGCAGGAGGGGCCGCTCGATGCCGCTGTGCTCGCCGCCGCCGGTTTGCGCCGGCTGGGCCGGGAAGACGACATCACGCAGCTCATGGCGCCCGAGATCATGCTCCCCGCGCCCGCCCAAGGCGCGTTGGGCATCGAGATACGCGAAGATGATGTAGACATGCGGGCGCTGCTCAGGCACATCCACGCGCCGGAAGCCGCCGCCGAAGTGACCGCCGAGCGCACGCTGCTCGAAGCGCTGGGCGGCGGATGCCAGGTGCCCGTGGGGGCGCTGGCCCGGGCCGGCGACGCAACCGGCACGCTCACCCTGACAGCCTGCGTATGCAGTCCGGACGAAACCCGCGTGCTCCGTGCGGCCGCCACCGCGCCCGCCACTGATGCCGCACGCCTCGGCCGCGACGTGGCCGCCTCACTGCTCGAGCAAGGGGCCGGCGGGATCATTCATGCGGTCACCGGCGCGTTCCCCGGCGCACCACTGCGGGGCACACGCATTGTCATCACCCGTGCACGCCGCCAGGCCGAACGGCTCGGCTACATGCTCGAAACACGCGGCGCCACCGTCTTCGAGTTTCCCACCATCGAGATTCGGCCGCCGGACGATGCACCCTTCGGCGGCACGCCATGCGCCGTGGACTGGCTCGTCTTTACCAGCCGCAACGCCGTCGATTACTTCGCCCGGCTGCTCGCACGGGACGGCCGCTCCCTGGACATCTACCAGACCACGAAAATCGCCGTGGTGGGACCCGGCACCGCCGAGGCTGCCCAAAGCTACGGCCTGCCCATCGCGCTCATGCCGGATGAACATGTGGGCGAGGGGCTTGCCGGCGCGCTCATGGCCCGGGAAAACTCCCTCGAAGGCAAGCACATCCTGCTGCCCCGGGGCGATAAAGCGCGGCCATACCTGCGCGACGCCCTGCGCGAAAGCGGCGCCGTCGTCACGGATATCGTGGTCTACCACACCCGCGCACCGGAAATCCCGGAGGAGATGGTCACCGCCCTGTTCGCTTTCGACCCGGACATCATCACCTTCACCAGTTCGTCCACCTGCGCCAATTTCTGTGCGCGCCTCACCACGCAGCAACTCGATGCGCTCAAGCGAGCCGCCCGCTTTGCCAGCATCGGCCCGAAAACCACGAAAACCGCACGCAGCTACGGCCTCGCCATTGACATCGAAGCGGCATCCTTCGATCTCGACGGCTTCGTCGCCGCCATCGAGCAGGAAGCGCGAAAGTGACGCTTCGCATAGGGGTGTTTCTTTACCCGTTTGCCATGAGCCGTTTCCCGTACTTCATAGCCCCCGGGTATCGGCGCGGGGAGCGGTTCTGGCCCACCCGTTATCGCTATCAGGGCACAGTGTGGTGAAACGTGTGCGCCGCGTTGCGCCATACGGCGAAAGAATTACAAATCTTTATGGTACGCGCTTTCAGCGCTTGAATAGGGGGCATCCATAACCTGGGCCTGCAGCCCAGGCTGGTATGGAACCGCACCTTCGGCGCTCCGGAAAGAAGCCCCACCCTCTAATCACAAGTCGGTCAAGGACCGAAGGTCTCCAAAGGGCGGAGGAGAGAAGAGGAGACCTGAAGGTCGACATGGTGGCGCAGTCGGAGACCGGCCACGACCAGGAGGCATGGTGGCGGTCTTTGGGGGCCAGGTTAATTTTCGGCTCGCGGGGACGCTCGCCCTCCCTGTGGACCAGAACCCGCGCCTTCTTCAGGGCCAACGGCCCGTACCATACCAGCCTGGGCCCGTGCCATTTCTTTTGCGCGGGAAATGCGCCGCCGCTCAGTCTTCGATAACCAAGTCCTCCTTGGACGGCAGATCGGGGAAGGGGTTGTGCGGCTCGAGCTGATACCAGTAGGCCACGGAGGCGAGATCGTCCTCGAGGGGGAGGTAGCGGCCTTCACTCTGCCAGCCGAGGCTCTGGATGGTGATGCGCAGGTCTTCCTCGAACCGCACCGGATCCGTGATGTGCCAGCGGTACTGGCCAAACCAGCGCAGCTCGTCGGTGTCGTATTTCTCGACGTGGTAGAAGCCGGTGTAGGGCGTGGAGAAACTGTCGTAGGTGTACGAGCCGTCTTCCTTGTGCTCCTTGTACCCGTACGAACCGCAGAAGTAGTCTTCCTCGCCCGTGCCGCAGATGGTGGGGAACTCGTCATCGCCGTCGATAAAGAACTTGATCTCCCCCTCACCCCACCAGCCGGGGCTCTTCGCGCCGTGGGCAAGCCATGTGCCCACGTAGTTGCCGCGGCCCTCGATGCCATCGACGATGGTGTAGACTTCCTTGGCCGGCAGCGGGTTCGTGCGGCGGAACTGGGCATGGAAGTAGGGCGTGTCTTCCGGCACGTCCTCGAGGGAGTAGTCGATCTGGTAGTAGACGGAGGCGCGCTCATCCCCCATATTCTCCATGGTCACCTTCGCGCCCTCGCGAAACGGCATCTGCCAGTAGCTGTTGAAGCCGCTTTTCGGATTCACGCAAACCGCCAACGATTGAATCTTCGGTTCGTTGCCCATGCCCCACCCCGCGGCGAAAAAATCGCCCACCGGCGCCTCGACCGACGGCTCCTCTTCACCGTCCCAGTAGAAGCGCAGGATCATGTGGCGGTACGTGCCGACGGGGGTCATCCAGATGTGGTTGATGATGCCCGAGCCGGTGATCTCGCCCAGGGTGAATGTCTCGCCGGGTTCGATGTACACATACGGATTGACCTTCCAGCCCTGGCCGAGTTCGCGGGCAGCCCGCGCGGCATTGCCCTCCTCGAGCGTGGCCATGCCGCCCTTGCCCTTCTCGCCCGTGAAATTCTCCGGGCTGATCGACCGGGTCTTGGCGTCCTTGAGCTTGTACAGCTCATCCATGCCCATGCCTTGCGCGTAGACCAGCGGCATGCACAGAACAATGAGAACGAGCGATGCGAGGAAGAGATGGGTGTTCATGGTGGGCGGTCTCCTTAGCGTTTGTGCCGTGAATCCGTATATGTGCCCGCGCACCTCCCTGAAAACCCTGTGCGCACGGGCAACCTTGAACGTAGCGTTTTACAGGGCCACAGCGCAACCGGCCAGGCAATGTCAGGGTTGTGCGCCTGATGCGGCGGCGTCTTCCACCGCCGCAATGGCATTCAACAAGCGGTCCGGCGAGAAAGCCTCGGAAGCGTGTGCCTCGAGCTGCGGGAAGTAGGGACGCGCCTCCGGCCCCAGCATTTCAACGGTTTTCACGATGTCCCAGTCGATGTCGCAGTCCTCGCGTTCGCAGAATATCTCGACAAGTGTCGGGAAGGCTTGCGCTACTGCATCCTTCCCAACAGACGTTAGCGCCTCGGCACAGAGCTCGACTACGTCCGCGCTCTCGCTGGCGAGGCCATCCAGAAGTTTGGGGACATACTCCTCGCGCGCCAACAGATCCTCCGAGAAGCACGAAAAGAACCTTGCCTCGCACCACGCGGCGACGCTCTTGCCATTCCGCATTATGACGTGTAACACGGGTTCAAGTGGCTTGTTTTCGGCGTACCGCCGCAATCCTTCGTACATGAGCGAGGTGTCCCAGAGAATCTCCGCGGCGAAGCGGCGTTTGGGGTCTGGGTGCGCGCGTTCATTGACCGTGGCGTCGGGCGCGCCGAGGAGGCTTACGACCTCGCTTCGGTCGAGTCCCGCTTCAAACACATCGGGAACGCAGGGGGCATAGGACCAGCGTGTTCTGGGCGAACCGGTGCGGAAGACACGGCAGATGATTCGGCGTGCGCTTTCGGGGTGGAGCCTAAGCAGGATATACAACGCTGCGTAGCCTTCCGACGAATGGGGCGATGCAGCGCAATCCTTTTCGAGCCTTTTGATTTCTGCATCGGTCAGGGAAATCATCGCTTCCAGCGGTTTCCCGGTGATATGCACAATCACCTTTTCGTAGCCGGAATGGTGAGGGAATTGGTTCTCGGCGAGGAAGTGCGGCCAATCCGACTCCCAGCCGTAGAAGTCTCGTGCCTCGATAAAACGCCGCCGCAGGATGGGGAGCGCGCGCTCCTCCTCGAGCCAGCCGAGAAGAAACGCGCTGTACCTCGACCCGGTCTCGTCGAGACGCTCCAAGGCGCGCTCGATGACCTCGGCACGGTGTTGCCGCAGGAAGTCCGCGTCGTCGCGCTTCAGCACATAGCCGACGAATGGCTGGTCATAGGACTCCGTAAGCGCCCCCAACTGCACACAGAGGCCTTCCGGTCCGGCGACCCCAGCACTCGGATTGAACATCAACCAGGCGATTCTCTCCTCGTCGGTGAGCGCGGCCTTTACGGTCGGTTGGTAATAGAGCTGTTCGGGCAGCTTCGTGATATCCTCCGTCCGGTATGACGCGACGGTTCGCCGCGCCTCATCCGGAGACAACGGTTGCTCTTCGGCCAAAGGGGCCGCGGAACGGAGCACGAGCCCGAGAAACAATAACGCCAACGCGAGGCGGCCGACGCTGCAGCGACCACTTATCCGAAGGCCGGTATCTTTCAGACAGTTCATAAACAATCCTAATCTTCCCTCCCGCCTGCGACAGTTCTTCTCACGCCTCCTTCCCATATCCGATGCTGCCCAGTGCGGATTCGATCTCGGTGAGGATGGCGGGGTCGTCGATGGTCGAGGGGACGCGGTAGTCCGCCTTGTCAGCGATCTTGCGCATGGTGCCGCGCAGCACCTTGCCCGAGCGGGTCTTGGGCAACCGCGGCACGACGATCGCCTTCTTGAACGAGGCCACGGCGCCTATCTCGTCGCGGATGCTCTGCACGAGTTCGGCCACGATCTCGGTCGCGTCGCGGTTCACGCCCGCCTTCAGCACCACGAGCCCGAGCGGAAGCTGGCCCTTGAAGTCGTCGGCCACGCCGATGACGGCGCACTCGGCGACATCCGGGTGCGTGGCGAGCACCTCCTCCATCGCGCCGGTCGAGAGCCGGTGGCCGGCCACGTTGATGACGTCGTCCACCCGGCCCATGATATACACATAGCCGTCGCCGTCGATGAAACCGCCGTCGCCGGTGAAGTAATAACCGGGGAACGGGTCGAGGTACGACTCGCGGAACTTCTGGTCGTTCTGCCAGAGCGTGGTCAGTGTGCCGGGCGGCAGCGGCAGCCCGAGCGCGACGATGCCCTCCTCGTTCGCGCCGAGCGGGTTGCCCGCGGCATCGAGAATGTTGAGGCGGTAGCCCGGCACGGTCACGCTCGGCGACCCCGGCTTGATTGGCAGTGGCTCGAGGCCCATGCAGTTCGCCGCGATGGCCCAGCCGGTTTCCGTCTGCCACCAGTGATCGATGACGGGCACGCCGAGCCGGTCGTGGGCCCAGTGGTAGGTGTCCGGGTCGAGGCGTTCGCCGGCGAGAAAGAGGTACTTGAAACAGGACAGGTCATACTTGGCGAGGTGTGTGGCTTCGGGGTCTTCCTTCTTGATCGCGCGGAAGGCCGTGGGCGCCGTGAAGAGCGCGCGCACACCGTGCTGCGAGATCACCCGCCAGAACGCGCCGGGGTCCGGCGTGCCCACGGGCTTGCCCTCGTAGAGAATGGTGGTGCAGCCATGCAGCAGCGGGGCATAGACGATGTACGAATGCCCGACCACCCAGCCCACGTCCGACGCCGCCCAGTAGACATCGCCGGGGTTCACGTCGTAGATGTACTTCATGCTCCAGCGCAGCGCCACGGCATGGCCGCCGTTGTCGCGCACGACGCCCTTGGGCAGCCCGGTGGTGCCCGAGGTGTAGAGGATATAGAGCGGGTCCGTGGCGGCCACGGGCACACAGTCCGCCGGTTGCGCCTCCTGAACGGCCTCGGCCCAGTCGCGGTCCCGGGCAGGGTCGAGTTCGGCGGGTGCCTGCTCCCGCTGCAAAATGAGGCAGGCATCCGGTTTGTGCGTGGCAAGCGCGATCGCCCTGTCCAGCAGTGGCTTGTACGGGATGACCTTCTTGCCCTCGATACCGCACGAGGCGGAAAGGAGCACCTTGGGCTTGGCGTCGTCTATGCGGATAGCCAGCTCGTTCGAGGCGAACCCGCCAAAGACAACGGAGTGTATGGCGCCCAGGCGTGCACAGGCCAGCATGGCCATGGCCGCCTCGGGAATCATCGGCATGTAAATGACGACCCGGTCGCCTTTCGACACGCCCATTTCCACGAGTACGCCGGCCAGCCGCGCCACGGTGTCGCGCAGTTCTTCGTAGGTGTAATGCCGCACCGTATCCGTGACCGGGCTATCGTAGATGAGTGCTGCCTGTTGGCCACGCCCCGCCTCGACGTGGCGGTCGAGCGCGTTGTAGCAGGTGTTCAGTTCACCGTCCGGGAACCACCGGTAGAAGGGCGCGCGGGTGTCGTCGAGGACGCGCGTGGGCTTCTTGTACCAGTGGATGGCCTCGGCGGCCTTGCCCCAGAACGCTTCCGGATTCGCCATGGATTCCTCGTAGGCCTTGCGGTATTCACCCGTCATGGTTTCCTCCCGTTATTTGTAGACCGCTCCGATGCACAAACGCCATCATACTGGAATTGCGCAAAAAAAGCAGCCCCGAAAGACGGACGACTGTCCCCTTATGCACGCTCGACGGGACGGCCGGCGATGGTGTCGATGTGGAATCGCCCAGGCAGGTAATAGGTGGACAGGATTTTCCAGGCCATGGCCGATACCACATCGGCGGCCCGTTCTTGTGTTCGATGCGCGGGTGTTTCACCGGCGGCCATCTGCACCACCTCGAGCAGGTGATAGATGGGCGGCGCCTGCCGGGTGGGCATGGTGCGTGCCGCAAGGTAGAACAGCCAGCTACAGCCGCCGCAGTAGTCGATGATCAAATCCGCCCCGGCCTCCTGCAATTCGCGCAAGCGGGTGCGGGCCGCCTTGAGCGCATCGAGCAGGGAGAACCGGGCCGCGGGCGCGCACATGCCACAGCACAATGCCGTTTCCCGCGTGTGTGCCGGCTCGACGACCGAGACCCCCAGCATGGCGAGCAGTTCCCGCACCGCGTCGAAAAAAAGATCCCCGGCTACTTTGGGCCAGCAACTGTCGTGGATGACGGCGCTCATATTGAGCGGGGTCACCGGCAGCGCGCCACTGTCTATTCTGTCCCGCAACCAATCGACCATGGCAATCACCTCGAAGTCGAACTGGATGCCGAACGCTTCCTTGTAGACATATTTGAACAGGTGGTACCCCGCGAGGCACGGCATGATAAGTTGCGAGAAGTGCATGCGTGCGAATTCCTCTTGCAGGTGCAATGCGACCGCGCGCACTTCGTCGCGGCAGCCCATGCGGTACAACGGCTCACCACAACACAGTTCCGTGGCCCCGAAGACGGGGATGCCATCGAAGACCGGCGAGTCGAGCAGGAACGGTTGCAGCAGCATATTGCACCCGGCGTACACCATCGCGCCGGCCTTGGGCGGCTCCTGCCAGTTACTGCGCCACCCGTCCACCAAGGCACGTTCGTCTTCGGGCAACCGGGCCATCGTGGCCGTGAACAGGTTCGGTTCCTGGTACGGCAGGATATAGCGCCCGCCCACCGGGATGCCCTTATCGAGATACCGCGCGCGCCAGCGCTCGAGGATAAGCGCATGGGGCCGCGCGTCTTGCGGGCAGAGCACGTTGCACGCCATGCAGCCCGTACACTGCGTGAGCACGTTCGATGCACCGCCATTCACGAGGCGCGTGAATTCCCGCTGGGCCTTTTCGCGTGGCCAGGCGAGCACAGGGCACAGGTGCAGGCACTCACCGCACAAATCACAGCGGTCCGCGAAGAACTGCGTCGATATTCTGGGTGTGTTGTTTGTCATCTGCAAGCATCCTGAGCCATCTGCTTTTTCTTGTTTCTCCCACAGTCGTTCGGTATGACAGCAGGCTGGTTGCTTTTTGCCCTGTCCTGCCGTTTTGCTTGTGCCATGGCGTGAAGCAAAAAAAGGTTTCTTAGTGCCTTAAGGAGCGTAACGGGCAACAAAAGATCACACAATTTCCAGCATTATCGCCAACCTGCAAAAGCACAATGCCTTATCATGCGTGAACAATGCGAATCCTGGGCTGGTCATCCCCCGGAAAAATGGAGACACAACCTAGCGAGCCGGTCGTCAGCCGAGGCGCTTTATGGGCGCATCGGCTGCGGGCGCAGGTAACGCATGGCCATGGCGCGATGACTTCGCGAGCGCGTGGTCTGCCCCCGCCACTTTCGGTCTTGCGCAACTGTCTTATAGGATGGCCCTACAGAATTACGACTGATTTGGGGGGGCTTTTACCCAGGCCTTCGATCTGGGCTGCTCTAGGTACGCCTTTCCGGCGAACGCAGTCTTTCTGAGCGTTGTGACAGGCCATAAACGAGAACGCGCTCGCAATAGCTGACCGGCGCGACTGGCTCGCTTGGTCCTGTCGCCATTTTCCCTGTATGTGTTTTTGGGCTTGCATGCAGGGCACATAGGGCATGGGCCGAAGCCCACGAAGCCCTCATTCTCCCGGCTTGCGCCTGCGCGTCTATCCACAGCCGTGGCAGGAAAAGCGGTGGCAAGCCAACACACTCCAAAGGGCGCCTGCATCGTAACTCATAGAGGCAGCCCGTAGGCCGGAACCGCTCGCAGCGGTGATACCGAGGCACCCTATAACGTATGGGAAACGGCCCACAGAATACGCCTAAGGAATAACCGATTCGTTTGGTGGTTACAATGGCGCATGTGTGGGGCCAGCAATGGCCTCACGTCACCATGCACAAAGACAAGCGCCGCAACAGTTCATCTGCAATCCCCATTGCGGCGCGGCATCTTACATGGTGGGCGGTACTGGACTCGAACCAGTGGCCCCCTGCGTGTAAAGCAGATGCTCTAACCAGCTGAGCTAACCGCCCGGGGGGGGGTAGGCGTAGTATAGCAACGGAGTGCGTGGGCTATCAATATGCGGTTTTTGGAGGGCGCGGCTTGCGTCCGCCCTATTGAACGGTGTCGGGTTTTTCAGTATCTGGCTGGGAGGTTGCGGCATCGTCTTGGGAGGTTGCGGCATCGTCTTGGGAGGTTGCGGCATCGTCTTGGGAGGTTGCGG
>CAZMVU010000018.1:22740-40042 GCA_964569295.1 uncultured Nitrospirales bacterium
CATCGTCTTGGGAGGCAGCGGCTTCTTCGCTGGGTGGGGCGGGCACACGGAAGAGGTATGCCCGGGGGTCGGTGCTGGGGTAGCCTTCGAGGGCGCCCCAGTGTACGGCGTATATCCCGGGGTCGAGCGGGGCCTGGAGGTTGATGCCGATAAGCAGCTTCTCGAGCTTGTCGATGGGGGCGATGGCGACAGGAATCGCTTCGACAGGGATGCGCACAGGCCGGTTGTAGTCGGGCGGGTCCATGTCGGGGTCGGCGGCCATGACCTCTTCAAGCCGGTGCAGGCGTAAATCGTAGGGGGGCATTTTGTGCGACAGAATGACGGGTTTGGACGTGATAGCCTCTTGCTCGACAGGCGAGGTGATGCCGTGGGTGTCGCCGTGTTCGCGTGTGGTGAAGGGCTTGGGCTCGGTCGGGTCGGCGGGATGATAGCGGAAATCCTGCAGCAGGTAGACGCCGCGGGTTGCCGGCAGGGGCCACAGGGTGATCGCCTCGGCCTCGTTGCGGAAGTGGCTCACCTCGCCGACGGCGTAGCGGCCGGGGGTATAGCCGGTCTTATGAAAGTCGAGGGTGATGCGGCCGGGCCGGCAGCGCAGCAGGTATTGGCCCCGGCCATTGGTCATCGTTTGCACGTCCTGGCCGCGCACGGTCACGGCGACGCCGGGCAGTGCGTGGCCTCTGAAATCGCGGACGCTGCCGCTGAGCAGGGCGGTGCGGTCGCAGGCGAAACCCATGAGGCAGACGAGCACGAGGGCGGCGTTGAGACGTAGCAACGGGAAAGAGGCTTTCACGGGGGTTCCCTTCATTTCGCTCGGGCCGTTTTTTCTGGTCCGGCCGGTGTTCAGCGCGCCGCGGGCGAAGGGCGGCACGGGGGCTCTCGTTTTGTCCATTATCCGGTGCAGCGGCGCATGGTTCCAACCCGGGCATGGGATGGCCGGGCGCGTGTATTATGCCTGGGCGCCAGCCATGAACGCGGCGCCGGCGCGGGCACTTTCGATGCTTCCGTGTGTAAAGTTGTCGTCCTGTTCGACAATGTTCCACACGACGCCACTGTGCCGGGCGGCTTCGAAGATGTCTTCCCAGGGCATGCAGCCGTGGCCGGGTTCCGTGAGGGCGGGGGGCGGGCCGGGGGTGTAGTCTTTGATGTGGAGTAGTGGCACGCGGGCACCGTAGTGGCGGATCATGGCCGGCACGTCGTTGCCGGCGACGGCGGCCCAGCAGGTGTCAAGCTGTAGCGCGAGGTTATCTGGCGCGGCGGTATCGAAGAGGATGTCGTAAATGACCGCGCCCTCGACGGTTTCGAATTCGTGTGCGTGATTGTGGTAGCACAGGCGTATTCCCGCATCGCGCAGGCGGGCGCCGGCGTTATCGAGCGCGCGGGCGGCGTGGACCCAGTCATGGCGCGTGAGGAATGCTTCGCCGCCCAGCCACGGCACGACGACGTAGTGAATACCGAGGATGCGGGCATGGGCGATGGCGCCACCGGTGTTGCCCACCACTTCCGGGTAGCCGATGTGTGCGCTGATGGGCGTAAGGCCGGCCGCGTCGAGCATTTTTTTGAAGGCTTCCGGCCGGTGGCCGTGGGTTCCGGCCAGCTCGACACAGTTGAAGCCGGCCTCTCGGACCCGGGCGAGGGTGCCGGCGGGATCTTTATCGAGGGCGGTGCGGACCGTGTACAGCTGCAATGCATAGGGTGTCGAGGGCATGGTGTGCGGTATCCCGCGTTTTACGCAAGGGTATTCCGGGTGTTAGCCGGGCGCTTCAGGCGCGTTCGGCAAGAAAGGCATAGCTTTGGCACACCGCGTCGAAGGGGGCGCCGGGGCGGGTGTCTTGTTCGTATACGTACCATTCGGCGGCGGCCTCTTCGGCGGCATCGAAGATGTCGTCCCAGTCGAGAACGCCGGCGCCCAATGCGGTAAAAATCGGGTTGCCCGCGTTGTCGCGTTCGGCAGCGAGGTCTTTCACGTGCAGAATGGGGCAGCGCCCGGCGTAGGCGCGTATGGTTGTGGCCGGGTCGGCGCCGGCGGCAGCAAGCCATCCGGTGTCGAGTTCTGCGTAGAGGTTCTCGGGGTTGGTGTTGGCATAGAGGAGGTCGAGCTTGGTTAGGTGCTCGCCGGGAAAGGGCTCGAGTTCGAAGGCCTGGTTATGGTAGGAGAGCCGCATACCGTAGGCGCGCAGGCGTGCGCCCAGGGTTTCGAGCCGCTGGGCGCCGGCTATCCAGGCGTCGCGGGTGTCGCAGCACTCGGTCATCCTGGCGCCGGTGGCGATATCCGGCGCACCGACGGTTTCCCAAAAGGTTACGGCGGCGTCGATATCTTGCTCGAACGCCTCGATGGAAGCATGGCCGGCGATGGCCTTGAGGCCGGCCGTATCGAGGAGGCGCCGGATTTCCGGGGCCGGGAGATCGGGCATGGCGTTCCATTGCACGAAGTCGAACCCGGCTTCCCGGCAGCGCGAGAGGGCGGCCGGCAAATCCGCGGCGCCGGGCTGGCGTACGCTGAACAGTTGCAGTGCAATTCCGATGTTCGACATGGCCGGTTTTCCGGGGGTGCGCACGGCGCGGTGTAAAACGGAGCCGCCGCAAAAACGGCGACTCCGTTACTGGATCAGTCAGGGAAGGCTCAGTCTTTGCTGGTGGTCTCGCCCAAGCCTACGAGTTCGATGCGGGCGAGTTCTGCGCCATCCCCTACACGGTTGCGCGTGCGCAGGACACGGGTGTAGCCACCGGGACGCTCGGCGAAAGCCGGGCCGATCTCGGTGAACAGGCGTGTAACCGCGCTCTTGTCGCGCAGGGCGGCAAAGGCCCGGCGCCGGTTGTGCACGGAGTCTGTCTTCGCGAGTGTAATCAGCGGCTCGGCGAAGCGGCGCAGTTCCTTGGCCTTCGAGACGCCCGTTTCGATGGCGTTGTGTGTGAACAATGCCACCGCCAGCGCCTGCATAGTCGCTTTGCGGTGGGACGTGGTGCGGCCGAGGCGCCGGCCGGCTTTCCTGTGTCTCATTCTTCCTCGCCTCCTTCCGTGGCCTCTTCTTCGGAGTCTTCGGACGGTGCCGGCGCACTGCGGGGGATCCCGGCGGGGACGCCGGCCGACACGTCCATGCCGAGTTCAAGGTCCATGGATTCGAGTACCTGTTTGATTTCATTGAGCGACTTTTGTCCGAAGTTGTGGAATTGGAGCATTTCCGATTCTTCGCGCTGGACAAGGTCACCGATGGTGTGGATGTTGGCAGCTTTCAGGCAGTTGGCGGCGCGCACGCTAAGCTCGAGTTCGTCGACGGAGCGGGCGAGTTTGCGGGCGAGTTCCGGATCTTCCGGGCCTTCGGCGGCGGCGCGGGCGCTTTCCTCGCTGTCCTGCTTCACGAAGATGCGCAGGTGCTCCATGAGCAGGGCCGCGGCTTCTTCGAGCGCTTTTTCCGGCGAGATCGAGCCGTTGGTCCAAATGTCGAGTATCAACCGGTCATAGTCGGTCTTCTGCCCGACGCGCGCATCTTCGACCTGGAAGTTCACCTTTGTCACGGGTGAGAAGTTGGCATCAAGGTAAACGGTGCCCAGCGGTGCGTGTTCGAGCTCGAACTGTTCGGCGGCCACGTAGCCGCGCCCGCGCACAACCTTGACTTCCATCTCGACCTTGGCGCTCTTCGAGGTGGCGTTGAGCAGGACCATATCCGGGTTGAACACTTCGAGGCCGTCGCGCGTGAACAGGTCGCCGACTGTCACCTGGCCTTCGCCGGCATGGGTGAAGGCGAAGATGAGGGGCTCTTGCTGGTTGAGGCGCAGCTGGGCGCGCTTGAGGTTAAGGACCACATCGGTCACGTCTTCCTGCACGCCCGGGATAGCCGCGAATTCATGGGGGACCCCTTCAAGCCGGATGGCCGTGACCGCGGATCCCTCGAGCGACGCGAGGAGCACGCGCCGCAGGGAGTTGCCCACGGTGGTGCCATAACCGCGCTCGAAGGGCTCGACAATGATGCGGGCGTAGGAGCCTGTAGCGCCTTCCTCGATCTTGACGAACTGGGGGATTGTGAAATCTTCGTATATCATCGGTACAGCCTTTCGCCGGGAGCCTTCGCGTTTCGTTGCCTTCCGCGTGGAGTTGGTTCAACACCGGATCGCCGCTCAGACGCGGCGGCGTTTCGGAGGGCGGCAGCCGTTGTGCGGAATGCTCGTCACATCGCGGATGAGTGACACCGCGAGGCCCGCCGCCTGGACGGCGCGGATGGCCGACTCCCGGCCGGCTCCGGGACCGTTCACGTGCACACGGACTTCGCGCAGGCCGAGATCGAGCGCCTTCCGGGCTGCCTGTTCGGCCGCTACCTGGGCCGCGAAAGCTGTGCTTTTGCGCGAGCCCGAGAAGCCGCACTGCCCGGCACTGGCCGACGCCACGACGTTGCCTTGCATGTCGGTAATCGAGATGATTGTGTTGTTGAAGGTGGCCTGCACATGAGCAACACCCTGGGTCGTGCTCAATTGCACACGACGCTTGCGGCCCTTCGAACCTTTTCGCTTTTCCTTGGCCACGGCGTGCCTCCTATTTCTTTTTGATAGCCGTACGCTTCGGGCCCTTGCGGGTCCGGGCGTTGGTATGGGTGCGTTGACCATGCACCGGCAGACTGCGCTTGTGCCGCAGGCCCCGGTAGCAGTTGATGTCCATGAGCCGTTTAATGTTCGCCGCGACTTCCCGCCGCAGGTCACCTTCG
Organism: uncultured Nitrospirales bacterium; assembly: GCA_964569295.1. Classification (GTDB taxonomy): domain Bacteria; phylum Hydrogenedentota; class Hydrogenedentia; order Hydrogenedentales; family JAGMZX01; genus CAZMVU01. The sequence continues at coordinate 27,435 of CAZMVU010000018.1, forward strand.
ACCTTGTAGTTGGTCTGGATGGCCGTGCTCAGCGCGTTCACCTGTTCGTCGGTGAGTTCGCGCACCCGGGTAGCCGGGTCGATGCCGGTAATGTCGAGCACCTTGCGGGCCCGGGTCGGGCCAATGCCATACACCTTCTGAAGGCCGGCATCCACCCGCCGGTCGCGGGCCAGATCGACGCCTACAACGCGTGCCATGAATAGAAATCTCCTCGGTTCAGCCTTGGCGCTGTTTATGCTTCGGGTTCTCGCAGATTACCCGGACGCGCCCATGGCGCCGGATAACCCGGCATTTTTCGCACATCTTCTTCACGGATGCCCGTACTTTCATGGCTCTCTGCTCCGTCGCGGCTTGCAGCCGCGGTTTGCCGGGTGCGCGGTAATGTGCGCACCCCGTTTCCGGTGCCGTCACCGGTAATTGCGGTCCTCAGTCTGTGGTGCGCGCGCCGGCGCGCCACTCACTCGGCCTGTCCCCATACCAATAGGGGCGAACCGGAGAGTATCTCGCCGCCGTCTTCACGCACCACAATCGAATGCTCGAAGTGCGCGCTCGGCTTACTGTCCGCCGTGACGACCGTCCAGCCGTCTTTCAGCACACGCACCTCGTGGGTACCCATATTGACCATGGGCTCGATAGCCAGCGCCATGCCCGCACGCAGGCGCGGGCCGCGCTCTCTGGACACGAAATTCGGTATCTGCGGATCTTCGTGCATTTTCGTCCCGATGCCGTGGCCCACGAAGTCCCGCACGATACCATAGCCGTGCGGGTTGCAGGCGCCCTCGATAGCGACCGCAAGGTCACGCAGGCAGTTCCCGTCGCAAGCCGCCTTGATGGCGCGGCTCAGCGCGCGGTCCGTCACATCGAGCAGCTGCTGGCGATTCGTGTCGACGGTGCCCACCGGCAGGGTAACCGCCGCGTCGCCGCAGTAGCCTTGGTAAAAGGTGCCCACGTCAATGCTGACAATCTCGCCTTCTTTCAGGCGGCGCTCGCCGGGGATGCCGTGCACCACGACATCCTCGATGCTGATGCAGGTCGAGGCTGGGTAGCCGTGATAACCGAGAAAGGCGGGTTGTGCACCCTGCTCGCGAATAAGGGCCTCGGCAGCGGCATCCAGCTCGCGCGTGCTCACCCCCGGCCGAATCATGCCGGCCAGCATGGTGTGCACCTGCGCGACAATCTGATTCGCCTCGCGCAGGAGGTCGATCTCGCGTTCTGAACGAATCGCGATCATACGCGTCCCGCCACAGCGCTCTTGGCGCCCATGGTCCATTCAACTGTTGCCGGTGGCGGCCCTGAGAGCCGTCCACCCCCGACGCCGACAGGAAACTGTGCCGGGGCCGCCGTGCGGTACGTATCCCCATGCGCGCCACGCGCCATGGAGATGCGGTTCGTCGTGTGTCGTCTATCAAAAGCCACGGCGTGCACGTATCCGCCGGCCGCGCACCCCGAACCCGTCGTAGTGCCGCATAACCAGGTGTTGCTCGATCTGCCGAATCGTGTCAAGCGCGACGCCGACCATGATAAGGAGGCTCGTGCCGCCGAAGAACTGGACCACCGTCGGGTCCGGCACTTCCAGCATTGCGTAGACCACCGGCGGCATTAGCGCGACCCCCGCGAGAAAGATGGCGCCCACGAGGGTAATGCGGGTCATCACGTGGTGCAGGTAGTCGGCCGTGGCCTTGCCCGGCCGTACCCCGACGATGACGCCGCCATACTTTTTCATGTTGTCCGCCACTTCCACCGGATTGAATGTCAGGGCGGTGTAGAAGAAGCAGAAAAAGATAATGAGCCCCGCATAGATGAGGTTATACCATATGCCGGTCCAGTCGAACACGGTCGACAGGAACGCCTCGAGCCAGGGAATGTTCACCGACTGGCTCAACGATCCCGGGACCATCAGAATCGAGCTGGCGAAGATGATGGGGATAACACCCGCCTGGTTCACGCGCAACGGCAGATACGTGCGCTGGCCGCCGACGACGCCGCGCCCGCGAATCTGGCGCGGATACTGCACCGGAATCCGGCGTTGGCCGGTGGTCACCACAATGGCGCCTGCCACCACCAAGACGAGCAGGACCACCAGAATGAGTACCTGGAAGATCGACATTTCCCCGACCTGGAGCATGCGCACCAGGTTGAACATCGCGCTCGGCAGCCGGGAGATAATGCTGATGAAGATTATGAGTGAAATGCCGTTGCCGACGCCGTATTCGCTGATTTGTTCGCCCAGCCACATAATGAACGCGGTGCCGGTGGTGAGTGTGAGCACGGCCATGAGGCGGAATCCCCAGCCGGGATTCGGCACAATAACCGTGTTGCCGGAATTGAGGCTTTCCATGTACAACGCAATCATGAAACCCTGGATGATGCACAGCCCAATGGTGGCAAAGCGCGTATACTCGGTGATCTTGCGCTGGCCTTCCTGGCCCTGCTTCTGCAACTGCTCGAGGGCGGGGATCACGGGGATCAGCAGGGAGAAGATAATGGACGCGGTGATATAGGGCATGATGCCCAGCGCGAACACCGTCGCATTGGCGAAGGCGCCGCCCGTGAACATATCGTAGAAACCGAGCAGGCCGCCCGCCGACTGCAACTGATTCGCCAGGGCAGCGCCGTCCACCCCCGGTGTCGGCACGTGGGCGCCAAGCCGGTAAATGGCGAGCATGAGCAGCGTGAAGAAAATACGGTTTTTCAGCTCGGGAATCTTGAAGGCGTTTCGAAATGCTTCTATGGGCTGTGACACAGACCCCTACTCCTTCGTGTCGTCACTCTTGGTCTCACTCGCCTCGCCACGGTCCGTCTCATCGCCCGCGGATTCGTGTGCGGGCGCGGGGACGGGGGCATTTACCGGGGCCTCAGGCGCCGGTGTTGCTTCGGCCGCCGCGGTGCGCAGGGGCGCCAATTCGACCTTGCCGCCGGCCGCCTCGATCTTTGCCTGGGCGCCTGGGCTGATGGCCTGTACCTGCACGGTGAGGCGCGTGCTTATCTCGCCCCGGCCGAGCACCTTCACCCCGCCCCGCAACTCGGGCACGAGCCGGCGCACACGCAGTACCTCCGTGGACACCACGTCGCCGTCGTTGAATGCCTGGTCAAGCAGATCCACATTGATCGGGGCCATGGGCTGGCGCTTCTGATGCCGGAACCCACGCTTGGGCAGGCGCCGGTGCAACGGCATCTGGCCGCCCTCGTAGCCCGGGCGTTTCTTTGCGCCCGCGCGCGCCAACTGCCCTTTATGGCCACGGCCGGAAGTCTTTCCCGTGCCAGAACTGGGACCACGGCCGACCCGCTTGCGGCCCTTGCGCGCGCCGGGGGAAGTCTCGAGTTTGCTCAGGTCCATGGTTTTACCTGTCCTTTGTATTCACGCCTGCGGCCTTTCGGCGGCCGCCATCGTTTTGGTTAGAGAATCTCGGCGACGTCCATACCGCGGGTGCTGGCGACTTCCTCGGCGGTTTGCAACCGGCTGAGGCCTTCGATCGTGGCCCAGACCACGTTGGTGGCGTTGTTCGAGCCGAGCGACTTAGTCAAAATGTTGCGGTAGCCTGCCGCCTCGATGACCGCACGCACGGGGCCGCCCGCCACGATACCGGTACCGAGCGAGGCCGGCTTCAACAGCACCCGTGCGGAATCGGCGCGGCCGACCACATCGTGGGGAACCGTCGTATTGACGATAGCCACTTGGCGCATGGACTTGCGTGCCTTGTCGATGGCCTTGCGGATGGCCTCCGGCACTTCGGCCGCCTTGCCCATGGCCGCGCCCACTTTGCCCGCGCCGTCTCCAACCACCACAATCGCGCTGAAACTGAAGCGCCGGCCGCCCTTAACCACCTTGGCGACACGATAGATTTTGACGACGTGCTCGATGAGTTCCGGCTGGCTTTCGTCGCGCCCGCGGGCGCGGCGGCCACCGCCGCCTCTGCCGGTGTTGGAAGTACTCACGCTAGCTTTCTCCTGCCTGATAGTTCGGCGCGGGCCGCTGGTTGCGGGCGCGCTTCGCCGTGTATTCGTTCATCGCATTCTTCATCGCGTTAGGCTGCCTGCTCAGAAGCGCAGGCCCGCTTTGCGCGCCGCATCGGCCAGGGCCTTTACCCGGCCATGATACAGGCGCCCGCCGCGATCGAAGCAGACGCGTTCGATCCCGTTTTCGCGCGCCTTTTCACCTAATGCCTTGCCGACCTGCCCGGCCGCTTCCCGGTTGCCGCCGGGAATCTTCAATGCCACGGAGGAGGCTGCCCCGACCACACGGCCCTCGGTGTCGTCGATGAGTTGGGCATAAATATGCTTGAGGGTGCGTGTCACCCGCAGGCGCGGGCGCTCGGCCGTGCCTTGCACCTTCTTGCGCACGCGCCGTTTGCGGCGCTCGAGAAGAAGGAATTTTTCGCTTGTCTTTGCCATGATTCGCCTTTCCAAACCGTCGGGGTCCATTCCGTCCGACAGTCATGCTCCATTGCGCATCGCTTACTTCGCGCCCGCTTTGCCGACCTTGCGGCGCACGTATTCATCGGCATAGCGCACCCCCTTGCCCTTGTACGGCTCCGGCTTGCGGAGGGCGCGGATATCGGCTGCCACCTGGCCCACCTGCTGCTTGTCAATGCCGGAAATCTTGACGGTCTGGGTGCCGTCCAGCTCGAAGGAGATCCCTTCCGGTGGGTCAAGGATCACGGGGTGGCTGTAGCCGATGGCGAGGTTCAGCTTGTTCCCCTGCATCGAGGCGCGGTAGCCCACCCCCTCGATCTGCAAGGTCTTGGTGAAACCTTCGCTCACACCGACGACCATGTTGTTGATCAGTGCCCGCGTGAGGCCGTGCGTGGCCCGATCCTGCTTATCGTCGGTGGGCCGCACCACGGTGACGGTGTCCCCGGCGACCTTGATGGTCATGCGGGGGGAGAAATCTTGTTCCAAGGCGCCCTTCGGGCCGGTAACCGTGAGGCGCACGCCCTTGAGCTCACACTTCACGCCGGTGGGCAGTGTTACGGGATATCGTCCTATTCGAGACACGGCGCTAAATCCTTTCCTTGCGGCGCGTGCGGCGCACCACCTACCAGACCTCGCACAGCACTTCACCGCCCACGCGGGCCTGGCGCGCCTGCTTGCCGGTCATGACGCCGGTACTGGTGCTGATGATGGTAATGCCAAGACCGCTGCGCACGGGCTTGATGTCTTTGTGGCCGACGTAGACGCGCAGGCTGGGCTTGGATACACGGCGCAGGCCCTGCACCACGGGGCTGCGGTCGCGCTGGTACTTGAGCGTGACCACGATATGCCCGGGCTTGGGCTCATCGTGGAACGTGTAATCCCGGATAAAGCCCTGCTCTTTGAGCACGCGGCAGATCTCGATCTTGAGCCGCGAAGCGGGGATCTCGACAGCGCGGTGCCGCGCGAGGTGGCCGTTGCGGATGCGGGTCAACAAGTCGGCTATTGGATCGCTCATCGACATGGTGGGTAACCCTCTTCGCTACCAGCTGGATTTCTTGACGCCAGGCAGCTTGCCCTCGAGGGCGAGCTCGCGCAGCGCAATGCGTGAGATGCGGAACTTGCGATAGTAACCCCGGGGGCGGCCGGTAAGGTCGCACCGGTTGCGGTAGCGCACGGGGCTCGCATCGCGCGGAATTTTGGCCAGCTCGCGGTAGGCCGCGTGCTTTTCGTCCTGGCCGGTCTCGGGATTCTTGATAACCTTGAGAAGCGCTGCGCGCTTGTCGGCGTAGCGGGCGATAACCTGCGCTAACCGCTTCTCACGTTCTACCTTGCATTTCTTAGCCAATGTGCCTGCTCCTCGTTCTCTCTGGCATGCCGCTAGCGGGCAAAGGGCATACCGAAGCGGCGCAAGAGCTCGTGGCTCTCTTCGCGCGAGTTGCTGTTGCGGATGACGAAGGTGATGTTCACACCGCGAACACGGGCCACGTTATCCACGTTCACTTCCGGGAAGATCGTGTGCTCGCGAACACCCAGGGTATAGTTGCCGAATTTATCGAAAGCCTTGGCCGACACGCCGCGAAAGTCGCGAATGCGGGGGATCGCCACGTTCAGCAGCCGGTCGAGAAATTCGTACATGCGGTCTCCGCGCAGCGTGACCATGCAACCGATGGGGTTGCCGGCACGCAACTTGAAATTCGAGATGGACCGGCGTGCCTTGCGAATGCACGCCTTCTGCCCGGTAATCAGCGACAACTCCTGCGCCGCGCCCTCGAGCAGCCGCGGATCCTGGGTCGCGTCGCCCACGCCCATGTTCACCACCACCTTGTCGATGTGGGGCACCTGCATCACGTTGGCATAGCGGAACTGTTCTCGCATGTCCGGCAGGATTTCATTCCTGTATTGCTCTTTGAGTCTCGGCGTCACGGTAGCATCACTCCCACGGCTCGGATTGTGGCCAGCCGCCCCGGTTCTGCGCGGGGCGCGGCCAGAAAGCTGTTTTACCTTGTCCGGCGGTGTTGGTTTCCATTGGACCGAAAGCGGCCTTTCTGCGCGCGCCCTTAGTCGTTGAGCGTTTCGCCATTGAGTTTGAACACGCGCACGCGGCTGCCGTCTTCGAGCCGCTTCATCTTGATCGGCGACGGTTTCTTGGCGGAGTCGCACCAGGGCATGACGTTCGAGAGGTGAATGGGCGCCTCCCGCTCGACAATGCCGCCTTGCTGGTTGCGGCTGGATGGGCGCTGGTGCTTTTTCACCATGTTTACGCCTTCAACCAGGATGCGCTCTTTTTTCGGATAAACCGCAAGCACACGGCCCCGGCTGCCTTTGTATTTGCCTTGCGTCACCACCACGGTGTCGTCTTTACGGATATGCATGGCTCTCGTTCCTTACAGGACCTCGGGTGCGAGGCTGAGAATTTTCGTGAAGCCCTTGGCGCGCAGTTCGCGGGGCACGGGACCAAAGACGCGGGTGCCGCGCGGTTCCGGCTCACGGCCTTTTTCGCGCGCCATGTTCACGATGACCGCCGCGTTCGAGTCGAATCGGATCGTGGTGCCGTCCGCACGTTGGGTGTCTTTCTTGACACGTACCACCACGGCCTTCACCACGTCGCCCTTCTTGATGTTGGCATTGGGCAGCGCCTCTTTCACGCTGGCGGTCACGATGTCGCCGAGGCCGGCATAGCGCCGCTTCGATCCGCCCATCACTTGGATGACGCGGATACGGCGTGCGCCGGAATTGTCGGCCACTTTTAATCGGCTGTAAATCTGTATCATCGCGGCGGTTCCTCACGCGCCTGCCGAACAGGCGCTTACTACGCTGGGTTGCTGTGGGGGGATGGCCTGACGGCCCGCCCTGCTACTCGACCTTCTTGATGACTTCCACCAGGCGCCAGCGCTTGGTGCGGCTCAACGGCCGGGTCTCCCGGATGCGCACCCAATCGCCCACCTGACAGGTGTTTTCCTCGTCGTGGGCCTTGAATTTCTTCGTGCGCTTGATGCTCTTCTTGTACAGCGGATGTTGTATCAGGCCTTCGACCGCGACCGTGATGGTCTTGTCCATCTTGTCGCTGGTTACACAGCCCACGCGCTCTTTGCGGTATCCTTGCACCTTGGCCATGGCTACTGCGTCCCTTTCTCGGCCGCGCGTTCGCGCTCGCGCAGCACCGTCTTGATACGGGCAATCTCTCTACGCGCTTCCCGGGCCGCGCGCACGTTTTCGACCACTTCGGTGGCCTGGGCAAGACGGAAACTCAACACGGCCTTCTGCCGGTCCTCAAGGCGGTCCAGCAGTTCCTCGCCGGTCAGCTCTCTCAATTGATTCGCCTTCACGTCGCGTCTCCCTAGCGCTTGACAAACTTCGTGGGTATGGGCAGTTTCTGCCCCGCCAGGCGGATGGCCTCGCGGGCGATCTCTTCGGGTACGCCCTCGAGCTCGAACATGACGCGGCCGGGCTTGACGACAGCAACCCATTCTTCCGGGGCGCCTTTGCCCTTGCCCATGCGTACTTCCGCCGGTTTCTTGGTAATCGGTTTGTCCGGAAACAGCCGGATCCATATTTTTCCGCCGCGCTTTATCCGGCGCGTCATGGCGATACGGGCCGCCTCGATCTGGCGCGCGGTAATCCAGCCGTCGCCCATCGCCTTCAGCCCGTATTCGCCGAAGGCCATGTAGTAGCCGCCTTTTGAGGCGCCTGTACGCCGGCCGCGCTGCTGCTTGCGGTGCTTTACTCGTTTCGGCATCAACATGGGAACAATGACTCCCTCATTTAGCGCTTGGCGCCGCTGGTTGCGGCCGCGCCGCGCTCACCGCCGCGTTCGCCGCCGCGTTCGCCGCCGCTACGCCGCTGTGTCTGTCCTTGGCCGCCTATGGTGGTGACCATTTCGCCCGGGGCCATGTCGCCGTGGTAAATCCAACACTTGACCCCGATCGTGCCGTAGGTCGTGCGGCTCAGGGCAAAGCCGTAGTCCACGTTCGCGCGCAGGGTGTGCAGCGGCACGCTTCCTTCGCGCGCTTGCTCGCTGCGGGCGATCTCGGCGCCGTTCAGGCGGCCAGCCACGCGCAGGCGAATGCCCTTGGCACCCAGGCGCATGGTGTTCTGCACGGCCTTTTTCATGGCCCGCCGGAACGAAATGCGGCGCTGAATCTGCTGGGCGATGTTCTCGGCTACCAGCGTGGCGCTGAGTTCCGGGCTCATCACCTCGACGATATTGATAAGCAGTTCACGGCCGGTGAGCCGTTCGAGCTCATAGCGCAGTTTGTCCACTTCGGTGCCGCGCTGCCCGATGACGAGGCCGGGGCGCGCGGTATAGATATGCACCTTGGCCTTGCGGCCGGCGCGCTCGATGTCAACCTTCGCCACGCCCGTGTGGAAGAGGCGCTTTTTCACATAGTCACGCAGTTTCAGGTCTTCGTGCAGCAGGTCCGCGTAGTTTTTGTCCGCGTACCAGATGGAAGACCAGTTCTGGATAATGCCCAGCCGGAAGCCGTTCGGATGTACCTTCTGACCCACGGTGTTCTCCTCTAGTTCTTCTTCGACTTGGACTTGGCTTTCACCTCGTCCGAAATCTGGATGGAAATGTGGCTGCGCCGCTTGCGGATGGGCGTCGCGCGGCCGCGCGGGGCGGGGCGCCAGCGCTTGTACGTGCGGCCCTGGTCCACCATGATGCGTGCCACCACCATATCGTCCGGGTCGACGGTCTGATGCGTCTCGTTCGCGGCGTGCTCCGCATTGGCGACCGCACTCGCGAGCAGCTTGCGCAACTCCGGGGCGGACTTTTTCTGCGTGAATTCCAATATCTCGAGCGCCTCGGGGACTTTTTTGCCCCGGATAAGATCGGCCACCAGGCGCACCTTGCGCGGCGCGATGGCCAGATTCCTCATGCGGGCGGCGGCTGTAGCCATGTCGATTCCCTCTCTCTTGCGCGCCGGCGGCTATCGGCCGCCAGCATGCCCTTTGAACGTGCGGGTGGGGGCAAACTCGCCGAGTTTGTGGCCCACCATATTCTCCGTCACGAACACGGGGATAAAGTTCTTGCCGTTGTGTACCGCGATGGTGAGCCCGACCATCTCGGGGATGATCGTCGAGCGGCGCGACCATGTGCGGATAACCTTGCGGTCTCCCGAGGCCTGGGCGTTGGTCACCTTATCGAACAGATTCATGTCGATGAAGTAGCCTTTTTTGAGTGAACGGGTCACGAGACGTTCTCCTGTGCGCTACTTGGCTTTGCGGCGGCGAATAATAAACCGGTTGGTCCGGTGCTTTTTCTTACGGGTCTTGTGGCCTTTGGTGGGGACGCCCCACGGCGTACAGGGGTGCCGGCCGCCCGAGGTGCGTCCTTCACCGCCACCGTGCGGGTGGTCGACGGGATTCATCACCACGCCGCGAACCTTGGGCCGGCGTCCCAGCCAACGTGCGCGCCCGGCTTTGCCGAGGTCGACGTTGAGGTGGTCTTCGTTGCCAACGGTGCCTATGGTCGCCCGGCAGTCGGCGAGTACCCGGCGCATTTCTCCCGACGGCATCCGCAAGACGCAGTAGCGCCCTTCTTTGGCAAGCAACTGGCAGCTATTGCCGGCCGAGCGGGCTATCTGGCCGCCCTTGCCCGGGGTCATCTCGACGTTGTGCAGCGCGGTGCCGAGGGGAATCCGGCTGAGCGGCAAGGAGTTGCCCACCTCGAATTCCGCATCCGGTCCGGCTTTGATGACCTGGCCCACGCGCAGACCGCGCGGCGCCAGGATATAGCGTTTCTCGCCATCGGCGTACACGATGAGCGCCAGGCGCGCCGACCGGTTCGGGTCGTACTCGAGTGCGGTCACCTTGCCGGGCACGGCCAGCTTGTCGCGCCGGAAGTCAATCGCGCGATACCGCCGCTTGTGCCCACCGCCGCGCCGGCGCATGGTAATGCGGCCATGGTTGTTGCGGCCGGCCTTCTCTGCGTTGGGCGACAGGAGCCGTTTTTCAGGCTTCTTGCCCTTCGTCAGAGACGAGAAGTCGGCCACGCTCATGTTGCGCCGCGACGGCGTCACCGGTTTGAATCGTTTTACAGGCATAACTGAGCCTCACTTAGATCAGATCGATTGTATCGCCCGGGCGCAGGGTAATGACGGCCTTCTTCCACTGCGAGCGGCGCCCTTCGCGGCGGCTCGCCATAAGGCGGCGTGTTTTCCCTGCGTAGTTCATGGTATTCACGGAGACCACCTTGACCTCGGGGAACTGCGCCTCGATGGCCTCCTTGATTTGTCTCTTGTTCGCCTTGGGATTCACCCGGAAGGTGTACTGGCTGCCCTTGGCCTTGGCCGTCTGAATCTGCGACTCTTCGGTCACGATGGGCCGCTGGATAATCTCGTGCGCATGGAAACTCATGACAGGCGTTCCTCCAGTTGGCCAAGCGCCTCTTCCTGCACGATGACGCGCGCGGCGTTGAGCACGTCCAGGGCGTTTACATCCGCCGCCGTGCGCACGGTCACCTGCGGGATGTTCCGCGTGGAAAGGAGCAGGTTCTTGTCCGTGGCCGCGCTCACCAACAGTGTCTTGCGCCTTTCCGGGGCGAGCGATTCGAGCATGTCGGCGATGGGCTTGGTCTTTGGCGCTTCGACTGCGAGCCCCGTGAGCACACTGAGCCGGTCGCCGCGCACGCGTTCACTGAGCATGCAACGCAACGCCTGGCGCCGGACGCGGCCTGTAATTTTCGTGCGGTAGCTGCGCGGCGTGGGGCCGAACACCGTGCCGCCGCCGCGAAGATGCGGCTCGCGGATGCTGCCGCGCCGGGCGCGGCCGGTGCCTTTCTGTCGAAACGGCTTTTGGCCGCCGCCGCGCACCTCTTTGCGGGTCTTGGTCTTGTGCGTGCCCTGGCGCTTATGCGCCTGCAAGGCCACCGCCACATCGTGTATGAGCGCGGGGTTGAGATCCGCGGCGAACACAACGTCGCTGACCTCCTTGGCGCCCTTGTCGCTCCCTGTCGTATCGACCACTTTGAGCGTCGCCATTACGCATTCCCCTTCACGGTGGGCTTGATGGATACCAAGCTGCCGTTGGCGCCGGGGACGCTGCCGCGCACAACGATAACGTTACGCTCGGCCTCGACCCGGATGATCTCGAGGTTCTGCACCGTGACTCGGTCGGTGCCCATATGCCCCGGCATGCCTTTGCCCTTGTAAATTTCCGAAGGATAGGCGGCCTGGCCGACCGACCCCGTCGCACGGTGAAGATTCGAACCGTGCCCCGCCGGGCCGCCGCCATAGCCATGGCGCTTCATGGCGCCCGCAAAGCCTTTGCCCTTGGACGTGCCGGTGATGTCCACCCGCTGACCGACGCTGAACATGTCGGCGCTGACCTGATCGCCCACACTGAGCTCCGTAGCGGCATCCACGCGAAACTCGCGCAACGCACGCGCCGGCGCCACGCCCGCTTTCTTGAAGTGGCCGAGGAGCGGCATAGTAACCCGCGACTCTTTTTGTGTGCCGAAGCCCACTTGCACGGCCTCGTAGCCGTCGTTCGCCGTGGTCTTGCGCTGCACCACGGTGCATGGCCCCGCCTCGATAAGCGTGACCGGCACCGATCGGCCGTCCTCGAGGAAGAGGCGGGTCATGCCGACTTTTTTGCCGAGTATCCCTTGTGCCATCGTTCGTTTATCCCATACCGTCGCGTAATGCGCCGTTATCCGATGCGGCGCTCAGCGCGCCGGCTCGCTCTTCGGGGGCCTGGGTTGCCTTTCCGGGCAAACGCGCAACCCGTGTCCAATTCCAAGGTAAGCACCCGCCGGTAATCCGGGCGTCACCCGCTTGCCAATTACTGTTTGATCTCGACATCGACCCCTGCCGGCAGGTCCAGGCGCATCAGCTTGTCCACGGTAGACGCGGTCGGCTCGACAATGTCGAGCAGGCGCTTGTGTGTGCGGCTCTCAAACTGCTCGCGTGACTTTTTGTCGATGTGCGGGCCCCGCAGCACCGTGTACTTCGCGAAGCACGTGGGCAGTGGCACGGGCCCGTTGATGCTCGCCCCCGTGCTCTGGGCCGCGGTCACGATGTCTTTCGTGGCCTGATCGAGCAGGGTATGGTCGTAGGCGCGCAGTTTAATCCGTATCTTGTGGGTCGCAGCCATGCTCGGCTCTCCAATGCGCTCTCCGCGCCTCAGGCGCGGACGTGGTTATTCGATGACCTTGGTAACGACGCCGGCGCCGACGGTGCGCCCGCCTTCGCGGA
>CAZMVU010000019.1:0-39490 GCA_964569295.1 uncultured Nitrospirales bacterium
CCGTTGGTGCGCCATGGTTCCTATTCGGCTCGCGGGGACGCTCGCCCTCCCTGGGACCTTTGCGTTCTGGGTTGTGGGCGGCGCACGGCAGACGGCCAAAAACTTACGAATACTGTATCACCAAGTCGCACGGCATACGGCTAAAGAGTTCCATGTTTTCTTGTTTGACGGTGTTGGTCTTTGTTGGGCTGAAAGAGCAGAAACGGCCTTTCTGGCCGCGCCCCTAGCCCGGTATGGCGCGGGTGAGCTGCTGGACCTGTTCCTTGTAGCGGCAGGCGGCGGCGGGATTGTGGTTGCGTCCGTGGCGGATGACAATGTACTTCTGGATTTCGTAGAGCAGGTAGAACTGCCGGCGGATTTGCGCGTCGTGCGAATTGTCGCGCGTGCCGCCATACCCTTGCCAGAACGGCGGCAATGACACGCCGCAATAGTCGAGCACGGCGAACTCGATCTCCGGGTCGCCCCACAACGCGCGATCCCAGTCGAGGATACCGGTGAGCCGTCCGCCTTCCACAAGGAGGTTCTGCGCCCAAATGTCCATGTGGAGCAACGAGGCGGGGACATGGCGGTTGAATCGGTGGCGATGGCGCGCGAAAAGGTCGATCATGGCATTCAGTTCGGTATGGGTGTAGTAGCCCTGCTGCGCCACATCTTCCGCGAGTAATTGCCACATCACGGCGAAGGCCTCGGCCCACGAGGGTTGCGGCTCCATAGGGGCGTGCTCGCCCAGGTAGCCGTAGGCGTCGGCGGTGAGCGCATGCACTTGGGCCAGGCAGGCGCCCGCCTCACGCAGAATGGCGTTGATGTCGGCCCCGGCGCACTCGGTGAGCGGGACGCCGGGCATGCGTTTCATGAGCAGGAAATCGCGATCGATGATGTCACGCGAGTCGTCGAATGCGAGGATGCGCGGCACGGGCGCCGTGGTCCTGGCGTGGAGCAGGTTGTGCAAGCCTGGTTCCTGGCGCATCATGCGGCGTTCGTAGAAGCAGAAGACCGCGTCATCCGGCGGGGCGATGCGCAACACGAGTTGTTCGCCGCCCGCATCGACATAGAACGAGTCGTTGAACTTGCCCGTCGGGATCGGTGTGAGGGTCATGGCGCCGGCGAGATCGGGCCGGTGACGGCACACGCACTGTTCGAGGTAGTGCATCATGGCGTGGTGCGCTCCGCAAGGCGGGCGCAGAGCCGCTCCGCAACGCCGGGCAGCTCGTCCTCCTCATCCACGACGATGTCCGCGTGGCGGCGGGCGGGTTCGACGTAGCGGGCGTGCATGGGCCGCACCGTGCGCAGGTATTGCTCGACGACGCTTTGCATAGTGCGGCCGCGCTGCGCGATGTCGCGCTCGAGACGGCGGATAAAGCGCAGATCGGCCGGCAAATCGAGGTAGACCTTGAGGTCGAAGAGGCGGCGCAGGTTTTCCTCGTGCAGTACATGGATGCCCTCGACAATATAGACGGCATGTGGCTCGATAGGGTGCGTGGCGGCCGCGCGTATATGGCGGGTGTAGTCGTATCGCGGCGCCTCGACGGCGCGGCCTTCGCGCAACATGCCGAGCTGCGCGATGAGCAGTTCGGTATCGAGGGCGTTGGGGTGATCGTAGTTCGTGTCGAAACGGCGTTCGAAGGGCAGATGCGCCTGGTCATGGTAGTACCAGTCGTGTTCGATGATGGCCGCACTGGCCGGCATGCGCGCTGCCAGTAACTGGGCAAGGGTGGATTTGCCCGCGCCCGCGCCGCCTGCTATGCCGATGCATACTGCCATGTCAGGCCACATCCTCCGGGTCGATCGCCCCGTCCATAAGCGCCTGTGCCTCGGGCGGTATGGAAAGGGCGCGCGCGTGTTCCTGCGCCTGGTCGCTCATCTTGTTCCATGTCTTGCGCAGAATGCCCCGCATCTTGTCGCGATCAGTCTTGTCGGCAAATGAGGCCAAGTCGTTCTCGAGAAAGACCAGGCATGCGGCGTCTTCGAGCGACTGGCTGTCCGGGTCGTGCTTGATATGCTTCTTGTTCAGGAGAAAACCAACGCGCGCGATGGTGTCTGCATCGAAGCCGAGGTTTTCGAGAACACCGGCGGTCACCTCGGCGTGGTGGGTATACAGCCGGCGGCGCCACGCGAGATAACCTTGACGGCCCTCGGGAAACGTGGTGCGCGGAATATCCCACCGCCGGATGTGTTGTGCGCGGCAGGCAATCTCGAGCGCCTCCGGGGCGTCCGGGCGAAGCTGCGTCAGCCAGCCGGTCATTCGTCGGCCGTAACTCAGTGCCCGGGGTTCTCCCGTTGCGGGCGCCGGGGTTGGGTCTTGGGCATTCACCGCGTCGATGGCCGTCAGCGCGCGTTTGAGGCGATCATCGTGCATACCGGGGAGAATACGCCCTCAACGCAATAGGGCGCAAATGGGAAACGTTTTTGCCAGATGCGCGGCGCGAGTCTGCGCGTGTACCGCACCAGTACTCGACGACTGCGCACAGGCGCACGCTACTGGGAGTTTCGCCTTCTTCCACCCACTGCGTGCGGATCAGCGCCGGCAAGCGATTGTAACCGGCCCGTTATGGTATGCAACGAAAGTTATTGGGGCGGGCATTATGCGCGGCGGCCCGGTTTTCTGGCAGGGCGTCACTTGGTTGATAGTCCATGTGCAATCCGCTATCTTGACCCGCACGTATGTTTTTCCACGCTACACCAAATCTTGCGGGAGGTTTTCTGATGCTGCGCTTCGTCTTACTGCTTCTGGCCTGTTCCCTGCTCACGATGCCCTGCGCGTTGGCTCAGGAGGCGCCCCGTGCCACACGCCTCACCTGTGAATACCGGGCGAACCCGATCGGCGTCGACACCGAAGCGCCGCGGTTCAGTTGGGTCTTCCATAGTGATCGCACCGGCGCAACCCAGACCGCCTACCAGATACTCGTCGCCCTGGCCGCCGAGCAGCTCGACGCCCAGGAGGGCGCCCTGTGGGACTCGGGCAAGGTGGACTCGGGAGAAACGGTGCTGGCGCCCTATGCGGGTGAACCGCTGCCGGAAGACCGCCGGTGCTACTGGCAGGTGCGCGTGTGGGACGACGCGGGCACGCCTTCGCAATGGAGCGCCCGTGCCCACTTCACCACGGGCATCGCAAAGAAGGGCGGCGCTCTCGAGAGCAGCCAGTTTACCTACGTGGGCATGAATCCGGAGGAGGGGAACCCCGAGTTTCCATGGTTGCGGCACACGCTGTCCATCGACAATCTGGTGGGCGTGCTCGCCGTGCGGTTGCATGTGAACTCGCTGGGGTTCCACGAGGTTTGGGTGAACGATCGCCGTATCGAGCAGGGGCCGCTCATGCCCGCGCCCTCGCAGTTCGACAAACGATCGTTCTATATCACCCATGACATCACACCCTATGTGAACAAGGGCGAGAACGTCATCGGCTTGTGGCTTGGCCAGGGGTGGTATTTCCCCGGCTTGCCCGGCGTGGTGCATGAGGGACCGCTGGCCGGCGCGATTGTCGAGGTGGTCACCGCCGATGGCGCGCGCACCCTCCCGCTCGACGCCGAAGGCTGGAAAGCGCACCCGAGCAACATCCGCCGCATCGGCGAGTGGCGATCGGGGCGTTATGGCGGCGAACGCGTGGACTCGCGCGATTACCCGCCCGGCTGGAGTGCGCCCGGCTTCGACGACCGCGGCTGGGCACAGGCCGTGGTAGCCGATGTGCCGGAACACACGGTCACCGCCCAGGAAGCCGAACCCAACCGGGTGGTGCGAACCTTCGCGCCGAAACATGTCACCTATGACGGCGAAGGCACCTGGTTGGTGGACTTCGGTACGAACCTCGCCGGTTGGTTCGTGATGACCTTCGAGAATCTGGAGCCGGGCCAGCGGGTACACATGGAGTTCGGCGATCAGCTCGACGGCCGGGAACTCAAGACGTTCTCGCAGCAGAGTGTCTACATCGGGCGCGGTGAGCCGGGCGAGTTCTTCCGGAACAAGTTTAACTACCACGCCTTCCGTTATGTGCGCATCCAGGGGATCGAAGAGCGGCCGGATCCGGAGAGCATGAGCGCATCGCTCATTCGCACGGACCACCCGGTCTTTGCGTCGTTCGCCTGCTCGAACCCGCTGCTGAACGATATTCACAACATGGTGCACTACACCCTCGAATGCCTCAGCCTCGGCGCCTACCTCGTGGATTGTCCGCACATCGAGCGGCTCGGCTACGGCGGCGACGGCCAGGCCAGCACGCCCACAGCGCTCACCCTCTTCAACATGGGCGCGCTCTACACCACTTGGATGAACCACTGGCGCGATTGCCAGCGGCCGGACGGCGGCCTGCCGCATACGGCGCCGAACCCCTATCAGGCGGGTGGCGGCCCCTACTGGTGCGCGTTCTCCATCGCCGCGCCCTGGCATATGTATGTCCACTACAATGACGTGCGCGCCCTCGAAACCAACTACCCCATGATGCAGCTATGGCTCGATGGCTATGTAGCGGACAACGCCCGCGACGACGGGCTGCTCTTCGGCTGGAAGGAGGAGGACTACCGCAACTGGTACCTTGGCGATTGGGCGCGCCCGAAGCGCGACGAGGGCGATCTCGAACGCTCGACACACCTCGTGAACAACTGCGTCATCGTGCAGTGCCACGACCGCATGGCGAAGATCGCGAAGGTTCTCGGCAAGGAGGAAGACGCCGAGCGCTATGCAAGACAAACGGAAGAACTGCGCAAGAAGGTCCACGCCGAATTCTGGCACGACGGCACCTACGCCGACGACACCCAGATCGATCTGGCCTACCCGCTGCTCGTGGGCGTGGTGCCGGATGACCTCGAGGAGGCGGTCGAGGAACGCCTCGCGAAGCACATTCTCGAAGAGAACGACGGCCACCTCGTCGCCGGGCTCGTGGGGGTGCCCATCGTGACCACGGCCCTGCTCGAGCGTGGACGGAGTGATGTCGTGTTCGCATACCTCAATCAGCGTGACTTCCCGAGTTATGGCCACATGCTCGAGAGCGGCGCGACCACCACCTGGGAACACTGGGGCGGCGACCGCTCGCACATCCACAACTGCTACAACGCGGTGGGTATGTGGTTCTACCGCGCGCTGGCGGGCATCCGTCCGATCGAGGACGCGCCGGCGTTCAAACGGTTCGTCTTGAAACCCGAGCTCGTGGGCGATATCACCTGGGTCAACGCGCGCCAGGACACCCTGCGCGGCGCCATCGAGAGTGCGTGGGAGATCAAGGACGGCGCCTTCCACTGGCGCATCGCCGTCCCGGCGAACACCACCGCGGAGGTCTACGTGCCCGCAAAGAGCAAGGAGGATGTGGCGGCCGACGGCCTCAGCTTCCTGCGCATGGAAGACGGCCGTGCGGTCTTCGAGGCGGGGGGCGGCGAATACAAAATTGAAGCGGCAATGTAAGAAAGGCACCAAGAAGGGAGAGGCGTTGCCCCGAACGTCCTCTTGTTATGCCCGGTCTCCCGACCGCGCCACCTCGCTGACCGAAGGCCGCCAAACCAAGGAGCGCACAACGTGAAGTACTATGGCTGGGGCCTCTACTTCCGCCTTGTCTGGCGCACGCTTACGGCCGGCCGCGACAGCTTTGGGCGGTGGACATGGCGGCGCCTGCTTATCATGCCATGGTTCATGCCGCTCTTCGGTCTACTGCAACTGGAGCACCGGCTGTGCTTCCTGCTCGATGACATTTTTTTTCGCGGTTACCGGAACATCGCGGTGAAGGAGCCGGTGTTCATCATCGGCATACCCCGCAGCGGCACGACCTTCCTGCACCGGTGCCTCAGCCGCGACGATCGCTTCACCCTCTTCACCACGTGGGAGCTGATTCTTGCGCCCTCCATCACGCAGCGCAAAGTATACCGCGTCCTCGGCCGGATCGACCGGCTCTTCGGGCGCCCGTTCCAGCGGCTCATTCTTCTCATCGAGTCGCACCTGCTCAACGAGATGAACCGCATGCACGAGACCGGGCTTTACGAAACGGAAGAGGACTTTCAACTCTTCAACCCGATCTTTTCCTGCATCTTGTTGCTGGTGCCGTTTCCATTTCCAGATTTACTCTACCCCCTTGCACGGTTCGACACCGAGATTCCGGCAGACCAACGCCAGCATATCATGCGGTTCCACCGCCGTTGCTTGCAGCGTCACCTCTATGTGCATGGCGCGGACAAGCGCATCCTTTCGAAGAATCCGACTTTCAGCACCATGGTCGAAGGCCTGCGCGAAACCTACCCGGATGCGCACATCGCCTGTTGCGTGCGCCGCCCGGACGAGGCGCTTGTGTCCATGCTCAGCCTCGTCTCCTACTTCTGGCAGGTCTTCGGCAATGCGAAGCGCGGCCACGATTTCCGCGACATAGTGCTCGATCTGGCCGCGGCTTTCTACCGCCACCCAATGGAACGGCTGCCCGCATGGCCCCCCGAGCGCGCCCAGTTTGTGCGCTACGACGACCTCGCGAAGGCCCCGGGCGATACCGTGCGTGGCATGTATGACCACTTCGGACTCGATGTGCCCCCTGCGCTCGAGGAATATCTCGCCGAACTCGATGCGAAAGCCGCCTCGTACCGCAGTCCGCACAAGTACGCCCCGGAAAACTTTGACCTCACGGCGCAACAGATTTACCAAGACTTCAAAGACGTCTACGAACGCTTCGATTTTTCACCGCCGGATGGACATGAAGAGGCGGACAAGGTATAACACGGCGTGCGTTTTATGGGGCGCGCCATAGCGCCGAAGGCACCAACCTGGTGGGAGTAGTAGTCATGATAAAGACACGAATCACGGAAATGCTGGGCATCGACTACCCGATCCTCATGGGCGGTATGCAATGGCTTGCGAAGGCGGAGCTTGTTTCAGCGGTGTCGAACGCCGGCGGCTGCGGCTTCATCACTGCGGTGTCCTTCGCTTATCCGCGCGAGCTGCGCGATGAAATCAAAAAAACCCGTGACTTGACGGAAAAGCCGTTCGGCGTCAATATCTCGATGCTTCCCGCCATGATGCCCGGGGACCAGACCGACGCGTTCATGGACGTCGTGTGCGAAGAGCAGGTGCCCGTCGTCGAGACGGCCGGCCGCAACCCCGAGCCCTACGTCGAGAAGCTGCATGGCGCCGGCGTGAAGCTCATCCACAAGGTGCCGGCCGTGCGCTTCGCGAAGAAGGCGGAGAGCGTCGGGGTCGATGCGGTGACCGTCGTTGGCTTCGAGTGCGGCGGACACCCCGGCATGGACGATGTGCCCTCGCTCATCCTCATTCCGAAGGTAGCCGATACGCTCAATATCCCGATCATCGCGGCGGGCGGTTTCTGCGATGGCCGGAGTCTCGTGGCCGCGCTCGCCCTTGGCGCCGATGCCGTGCTCATGGGCACGCGGTTCATGGCGTCCGCCGAGAGCCCGATGCACGACAATTTCAAGCAGTGGATGATCGGCGCAAACGAGACCGACACCATGATCGTCGAGCGGTCGATACGCAATGCGGCGCGCATCATCAAGAACGAGGCGGCGGAGACCGTGGCGCGCATGGAGGCCGAGGGCGCCACGCTCGACGAGCTGATCCCGGTCATCAGCGGGAAAGTCGGCCGCGAGGCCTACCTCAGCGGCGACATCAACATGGGCACCATCGCCTGCGGCCAGGTGGTCGGCCGGATAAACGAGATCAAAACCTGCAAACAAATCATCGAAGACACAGTCGCCGAAGCCAAAGAGGCCCTGGGCAAGCTGCACGCCATCTGGGACGGCTGAGCAGGCGCGGTACAACGCCGTGCCAAGGGCGCGCTTTTCCGCCGCAGAGGCGGCCGTTACCGTTGACGTCTTAACCGAGGGCGCTGCTCGGATCCAATCGCCACGGGGCCTGGGGACGCGCCGGCGCAATGCCAGGCGCTTCTTCAACACGCGTACAGAACCGCGTTTACCGCAGTATTTCCGCGCAGCGTTGGAAAGAAGGTGCGAGCACATTGTAGGCGTTCTGGTATTCGCGGTACCACATGTCGTAGAAATGCACGTTGCTGCTTTCCACCGGCGACTCGTCGACCGTGCGGATGATGGTGTCGCAGGCCTCCGGCACGTCCTTGTAGAATCCCGCCGCCACCGATGCGAGGATGGCCGCGCCATAGCTCGGGCCTTCATCGACATTGATGGTCCAGAAGGGCATGCCGTGCACATCGGTCATGATACGCCGCCACAGGGGGCTGCGCGCGCCACCGCCGGAAGCGCGAATCTCGTCGACCGGCACGCCCATACCCGTGATGAGCTCGAGGCTGTCGCGCATACCCATGGCCACGCCCTCGAGTACGGCCCGGGCCATGTGCGCCTTGGAATGGCGCAGCGACAGACCGATGAAAGCGCCCTTGGCATAGGGGTCCTTGTGGGGGGTGCGCTCGCCGGAAAGGTAGGGAAGAAAGATCAGACCCTCCGCCCCATGGGGCACCTTCGCCGCCGCCTCGGTGATGTACTCGTAGGGGTCGCGGCCGGTCTCCGCGGCTACGGTGCGCTCGGCCTGGCACAGCATGTCGCGGAACCACTGGAGCGAGCCGCCGGCTGCCAGCATCACCCCCATCACATGCCAGGCGCCTGGGACCGCGTGGCAGAAGGTATGCACCCGGCCCTGCGGGTCCATCGCCACCTTCTCGGAAAACGCGAAAGTGACACCGCTCGTCCCGAGCGTCGACGAGATGACGCCCGGGCGCACAATTCCGCAGCCCACGCCGCCCGCCGCCTGATCGCCGCCGCCCGCCACGACGGGAATTCCCGCAGGCAGGCCGGTCTTTTGCGCGGCTTCCGGGGTGAGTGTGCCGGTCACTTCGGTGCCCTCGAAGGCGCGCGGCATGAAGTCCGGGTCGATACCGAGGATCGACATAAGGTCCGTGTGCCAGTTGCGGTTTTTCACGTCGAAGAGCAATGTGCCCGAGGCATCGGCGACGTCGGTGGCATATTCGCCGGTGAGCACCAGCCGGATATAGTCCTTCGGCAACAGGACACGCACTACCTGCTCATAGATTGCCGGCTCATGTTCGCGTAACCAGAGGATTTTCGGCGCGGTGAAGCCCGGCAGCGCCGGATTCGAGACCATCTCGAGGAGTTCGCCCGCGCCCACCGTGCGTGTAATCTCGTCGCATTGCGGGGCCGTGCGCTGATCGCACCATAGAAGCGCCGGCCGCAGCACGTTGTTCGCCCCATCGAGAAAGACGGAGCCGTGCATTTGTCCGGTCAAGCCGATGCCGGTTACCTCATCCGCTTTCACCTGGTGCGCCAACTGCGCGAGCGCCTCGAAGGCCGCCGCTTTCCAGAGCGCCGGGTCTTGCTCGGCCCAGCCAGGCCGCGGGCTGTCAAGGGGATACACGACCTGAGACGCGGCCAGCAGTGTCCCTTTCGCATCCATGGCGATGGCCTTGGTGCCACTCGTTCCGACATCGAGCCCGATTACGATAGCCATAAACCTTTCTCCTCCCGCATTCGGCGGTACATATTCGCCAACAGGCTGGCCCTTGTTATACCGCCGGAGAGAAAAGCAACGCAACCAGAAGGCGCGGCCGGCACGGGTGTGCACGCCGGCGACGTTGCGGAGCTTGTGTAAGGCGGCCGTGTTGGTGCAGTATGCGATACGATGATTGACGCCAACAACAGGGAGAAAGCGGGGCAAGCCATGATGCGGATAATTGCGGCGGCTCTGACAGTGCTTATGTGTGCCGCGCCCGTATCCGGGGCGCAGGAAACGTCGCTGTTGGACCAAGTGAAAGACTTTTTGCAGGGCGAGGCCTGGCGCTTCGAACCAGTGGACGAGGCACAAGCTGTGCGTATGCGCTATGAGGGCCAGCAAACTACCTGGACCGTGTTGATGCATGCCCGCGAAGATCTGCGTCAGGTGAGTTTCTATTCGGTCCTGATGGAAAAGACGCCGCCTGAGCGGCGCACGGCCGTGGCGGAATATCTGCACCGGGCGAACTTCGGTCTGGCGCTGGGCTGTTTCGAGTTGGATTACGACATGGGGCGGGTGCGCTTTCGCACGTCGCTCGATGTTGAGGGTGCGGCGTTGAGCGAGGCGCAGATTCGCAATTATCTCTACATGAACGTGCTCACCTGCGAGCTGTACGTGGTGGGACTCCTGCAAGTGTTGCAGGAGGAGGCCGCGCCCGCCGAAGCGATTGCGGCGGTCGAGCAATCGGAAGAGGCGCCCGATACCGCCGAAAGCGGCGCGGAAACCGGGGACACGCCCCCGGCGCCAGTGAACGAGGGCAACGAGGCGGACGAGGCGGACGAGGCGGACGAGGCGGACGAGGCGGACGAGGCGGAGGAGGCGGACGAGGCGGACGAGGCGGACGAGGCGGAGGAGGCGGACGAGGCGGAGGACGAGGCGGAAGACGAGGCGGAGGACGAGGCGGAGGACGAGGCGGAGGACGAGGAGGAAGGCGAGGGTGAGAATGGGGCCACGCCATAGCCCGGACTCATTCTTCGTCGAAGAGTTCCTTGATGCGCTTGACGAAAGTGGAGATGAGAAACGGCTTTTCCATGTGCGGGTGCTGGCTGTCGTCGATGAATTTCCGGGTCTCGAAATTCATGGTGTCCGCGGTGATGAACATGAGCGTGTCGAGCATGTGTGGACAGGCGCCGCGGATATACTGAAAAAGCTGGGGTCCGGTGAGTTCGCCTGGCAATTGCACATCGAGCACCGCACCGTCGTAGCGGTTGCGCTCGAGTAATTGCAGGGCTTCGGTGCCCGTAGCCACGGTGTGTACCTCGAAGTGGTGTGGGGTAAGCGCCGATTTGAGCAGGACGAGCAGGTCCAGTTCGTCGTCCACGATCAGCAGGCGGCGGCGTTTTTCCGCCACGCCGGTGTGCTCGCCGCGAATGCCGCCGGGGGACACGGCGTGCGTGATCGGCAACTCGATGACAAAACACGCCCCCCCTTCCCTATTGTCCTCGACGTACAGGCGCCCGCCGTAATCCTGCACGGCGTGGTGGGCAAGGCTGAGCCCGAGACCAACGGCCCCCTCTTGTTTTCGCGTGGTAAAGAACGGCTCGAACATGCGGTCCCGTATGTCTGGGGACACGCCCGGCCCGTCGTCGCAGATATGTACCCGCACGCGATCCGGGAGCACTTCGACCCCGAGGCTGACCTGGGTGTTGGCGGCGCGCAAGGCGTTGTCGATCAAGCTGAAAAACACCTGGGCGAGCTGCTGGGGCACGCACATCAGCGTGGCCGCCGTTTGGGCCAGGCGCCAGTCCAGGTGCACCTTGCCGGTGCCGGAAAACTGCGGCATGACCAGGTCGCGGATGAACGCGTTGATCTCGACCGGCTGCCGGACGTCGGATGCGCCTTGTCCGAATTCGAGGAGGTCTTCGACAATCTTCTTGCAGCGCAAGCCGTTGCGCAATATCCGTTCGGTGGCGTCGTAAATCTGCTCGATGGGCAAGCCGCTGGCAATCATCTCCGCGTAGCCGATCATGACGCCAAGCGGGTTGCGCAACTGGTGCGCGACGGTCATGGCCAACTGTGACGCGAGCGAGGTGCGCTGATGCTCGACGATACGTGTCTCGATGTCGTGCTGGTGGGTGACGTCCTGCATGATGCACAGCACCCGCGTGACTTCGTCGTTGTGGGCGCGCTGTGGGGCGATCGCCACCATAAACCAGCGTTGCTCGCCGTGCAGGGTATGGGAAAGCACCTGGATCGAGAGCCTGTGTTCGGTAATCGCCTCGTGCAGGAATTTCTCGGGCGCTTCAATCCCGCCGGCGCGCATGAGGGCGAAAGTGAGCGGTGTGTCCTGGTGGTTGTCCAGGAGTTTCCGGGCGCTTTCACTGGTGTATTGCACGGTGCCGCCGGTGTCGATCAACTCGAAGCCGAGGTGCAATGCGGCCGCTATCTCTTCGAACCCCCGGACCCGGTCCGGCAAGGGCCGCTCGTGAAGTTGGGACAGATTGCGCATACCCAGGGCGAGGCCGTCGCGCTTGCCTTCCAGGTCGAACAGGGGCTGCGCGGTGAAGGCCGCGGGGATACGGCGTCCCTGGGCAACCAGCAAATCGCCCATGAACGTGCGCGGGTTGGTGCTTGTGCGCTGCCGTAGTGCGCGGCGGATCTCGGCCGCGGCGGAGTCCGCACAGAGCTCGACAAAAGGCCGCCCCACCAGCGCATCCTGCGAAAACCCCCACAAATCCGTACAGGCACTGTTGGCCACGAGTAGCCGGCCCTCGACATCCAGCAAGGCGAACGGGCGGTCCATGACCTCGACCATGGCGCTCTGCCGCCGCCGTTGGGCGGTGAGAGCCTGTTGCTGCGCTTGCAGGCAGAATTTCACCAACTGCTCGATGTATTCATCCTGCACACGCAGGACGGCCTTGTGCAGGTCCAACTGCGCAGTATCGGGGAAACGGGCGCTGAATTGCTCCAGGAACCAGCGCCGATACCGGGGCACTTCCGCTATCAGGACGCCCGGCAACTCACCTCGTGCCGTCACCCACGCGCCCATGCGCGCCACCCAGTGAAAAGTCTGCCCGGGCCGTCCGCGCAACAAGTTGGCGGTATCGTGCAGCCAGGCCTGCAGGTTCGAGCGCACGGCACGGGCACGTTCGCCGGGCAACAACTCGATTATGGCCCGGGCGATTGCCTCGTGCTCATTCTCGAAGAACTCCGCCACGGCCCGCGCCGCGTCAGAGACTTGTGGCGGTTCAGAATCTGGCATGTCTTCCCTGTCCACCCAATCCTCACATAGCCTGAATTGTAGCATGGATGCAGTACATATACAATTCGCCTTTTTGTGCCCTGGTTGCGTGCTTCTGCATAGGGCACGCAGATACTTTTGGAAGCGAGGCGGCGTTTTCCGTCTTCCCGGCTCGCCTTCCAGCGGAACTCTTTGCGGTGCTTCTATCCGCCCACCAGGGCGCGGGTGGTTTTCTGGGCCCTGCGCCCGGTGCTATGCTATGCCTCTTTCTAAACCAGGCGCCCCGGCGCTGCCGCAGGGAGACGCCATGCACTCGGAAGGGATATGGTTCACATGCGTCTACTCTTTGTGTTTTGCCTGCCGGCCCTTATCTTTGCGCATACCGCCATGGCTGATGAAGGAGGCACCATGAAATCCGCGCACACCTGGGATGTTCGCGACTACGGCGCTACGCCCGGCGGCGAGGTGGATTGCACCGCCGCTTTCCAACAGGCCCTCGATGCGGCGCGCGCGGCCGGGGGCGGCGTGGCATTCGCCCCGGCAGGACGCTACCGGTTCGATGGTTGCCTGATCATACCCAAGGATGTCACCTTGCGCGGGGTGGCGGCGTATGCCCCGGCCCATGCGGGAATCCGCGACAATACGGCCGAGAAGCCGGTCTCGGGCACCGTGCTCGAACCCTGCGCCGGCGCCGGGGATTCGGACGGCCAGGCCTTCATCTACCTTGATAACAACAGCACGCTCGCGGGGGTGACTGTGCACTATCCCGAGCAGGATCCGCAGGCCGGCGAGCCCACCCCCTACCCGTGGACCATCGCCATGCGTGGGAACAACCCCGCCGTTGTCGACGTGCAGCTTCTGAATCCGTATAACGCGATCGACGCCTCGCGCAACCAGCGCGCGCTCATCCGCAACGTGCACGGCCAACCCATTCACATCGGTATATTCGTGGATCGTATCTACGACATCGGGCGCATCGAGAACGTGCACTGGAATCCGTGGTGGTCCCATCAGACGCCGTTGTTCGAGTGGCAGATGAAGCATGGCACCGGCTTTATCTTTGGCAAGACCGACTGGCACTATGTGCATAACACCTTCTGCTTCGGCTACAACGTGGGCTACAAGTTCATCGACACGGAAAAGGGCGGTACAAACGGCAATTTCCTCGGCATTGGCGCGGATGACTGCTACACCGCGATCGAAGTGGCGCAGAGCATGCCCTATGGCATCCTCATCACCAACGGCGAGTTCGTCTCGTTCCGCGGGCCCGACCCGACTATGGTCCGCGTGGGCGAGCAGCACAGCGGATCGGTACGGTTCGTGAATTGCGCGTTCTGGGGACCGTGTCACCGCATTGCGGTAATCGACGGCACGGCGGCCGGCGTGGCCGGTTTCAGCGATTGCACGTTTGTGCAATGGGGGCACGTGCGTGAGGACGAGGAGCCGCCGCAAGAAGCATACGCCGCCATCGATGTGCGCGGCGGTTCGGTGTTGATACGCGGATGCGAGTTCCAGCAGGACCGGGTGCAGGTGCGTCTGGGCGATAAGGTCGTGCGGGCCATCGTGAAAGACAACCTCATCGCCGGGCGGGAACGGATTGAAGACAATGCCGGCGGCAACACGGTGGTGGGTGACAATATCGGCCTGCCGCGCCGGCACCGGGAGCAGGACCCGGGCCGGGAGTGAGGAAAGTATGCATGGCGCCGGGAACGTAACGTAATCCACGTAATCCGCAGGAGGCCGAATCACGCTGGCGATCCGGCCAGAAATGGCGGTTATCCGCGCGGCACAGCCAGCAAGCTATCTTTTCTGGTCCGGCGGTGCCGGGCTTTATTGGGCTGAGAACGGAAACGGCTTTCGGGCCGCACCCCTAGTCCGGCGCGTTGTCTTCCATGCGGTACCGCTTGAGTTTGCGCCAAAGGGTATTGCGCCCGATGCCCAGCGTGCGCGCCGTTTGCGTGTGGTTGAAATGGCAACTGCGCAGCACCCGTTCGATATGTTCGCGCTCGACCTGCGCCAGGCTGGGCAAGGCGGTGTGTGCGGTGGTGGCCGGTGTTTCGGCCGGCGGGACGGCATAGCCTGGCGGCGGATCGGCCACGGCGGGGCGGGGCGCCGATTGCCGGGCGCTGTCGAGGGCGCGATCGACTTTGATGGTCGCTTCCCCGGGCTGGAAAGGACGCAAAATGTAGCCATAGACCCCTTTGCGCATGGCATCCACGGCTTCGCCCACACCCTCATAAGCACACAGTACAAGCGTGGGCAGCCGGGAAGCGAGTTCGATGGCACGCGCCGCCGTGTCCGTGATCACCACCTCGCCACCGGCGTCACTCACGCTGTGTCCACCGCGCTCGAGCAAGACCTTGAGTGTCATCCGATCGGCGGGGTCGCTTATATGAAGCCAAACCTGCGTCATTCCTTGAGGCTACCAAAAAGCGCAGTTTTATGCAACAGGCTGGTTAATTTCTACCCACGGTATCGGTAAAAAACCGGGTGGTAAACACAGAAACAAGGGAATAAAGGGCCGCAAAACACCCATGCCCTCTGCGACACACATAGCTGAGCCGCGCTGGACCGGCGCCCGGGAGGTCATGCAGCTTTCGTGGCCCATTATCCTGGGCACCTTCTCCTACTCGGTGATGGATTTTGCCGACAAGCTCATGGTCGCCCAACTGGGGCCCATACCCCTGGCGGCCATAGGCAGCGCGGCGGTGTGGTCATGGACGCTGGGCACCATTGTTTTTGGCATCGTGACGTCCGCGGCCACCTTTGTGGCGCAGTCGCTGGGCCGCGGCCGCCCGGAGGTTTGTGCATGCTATGCGTGGCAGGCCATTTATGTGGCCCTGCTCGCGTTTGTCGTGGCGGCGGTGCTGTATCCGCTGGCGGGCTATGGGTTTCGTCTCATGAACCACGAACCGGCGGTGACCCACCTCGAGGTAACGTACTTCCGCATTCGCCTGCTGGGTTATCCGGGCATGGCGTGGGTCATGGGGCTGGGCGCCTTTTTTCAGGCCGTAAACCATTCGCGGGTGCCCATGTACACGGCCTTCTTCGCCAATGCGTGCAACATCGGGCTCAATTACCTGCTCATATTCGGCAAGCTGGGTTTTCCGGAGCTCGGGGTGGCTGGCGCGGCCACAGCCACGGTATTTGCCCAGTGGCTGCAGGCGGTGTTGCTCACGGGCATCTTTCTCAACGCTTACTACCACCGCGAATTCGGCACGCGCACGGCCTGGCGCTTCGACAAAGGCCGCACCGGCGAGTTGTTGCGCATCGGCGTGCCGGCCGGTATGAGCATGTTTATCGACGTGGCGAATTGGGGCGTGTTCATCAGCTTTGTCGTGGGCCATTTCGGGGCGGTGGCGCTGGCCTCGAACAACGTAGCGGTTACGTTCATGCACCTGAGCTTCATGCCGGCGGTTGGCGTGAGCCAGGGGGTGGCGGCGCTCGTGGGCCAGTATATCGGTGCGGGCGACATCCCCCGGGCCAAAGCGCGCACATACACCGCGTTGCGCATCGCCTGTATGTACATGGCGGGCATGGGCCTCATTTTCATCCTCTTTGGCCGCCCATTGACCGCCGCCCTCTTCAGCGATGATCCGGCCGTGATCGATTTGGCGCGTTGGCTGCTCGTGCTCGCCGGAATTTTCCAGGTGTTCGACGCGGTAGCCATCATCAGCATGGGGGCACTACGCGGTGCGGGGGATACACGCTGGATGATGTGGGCCACCTTTTTCCTGGCGTATCTCGGCTTCCTGCCGGCGGCGTTCGTGCTGGCCTATGTCTTCGAGGGGGGCGCCTTCGGCGCCTGGGTGGGCGCCACGGTGTACGTGGTAGCGCTCAGCAGTCTGTTGTTTGTGCGTTTTCGGAGCGAACGCTGGCGCCATATCAACATCTTTACGGCGGCCATGGCGCAGACAAGCGGCAACTCTACCCCACCGGCCGGACGCAGTGTGGTGTAGATTGCCCTGCCCCGATAAGATACGTACCGGAAAGGCGAGCACCCCCGCGAGCCGATCCGCGCTTGAAAGACAGGGGGGGCAAATGTGCTGTGGCAAGGAGAATTCGAATTCTTGAAATGGCCCCTGCCCCTTGGCACACTAACGACAGGCTGGCGTGGCACCCCATAGTGGACATGAGCAATGGCGCATGCGCAGCGCGCCTAACCGCCCTTGACACACGGCCTCAGCGGCCGCGCGCCGGGCCCGCTTTGCGGTATGCGCCTTTGCGGAACAGAACGTACGCAAACGCATGCCGGGCCACGCGCGCCTGTGCAACCACGCCATGCGCCCGCGCAAATCGCTGCGCGGTGCGGCCCCCCAGGAGGCGCGCCGGCAATACTGCGGCATCACCGCTACGAAGGAATGAGTATGAGCAATGCCACCCCCGAGGGGCCGACAGCGACCCGTGTGGCCGTCATGGGTGAACAGCAAGCGGCCCATGCCGCGGCCCAGTTTTTGCTCGACCGCGACGACACCACCGTGTGCGCGTTGCTCGCTACAACGCCGCAGGGCCGCGCGAACCTGGAGCCGCTGGCGAAGGAAAAGGACATTCCTTTCATCGAGGGCGAACTCGAGCAACATACCGAGTCGCTCGCACGCATGCGGCTCGACTATCTGTTCACCTTTCAGCACCGGCGCACCCTCGCCCCCGAGGTCCTCACGATCGCGCGGCGCGGCG
Source organism: uncultured Nitrospirales bacterium (assembly GCA_964569295.1). Taxonomy (GTDB): domain Bacteria; phylum Hydrogenedentota; class Hydrogenedentia; order Hydrogenedentales; family JAGMZX01; genus CAZMVU01. The sequence continues at coordinate 17,309 of CAZMVU010000019.1, forward strand.
CGGTGAACATGCACCTGGGCGCCCTGCCACGCTATGCCGGCTGGTATCCGGTGGTGTGGGCGATTCTCAATGGCGAGCCCGAGGCCGGGGTCACCCTGCATGAACTGACCGAAGAACCGAACGCGGGTGCCATTCTCGCACAGGCGGCGGCGCCTATCCAGGCTGATACCACGGCGCGCGAGCTCTTCGTGCGGCTCGTGAACCGGGGCATTATGCTTTTCCGCGATGCCTATCCCTTGCTGCGCACCGATGGTATTCGTGCCGTACCCCAGAATCTGGCGCAGCGTACCTACTATGGCATGGATAGCCTCGATCTGGCTGCGGACAGCCGAATCGACTGGAGCGCCTCGGCCGACGAAATCTGCCGGCGTATTCGCGCATTTACCTTCAAACCCTATCATCTGCCGGGCACCCATATTCATGTGCCCGGCGGCGCCCCGCGTGCGGTGACCATCACCGGCGCGCGCGTGGAAAGAACGAAACATGCCGCGCCCGCCGCCGGCCGTGTGCGCGATGTCCTGCCCAACGGCGAACTGCGTGTCGAGGCGGGCGACGGCAACGCGGTTTGCATCGCCCAGTTGGATGGCCGCAATCCCCGGGCTTTCTTGAATGCCCTGGGCATCGATCCGGCCACACTGCGTTTCGCCGGTCCGGAAACGCCCCCGGCAAAACCGCGCCCGGACCCCACCCGCCGCACCCAACCGGACGTCGGGCCGTATTGCACCATTTCCGACGATGTGCAGTTCGGTAAGGGGGTGCAGGTCTACGGCCACGCGCACCTCTATGGTTGTACCATAGGCGACGATTCACACATCGGCCGGTTTGTGGAAATTCAGCGCGATGTCACCCTCGGCCGGGGGGTGCGTGTGCAGACCCATACTTTCATCTGCAGCGGGGTTACGCTCGAAGACGATGTTTTCATCGGCCACAATGTGAACTTCATCAACGACCGCTACCCCACCGCGCCGAAAGCGCGCCCGCCCGCCGGGCGGCCGCCCGAGCCCATCCGCGTCAAACGCGGCGCGAGCATCGGCACGGGCGCCGTGGTGATGGCGGGGTTAACCATCGGCGAGGGAGCCGTGGTGGGCGCGGGCAGCGTGGTCATGCACGATGTGCCGCCCCACACCATCGTGGCCGGGGTACCGGCGTGCGCCATACGCGAGTTGCCGCCCGAAGATCAGTGGGAAGGCGGTGAGCGGCGCAATCCGGAAGCTGGCGGGGAGAGCCCGGCCTGACTTGTATGCGCTCAATGGGCAGGAAACCCGCCGCCAGGGAGCGGGTGACCGAAACAGGCGCTGGCACTTCTGGTAGAATAGCGGCCAAGACAACCTGAAATGAGCAAGTACGCCAAGCTACGATTAAAGATTCTTGCAGGGACTTCTGACGCAAATATTCGGTTCTCGGAGCTCTGCCAGTTATTAGAGCGTCTGGGTTTTGAAGAGCGCGTAAAAGGTGATCATCACATCTTCACTCGAGAGAACGCAGGCGAGATAATCAACCTTCAGCCGAAAGCGGGGATGGCGAAAGCTTACCAGGTGCGACAGGTGCGCGCGCTTCTGATAAAATATAAGCTAGGAGCACAAGGTGTCGATTAAGTACGAACTTATCATCTACTGGAGCGCGGAAGACGAGGCCTTCATTGTCGAGGTGCCCGAGTTGCCGGGTTGCATGGCGGACGGCGCCTCGTACGAGGAAGCAGTGGCGAATGTCAAGGTAGTAATCGCCGAGTGGATTGAAACCGCGCGTGCGCTGGGCCGTGACATCCCCAAACCAAAAGGCCGCCTGCTCTACGCCTGAAGACCGAAAGCCATAGCACACCCCCGAGACGCCCCCGGTAGACACTCCGTGGGGTGCTTTGTAGTGTTAGTAACTGTAGTTGTGAGTGCCCCAAGGACTATGCAAGCAGGGCTACAAGAAGACGAATAGGAGCGAGGAAACAATACTCTTTCATGTGAAGATGGAACGCGCCGAGGATGGCTGGATTGTCGTCTAATGTCCAGCATTGCCCGGCTGCGTGTCGCAGGGACGCGCTGAAGAAGAAGCGCTTGCCAACATTCGCGAAGCAATCACGGCCTGACTATGGGCGGAAGATGAAAAGACAACAAAGCCAGCGTAGTCAGGAACCATGTGACCAGCACAGCCGCCTGCGGCCGAGCGGTGGTTATCGGGCGCTACGTTCGTTTCAAACGGCGACCATCGTCTACGATGCCACGGTGTTCTTTTGCGAGCGCTTCCTGGACCAACGCTCGCGCAAGGTTGACCAGATGGTGCAGGCCGCGCGCAGCGGGCGGCAGAATATCGCGGAGGGCAGCCGCGCTGCGGCGACTTCGAGCCAGACCGAACTGCGGCTGGTCAACGTCGCCCGGGCCAGCTTGGATGAACTCTTGCTGGACTACGAGGATTTTCTTCGGCAGCGGGGGCTTCCACAGTGGGCCAAGGACGCACCAGAGGCCAGAAGGGTAAGGGCGGTAGGCCGTGAGCATCCCACAGGACCGGAGCAGCGATTTGGACCGTACGCGGCGTGGCTTGACTCGGATGACCCGGCTATCTGCGCGAATGCGGTTATTTGCCTGATTCATCAAACCAACTTCCTGCTGGATAGGCAGATTGCCAGCCTTGAAAAGGGCATTTGTTGAAGACGGTGGCTATTCCGAGCGCCTTGCGGCGGCACGCATTGCCCATCGCAAACGTCAGCAGGAAGAAGACACCGCGCCCAGTTGTCCACAGTGCGGTAAGCCCATGGCCGTACGCACAGCCCGGAAAGGCGCCAACGCCGGCGCGCAGTTCTGGGGCTGCTCGGCGTATCCCCAGTGCCGGGGTACGCGGAAACTGTGAACGAAACGGAACGAACCAGCCCAAAGAGATCGGACCGATCCGACCGATCGGTCCGATAGAAGATAGAGAACTGCAAGCAGTAACTGAATACCTCATCCCCCATGCCCATCACCTTACCTGAATTCACCTTCATTGATGACGCCGCCCGCATCGCGGGGCGCGACAACCGCCCCGTGCTCGAAATCGTGGGACCGTGGGGCGCGGCGAAAACGCTGGCCGCCGTGCAGGTGGCGCAGCGCCTCGAGCGGCCCATGCTCTTCATCACGCCGGGGCGTATCGAGTCGGAGGCGGTCCACGACGACCTCACCACGTTCATGGGCGAGGAGCGGGCGTTCTTGTTTCCCGCGTGGGAGGTGCTGCCGGAAGACTCGATGGACCCGGCGGACGACGTGATCGCGGAGCGTCTCGAGACCCTGGGGAATCTGGCCGCGGCGCTGGACCGGGGCGAGCCGGTGTGTGCCGTGGCGCCGTTGCGCGCGCTCTTGCAGCATGTGCTGCGCCGCAAGTATCTGCAGAAGCGCAGCATCACCCTCGAACTGGGTGAGGAGTACAACCTCGACGATCTCCTCGAGCAGCTCGTGAAAATGGGCTACGAGCGCGAGGTTATGGTCGAGCAGCGCGGCCAGATGAGTCTGCGCGGCGGCATCTTCGACGTTTTCCCCATCTCCGCCGAGCTGCCGTACCGCATCGAGTTTTTCGGCGATGAAGTGGACTCGGTCCGCCGTTTCGAGCCGGAGACCCAGCGCAGCGTTGATCGGGAGGAGACGGTCCAGATTCTGCCGCGCTCGGAAAAGCGCATGCTCAAGGAGGTCCTTGAAAAGGAAGATGCCCTCGGGGTCATTACCGATTACTTTCCCAAAAACCTGCTGGTCGCCATCGACGAGCCGGCCGCCGTCACCGAGATGGCGGACAAACTCGCGGGTCAGGTGGGCGAGAGCACGCATTTCGTGCGGTGGGAAGACATGGCCGCGAAGCTCGCCCGCTACAGCCGCATTCACCTCGCCCAAGTGGCCCATGCCAAGACCCGCGGCGCCGAGCGCATTGTCGCCTCGATGCATGCGGTGGGCACGTTCACCGGCAAGGCGGAGGGCTTCTGGGACCAGCTCACCAAGTGGGACGCCGGCGGCTACCGCGTGCGGCTCTTGTGCGACAACACGGGCGAGCGGCGCCGGCTGCTCGAGCTGCTCGAGGAGAAGGGTTACCGCCCGGGCCAGGACCGCTTCGACCTGGAGGTGGATATCGGCCGGTTGCGTGCGGGGTTCGTGGCGCCGGGCGACAAGCTCGCGGTACTCAGCGAGCGCGAAATCTTCGGGCGCCACTACGTGCGCCGCAAACGCCGCCGCTTCGAGGCGGGCGCCACCATCACCCAGTTCTCCGACCTCAAGGCCGGCGACTACATCGTCCACGAGTTCCACGGCATCGGCCGGTACCAGGGTTTGCGGCGGTTTGCGGGCAAGGCCGGCGACTTCCTGTCGATCCAGTACCAGCGCGGCGATACCATCTACGTGCCCGCCACGCACATCGACCAGGTGCAGAAGTACGTCGGCGGCGACGGCGCCACGCCGAAAGTCGACAAGGTGGGCGGCGCCACGTGGGCACGCACACGCAAGAAGGTACAGAAGGCCGTACGCGAACTGACGGATGATCTGGTGAAACTCTATGCCCAGCGTGAGCATGGCCGCGGCATTGCGGCGGGGCCCGACACGCCGTGGCAGCGTGAGTTCGAGGAGGCCTTCCCCTACGACGAAACGCCGGACCAGATTCGCGCCATCGAGGACGTGAAGCGCGACATGGAAAAGTCGCTTTGCATGGACCGGCTCATCTGCGGCGACGTGGGCTACGGCAAGACCGAGGTGGCCTTGCGCGCCGCGTTCAAGTGCGTCATGGAAGGCCGCCAAGCCGCGCTCCTCGCGCCGACCACGGTGCTCGTGCATCAGCACTACACCACCTTTGCCGAGCGTCTTGCCGATTTTCCGGTCGAGGTGGACATGCTCAGCCGCTTCCGTACCCAGGCCCAGCAGCGGCACACCATCGCGCGGCTGAAGGAGGGCGCGGTCAACATTATCATCGGCACGCACCGGCTCATCTCGAAAGACATCCGGTTCAAGGATCTCGGACTCATCATCATCGACGAAGAGCAGCGCTTCGGTGTCGCGCACAAGGAGAAGCTGAAACAGGCGCGCACCCATGTGGACGTGCTCACGCTGTCGGCCACGCCCATCCCGCGCACGCTCAACTTCTCGCTCATGGGCATCCGCGATATGAGCCTCATCAACACCGCGCCCAACGACCGGCTGCCCATCCACACCTGCGTCGACGCATGGGATGAGGCGCTCGTGCAGGAGGCCCTCGTGCGCGAGCTTCAGCGTGAAGGACAGGTTTACTACCTGCACAACCGCGTGCAGACGATCGAGAAGGTGGCCCACCGCATTCGCGAGCTCGTGCCCCAGGCGCGCGTCGCCATCGGCCACGGCCAGATGCACCGTCATGAACTCGAGGACGTCATGGCGGCGTTTATCCGCCACGAGGTCGATGTGCTCGTATGCACCACGATCATCGCCTCGGGCATCGACATCCCGAACGCGAACACCATCATCATAGACCGCGCCGACACCTTCGGCCTCGCCGATCTCTACCAGATTCGCGGGCGCGTCGGACGCTACAAGCACCGGGCGTTTGCCTACCTCCTCGTGCCGGGCGACCGCGCCATCTCCGAGGAAGCGCAGAAGCGGCTCAAGGCACTCGAGGAATTCTCGGCGCTGGGCTCGGGCTACCGTATCGCCCTGCGCGACCTCGAGATTCGCGGCTGCGGCGATCTGCTGGGCGCGGAACAGAGCGGCAACATCATCTCCGTGGGCTACGAAACCTACAAGGACCTCCTCGCCGAGGCCGTCGCCGAGATCAAGGGCGAGCCCATCCGCCGCCGCCCGCTGCCCGGCTTCGAGATCGCCGCCGATGCCTACATCCCCGACGACTACGTGCCCACGCCCGTGCAGAAGATCAACCTCTACCGGCGCGTGGCGGGTGTGCAGTCCGTCGAAGAACTCGACGAGATCGCCGCGGAACTCGCCGACCGTTTCGGGCGGCTGCCCGGCCCCGTGAAGCGGCTACTCGAGATCATGCGTACACGCGCCATGGCCAGCGAGCTCGGCGTGATGAACATGAGTGGGGCGACGCGCGCCGTATCCGTCGAGTTCGAGGACAACCGCTACCTCGAACCGCGCCCCATGGCCGCGCTGCGCGAGGTCTTCCACGATCACGTAACTTCCTCCTGGAAACGCGACAAGCACCCGGAAATCTCGATCACCATCGGCGAACACGAAGACCCCGTGCAGGAAGCCCAGCGCTTGCTCAAGGTGCTGGCGGATTTGTAGCGGGGAGAGTCACCCCTCCTATAGAATGGCTGTTGTCCGGCGGTTACTGCGTTTAATTGGCCTGGGCCTGATCCGGATATTATGGGCCGCGGTGACTGGCCCCAGAAAAAAACGGAAGGCGATCACGCGATGCGCAACGCGCGAAAGTGGCTTCTCGGCTGTGGGGGCAGGGGCCATGGCAGCACCCCCGGAGCGCCGGCCTTCCTCGATAAGCTGCGCGCTTTTCTGGCAGCGCATGCGCCGGAACTGGCAGCCCAAGCCTGCCGCCCTTATGAAACGCAGGGTTGCATAAGCTCGGCAAACCGGTCCATATTAAACGCAGCGTTTAATATGGACCGGTTTCGCCGCCATATGATCGGCAGCGTTTAATATGGCTTCCAGCGACAAAACACACGTAAATCATTGCCGTGCGGGGCGTTACATTACACAACCCGGCGGATACCGTGCTTTCAGCCCCGCGCCGCTCCCGCCCGACCCACCAGTTCGTATTGACAAAACCCTGCAAGTTCTTCTGTCCAAAGCGGATAGAGCCCTGGGGCGACTCGATGGTTCTATTCACACGCTCCCACACCCGGACCTCTTTGTCTTCATGTACGTGCGCAAAGAGGCCGTGTTATCCAGTCAGATAGAGGGTACGCAGAGCTCGCTACAGGATGTACTAGCTGCAGAGGCGAAGGTTCTCACACCCGGCCAGCCGAAAGATGTGGACGAAGTCGTCAATTATGTGCGTGCCACAAACTACGGCCTCAAGCGGCTTGCGCAGTTGCCTGTATCCGTGCGGCTCATTCGTGAGATTCACGCGCAACTTCTCGAAGGTGTTCGTGGGGCGCACCTTACACCAGGCGAATTACGTACAAGCCAGAACTGGATAGGTCCGGCGGGCTGCACCTTGAACGAGGCCACGTTTGTACCCCCGCCACCGCACGAGGTGCCGCAGCACCTGGCGGAACTCGAGAAATTCCTTCACGCGGGTTCCGGTCTACCTTTGTTGATCAACATTGGCTTGGCCCATGCCCAGTTCGAGACGATTCATCCCTTTCTCGATGGCAACGGGCGTGTCGGGCGCTTGCTGATTACCTTCTTGCTTTGTGAGCAGGAGGTGCTTCTCAAGCCCGTACTCTACCTTTCCTACTACTTCAAGCAGCACCGGCAAGCCTACTATGAGAAACTGCAGGCAGTCCGGGACCATGGTGCATGGGAACCATGGATCGCCTTCTTTCTCGAGGGCGTAATCGAAGTGAGCCAACAGGCCACCGACACCGCGCGCCGCATCCTTCTGCTGCGCGAAGAACACCGGCTTGCGATCACGGAAGCCTTTGGGCGCGCTGCGGGCAACGGATACAAAGTGCTCGAACACCTGTATGAACACCCCATCGTGTCCGTCAAGAACGTGCAGGATGTCATAGGCACAACGTACGCGGGCGCAAACGCATTGGTCAAGCGCATGGTCGATTGCGGTATCCTTCGGGAGTTTACGGGCCAAAGCCGCAACAGGCAGTTCATTTACCAGCAATACACCCGCCTCTTCACGGAGGACGGGGGGGAAATGGGCACCTGAACTCGTTTGGTTTTATTTACGTTATGCAAAAAGATCAACGCTGTACACAAGGCATGAACACCGCACAGAACCTCTTCGCACTGGGGATCAGCATCGCGCTGGTGAGCGGGGCGGCGGCTTTCGGGGCGCTATTCCCGCCGGGCGAATGGTACGGCGCCCTCGAGAAGCCCCCGTTCAATCCGCCGGCCTGGGTGTTCGGTCCGGCCTGGACCATACTCTACGCGCTTATGGCGGTGGCGGCGTGGCTTATATGGCTTCGGCGCGATGTGCAACCCGTGGCCGTGGCGCTTGGCGCGTATGCGTTGCAGTTGGTGCTGAACGCCGCATGGTCTGCGATCTTTTTCGGTGCGCATGCCATGGGCTGGGCCTTCGCCGAGCTGTGCGTGTTGTGGGTTTGCATCGCGGCGGCCATTGCTTTGTTCTGGCGGGTACGGCCGGTGGCGGGGGTATTGTTGCTGCCGTACATCGCGTGGGTAACGTTCGCCGGCATCCTCAATTTCACGATCTGGCGGCTCAATGGGTGAGGGCCATGGCCGGTGCAGGAAGACGGCGTGGCGGACGAGATACCGTCCCCGGCATCCGTGGTGTATCTACTGGCCCGCGGGGTTCGGCCGCTTGACGTCGGCGATACGGCCTTTGAATACATCGAGCACCTGGGCGACATGGGGGTCTGCGGCGGCCTGCTCCGCGAGATCGGGGCGCACGCGGCTGTAGTACGGCTTGTTGGGGTCGTAGGGCTCGGGCGTGCCGGCACCCGTGGCCGGTTCGGCGCCCAGCTCGGCCCGGAACCCGGTGACGTTGTCGAACTGGCGCGTGAGCACCTGCTCGATGACGGCGCGGTTCTCGGCGGCCAGAATGGTATCGCGCGCCCGGGCGGCGCTGGCGGGGAAGAGAATACGAATAGCCTCCCCCTCGATACCCGCTGGCCGGCCCTGGCCCAGCCAGACCGCTGCGCTGAACGCTTCGTTGCGCACCTGCTCGATCACACCCGGCCATAATTCGCGCAGGTTGTCGGCGGTAACGGATACACGGCGCGCAGGTGGCGCCGCTTCTTGTGTGGCTGGCTGCAGCGTGTTCGCGGGTTCCGGCTCGGGCTCCTCCGGCACGGGCTCGGGTTCCGGTTTCAAGGCGGCCTCCGGCACGGGCTCGGGTTCGAGTGCGGCGTGTTCTTCAGCCACATGGGGCGGTGGTTCGGGGGGCACGCTGTCGGTTGTTGCCGCCGGAGTCGCTGGGCGTGCAGCGTCGGGCGCCCCGGCGTCAGGAGGGTTTGGCGCTTCTCCCGGCGGCGCAGCCACGCCGAGGCCGAGCAGTTTCTCCATCACCGTGTCCACCGTCATGTCGACGCCCACCTTCGACGTGCGAATGAGCAGGGCCTCGAGCGCGATGCGCTGGGCGATTTGCGAGTCGAAGCCGGCGGTCAGTTCCGCGAACTGTTCGACCAGCCGGATGAGCTGGGTGAGCGTGAACCGCTGGGCCTGTTCCTCGAGCACTGTGCGCTCGGACTCGGGCAGTGCCAGGAGTGTGTCGGCGCTGCCGGTCTTCACCACGACGAGGTTGCGGAAGTGTTGCAACAGCTCCTGCACGAATTGGGAGAGGTCCTTGCCGCCTGCGGCCACCTCTTCGACGGCTTCGAGCTGGCGGGGAATGTCTTTCTCGAGGATGGCGCTTGTGAGGTTCTGCAACACATGCCGGTCCACGAGGCCGAGCACGTCGTACACGTCTTGGAAGGTAATCTCCTGGCCGCAGTAACTCATGAGCTGGTCGAGGATGGACTCGGCATCGCGCACGCCCCCCTCGGCTGCGCGGGCAATGGCCTGAAGCGCCTCGTCGCTCGTCTGCCTGTTTTCCTTCTCGCAGATGGTGCGCAGCAATGCGACAATGCGGCCGATGGCGACCCGGCGGAAATCGAACCGCTGGCACCGCGACACGATCGTAGCGGGAATCTTGTGCGCTTCCGTCGTCGCGAGGATGAACACGCCATGGGGCGGCGGCTCCTCGAGGGTTTTCAACAGCGCGTTGAAGGCGGACGTCGAAAGCTGGTGCACCTCGTCGATAATGTAAATCTTGTAGCGGCCATTGGTGGGCACCATGCGGATATGCTCGCGGATTTCGCGCACATCCTCGACAGAGTTGTTCGAGGCGCCGTCAATCTCGATGACATCGATATTGTTGCCCGCGCCGATCGAGGTGCAGTTTGCGCAAACGCCGCAGGGATCCGCCGTGGGGGCGTCGGCCTCGAGGCAGTTCAAGGCCTTCGCGAGGATGCGGGCCGTGGTGGTTTTGCCGATGCCCCGGGAACCGATGAAAAGAAACGCGTGGTGGATGCGCCCCGCCCCGATGGCGTTTTTCAGCGTGCGGGTGACGTGCTCCTGACCGACCACATCCTCGAAACACTGCGGCCGCCATTTGCGCGCCAGTACCTGGTATGGAGAATCGGCTGCCGCCACGAAAACCTGCCCTCTCTTGTGCCCGCGTCCTGGCGGTTGGGCGCCCTGCTCTCTGCGCAGCCGCCACCGCCGGAAAGACCGAGAAACGGGAACAGTCCATCCACCTTCGCGAAGCCGCTACAATCAGCTTACGTATCGCCTGCCGATACGGCCAGCACGCTGGGCTTTGTCCCATTTCTCCGAAAAAGAAAAAGTGCTCGCGCACCCGTCGTCGAACGCTTACCCGGAACGGTGTTCGGGGCCGTTAGCTCGGGCCAGGCGCTCCTACAGCACACAGGACGAACCGACTACGGCTGCTTCCGTCAAGACCTGACCGGGTTCGCCGGTGTCCCGTTGAGTAGGACCCGACCGTCAACACCACGTACCCCGCTCCTGTAAGGAGCAAGACGCCCTCGGACGGGAATTCGACCTCGCTGAAGCGGATTGCGAGTACAGGACACCGCTAGTTTCCCGTCTAGCGCGAGCAAAGTTTGAATTTTTCATGTCGCCAAACAGCGGCACGTATGCTACCACACCCCGGAAAAACGAGTCAACCGCGCTGCGCGATGACAAGGCCGCATCCCCATCCCCATTGCACAAGGCGGCGGTGTGGCGGGCATCACCCGGTTGGCGGCGTCCCGTCGGCGGCATCGTCGTCGTCGTCCTCGCAGGGGCGCAACTCGATGCGGCGGAAAAACACCTCGGCCCCTTCCGACTGCACCTGGATGCGCCCGTGGCGCGGTTGACAATCGAGGGCTTTATTGACCAGCACGCCGTTTAGCCGCACGGTGATCGCGCCACCCTGGGCGGTGATCTCGAGGCGGTTCCATTCGCCCACGGGGTGCTCGACATCGCGGGGGCCGCGGAAGCCTTTCACGTCCGCCCAGTCCGGGGCGCGCCCCCACCAGTCGATGCGCCCGCTGTGGATGGTGACCGGGTCGCCGTCCGGGTCGAACACATGCGAATTGCCCTGTTTCTCCGCCACCGGGCAGGTGAGGGCGAAGCGCTCGGACTGATCGCCCACCGCCAGCAGGTCGCCCGTGCCGCCCTCGATCATCTGCACTTCGAGGCCGGTCATCCACACGTCGTTGTACCCGCCATCTTCGCCGATCGAATGAATGAGCACCCCGGAATCCCGCGCGCGGTCTTCGCGGGGAGGGTGCGTTGCCGTGCCCCACTTGTACTCGACAACAAGCGTGTAGCCGGAGAATGCCTGCTCGGAGGTGATACAACCCCAGTCCGCGCCGGAAATCCGCAGCAGGCCGTCAGCCACGGTAAACACCTGGTTCGGGTCGTTGTTTTTCCCGTGCTCCCGCAGGAAGGTGTACCAGCCTTCGAGGTCATCGCCGTTAAACAGGGAAACAGGCGCCGCCGTGGCGGTCCAGGTGACAACCCCGGTAAGTGCGCAGAGAATGATGCATTTCAGCATGGGCACAGTGTAGGCGGTTGATTGCATGCGATCAACAACGCGTCCGTGGTGCATAGCCGGGGGGTGTACCTGCGGCGGTGGTGGTGGTGGTGGTGCGGCCGGAATGAAAAGTGTGAGAATAGGCGCAGATATTGTACAATCGGGGCAGTGTGTGTGTTTGAAGGAGACTGTGGTTATGCGCATAGGCATCGTTGTATTCCTCCTTGTTGTGGCTGTGTTGCCGCTTGCCGGATGCGGCGGTACGGTGGCGGGCGGCGAGATGAGTTTCGCGGCGTGGGACAACCTGAGCGATGGCGAGGATCTGGCCGGCTGGCATCGCAGCGAAGAAAGCCACCATGGCGACACACAAGCCTGGTCGCACGCGGACGGCACTATCATTGGTGCGCAGGACAAGCCGGGCAACGGCGGGGTGCTGCTCACGGATGACACCTATGGCGATTTCGTGCTCGCGCTCGAGCTGAACCCGGACTGGAATCTGGACAGCGGCATCTTTTTGCGCAGCACCCCTGCTGGCAAGTGTTATCAGATTATGGTGGATAACTATGAGGGTGGCGCCATCGGCGGTATATATGGCGAGGGCATCGGCGGATTCCGGGCGGATCCGGAGGACTGGCAGGCCATTTATAACCAGGACGAATGGAACAAACTGCTCGCGTTGGTGATCGGAAACCCGCCCACTATCGATGTATGGCTCAACGGTACGCATGTCATGAGCTGGCAGGGTGCGGAAAAGCTGCTCGACAGCACCGGCCACATCGGCCTGCAGGTACACGCCGGCGAGCGTTACATGGGCAAGGACGCACGGTTCCGCAACATCAAGGTACGCCGCTTGAACTGAACATTGGGGCAATGTGCAACAGGCTTGAGGAGGGTTGCATGAGCGTGCACAAACGGATCAAGCAGCACTTCGGCCGCTTTGGCTTTTTCTGGTATATGCTGGGTTGGACCGTACTCAAAATAACCGGCTGGCGCGCCGTGGGCGAGGAGCGCATACCGGATGCGCCACGGATAGTTGGGGTTTACGCCCCGCACACCTCCGGCATGGATGTTTTCTTCATGCTCGCTTACAGTTGCGTGACCCGGCGCAAGGCCAATTTTCTGGTGAAGAGCGAGGCGAACCGGGGCATTCTGGGGCGAATGCTCGCGCTTTTCGGAGCCGTTTTCATTGAACGCCGCGGGAAGCTGGGGTTCGTGCGACAAGCGGCGGACGCCATGCGGCAGAGCGGCCACATGTATTTACTCATTTCCCCCGAGGGCACGCGCAAGAAAGTGGACTACTGGAGGACGGGTTTCTACTACATTGCGCTCGAGGCGGGCGCGCCAATGGCCCTGACCTACGCCGACTATGCGAAGAAGGAGGTGGGGGTGGGCCTCATCTTATACCCGACCGGCGATATCGAGGCGGACATGGCGAAAATCCGGGCGTTCTACGCAAACGTGACCCCGCGCTATCCCGAACGCACCGGCCCGGTGCACGTGAAATCGGAGGCGCAATCGGGGACGGCGGGAGACGTGGCCTAGACCCCGGAAGGCGTGTCCCTGCCTTGAAGCACCCCGCCCCGCCCTTCTAGAATCGCTGTATATGCGCAACCGCCGGAGGAACCTTGCCATGCCCATGCCTGTCGATTTCCGCCCTACGGAAATCCCGGACGTCAAAGAGGTGGTCAACACCATCTACGGTGATGACCGCGGGTTCTTCTCCGAGTTGTACAACCACGATGTCTGGGAGAAGGCCGGGTTCAATCCGGCGTTCGCGCAGGACAACCTGAGCAAGTCGGCCCGGGGCACCCTGCGCGGTCTCCACTACCAACTCGCGCCGCACGCCATGGGCAAGCTGGTGCGTGCGTTCACCGGCGCCATCTACGATGTCGCCGTGGATCTGCGCAAGGGCGCGCCCACCTTCGGCCAATGGGTCGGCCGTGAACTGAACGACGAAAATCGCCTCGCGCTTTGGATTCCCCCCGGCTTCGCCCATGGCTTTGTCGCCCTGGCGGATCACACACTCGTGTTCTACAAATGCACCGCGACCCACCACCCCGAAGCCGAGCGCGCCCTGCGCTGGGATGATCCGCAGCTCGGCATCAGGTGGCCGTTGAAGCCCACCACCGTCTCGGACAAGGACGCCGCCGCGCCGGGTCTCGCCCAGGCCGAGTACAACTTCACCTACACGGCGGGCTAGACGCGCAGGAACCATGCTGACACAAGCACGCACATTGCTCACTGGCGGATCGGGCCTCCTCGGCACGCACCTGCGCCGGCTCATGCCGGACCTCGATGCGCCGGATGAGCATGTCTTCAACGTGACCGACCCTGCGGGGATGGACGCTTACCTCGAAGGCCGCGGTCACACCGCCATCATACACGCCGCCGCCTTTACCTCGCCGCCGCTCATCGAGCAGGAACCGGCAAAGGCCCTCGAGGTGAACATCGCCGGCACGGTCAACGTGGTGCGATTGTGCATGGCGCGGGGGCTGCGGCTCGTCTACATCTCGACGGACTACGTCTTTCGCGGCGACCAGGGCAACTACAAGGAAGACGACCCGCTCTACCCCGTAAACAAGTATGCGTGGAGCAAGCTGGGCGGCGAGTGTGCGGTGCGCCTGTATGACAACGCGCTGATCATCCGCACGACCTTCGGCCCGCCGGCATTCCCGTTTCCCAAGGCCTTCGTGGATCAGTGGACGAGCCGGGAATCCGTGATGGTCATCGCGGAACGCATTGCGCGTGTGCTCCAGACGGATCTCACCGGCGTGCTCCATGTGGGCGGGCCGCGCAAGACCGTGTTCGACTTTGCGCGCAACCTCGATCCGGACAAAGCCATCGGTGCGCTGCACCGGAACGACGTGAACTTTCATGTGCCGGCGGATACCTCGCTCGATACTGGCCGGTATCGGCGCGAGGTCGGCCAAGGAGACACCTCATGAAGATTATGGTCGCCGGCGGGGCCGGCTTCATCGGTTCCGTACTCGTGCCCATGCTTCAGGAACATGGCTACGAAGTCACCGTCGTCGACTTGTGCTGGTTCGGCAACCACCTGCCGCAGGACACACACGTCGAGATGCGGGACCTCTTCGATCTTCACGCGGCCGATCTCGAAGGGTTCGAGCAACTCATCTTCCTCGCGGGCCTGTCGAACGACCCCATGGCCGAGTTCAGCCCGGCACGCAATTTCATCGAGAACGGCGCCCTGCCCAACTACCTTGCTTTCATTGCCAAGCAGGCGGGCCTGCGCCGCTTTGTCTATGCCTCCTCCTGCTCGGTCTACGGCTACACGATCAACAAGCTCTATGACGAGACATCGCCGGTTACCTGCGGCTATCCCTACGGCATCTCGAAACTCGCCGGCGAACGCGGCGTGCTCCAATTGCAAGACGACACCTTCTCCGCCATTGCGCTGCGCCAGGGCACCGTGAACGGCTACAGCCCGCGCATGCGCTTCGACCTTATCGTGAACACCATGTATAAGGCCGCGGTGCAAAACGGCGCAATCACGGTCAACAACCCGAGCATCTGGCGGCCGCTCATCGATGTGCGGGACACCGCCGGGGCGTTCCTGCGCGCCGTGCAGTCCGACTACTCCATCTCCGGCGTCTTCAATGTCGCCTATGACAACTACACCGTGGGCCAGGTGGCCGATCTCGTCAAGGACGAAGTCGAGGCGCTCACGGGCAACAAGGTGACGCTGGTCATCAAGGATATTCAGGACTACCGCAACTACAAGGTCACCTGCGCGCGCGCGCGCACGCAACTCGGCTTTAAGCCCAAGTACGACGTGGCCGAAACGGTCCGTGCGCTCCACCAGCACCGCGCGGTTTACCCCGACTTTGACCACGATGCCTTCTACAACATCCGGGTATTCAAGAAACTCGAAGGCCGCGCCTAAAACCGCACCCACCCTGATATGAACACCGTGCCCGGGAACGCCGGGGGGCCGGGAATAACCGGGCGTGTGCGGGCAAGGCGCGAGAAAAACCGGCGATAGCCCACGCGCTCGCGCAGTCCCGCCGCCCCGAACCGCTCTGAACAGTTTGTGCTCGGAGCCGCTCTTTCATCTTCGGACTATTGACAGGCACCTGCCAACCCGATACCATCGACAACCGTTCCGATAGCGGCGCACATCTCGAATCGCGCATATTCCGGGAGACACGGTATGCCCCTCGAAAACAGCGAAAACGCCCGGCGCGCCCAGGTAGCCCCCGTGCCGCGCTGGAAACGCGTGCTCGGCAACATGGCGCTCGTCCTCTTCGGCCTTGCCGTGGGCTTCGCCATTTGTGAAATCGCGATCACAGTCTATGAAGATCAGTTGTTGCGTGAGTCGGGCATCGACCCCTACTGGAACCCCGAGGTCGACGACAGTGTAATGCACATCGACTTGGACGACCCGACCCGTTGGGAGCGCTTCGAGTGGGATGAGGAAGGCAACAATATCGTCCACGTGCACTCCGACAATCCGGTGCTCGTCTACGAGCTGCGCGCCGGCAGCCACGTGGGCACGGGCATGCAGATCAACGAGGCCGGCTTCCGCGATGATCCGTTCACGAAGGCAAAGGCGCCTGGCACGTATCGCATCGCCGTGGTGGGCGACTCGGTTACCTTTGGCTGGAACCTGGTGCACGAGGAACTCTACACGGAAGTGCTCGAGGCGATGCTGAACGATCAATTCGACCGCACCTACGAGGTCTACAACTTCGCGGTCGACGGCTACAACGCTGAGCAGGAGCTCGAGCTCATCAAGACGCGCGTGTTGCCGTACAACCCGGATATCATCCTCGTGGGGTATGTCGCGAACGACCACCTTATCGGGGCCGATGCCGGCCTTTGGCGGCATTTCTCGCGCGGCTGGTCGCGCACCATCGATTTCCTCAAGCTCCAGTGGCGCCGCTTCATCGACAAATACATCATCCAGAAAGACATGTTCACCCAGAGCTACGAGGGCATGGCCGAGGTCTCGGAAGCGCACGACATTCCGCTGGCGGTCGTCTGTTTCCCCCATGAAACCGGGCAAGAGTACGTGGACGTCACAGTGCAGTGGATTGACGGCGAACTGGGCTTGCCCGTTCTCGACCTCACCCCTGTCTACGAAGAGGCCGGCACGGTCAAGGAACTCTTCTTCGACGGCGTGCACCCGAACGCCAAGGGCCATCGCCTTGCCGCCGAGGCCATCTTCAATTTCCTGCGCACCGAGAAGCTCATCCCCGACGCGTAACACCAGGGGTTGATGGTTCCGAAAATGTGGCCAATACCCTTGCCGGCTGTGTGCTGAAAGCGGTGTGAACGTGGGCAGCGCCCACAACCCAAGGCTGGGCAGGCGATCAGTCCAGGGAGGGCGAGCCGACACGCGACGTAAGCTCGTTTCGCCAATCTGCCCCGTGATAGCGAATACCAGTGTGCGGCGGGACCCGCCATGCCGTTGGCGCTACTTTGGAGTGCGGTGGCTTGCCACCGCTATTGCGCGCGTGGGCTTACGTGCGTGCGTTTGTCCAAGGCGGGCGAGAAACTGTGTGCGACGTGTCCTGCCCGGAAAATGGGGGACAGCCCACGCGCTCGCAATAGCTGACCTGCGCGCCTCTCCTATCGATATCCGGGCGAAGCCGGCGCCGGGGGGGTACGGTATCAATCCCCGTCCTCTTGCGGCGCCTCTTCATCCTGGGTTGTTTCTTCTTCTTCTTCTTCTGCCGGTGCCTCTTCTTGTTGGTCTTCTTCTTGCTCTTCCTGGACTGGTTCTTCTTGTTTTTCTGATTCTTGTTGCTCTGCCGGTTCCTCGGCGGGGACTTCTTCCTCGGCTGGCGCGGTGAGCTCTTTCAGGCGGGCTTCGTAGTTATCCGGACGGGCAGCTTCGATGCGATCAACGACTTGCTCACGCCGTTCTTCGGTGATGTTTTCGGTATACGTCCAGGTGTCGGCGTCTTCATCGCCGGTTTGCTCGAATACGCCGGTGCGATCGTCCTCGATTGTGCGGTAGACGAAGCCGCCGTCGCCGGTGAGCACGGCTTCGGCCCATTGCACGACGGGTTCCCCTTCCGCGTTCTCGCCCAGGATCTTGGTGAAGATAAACGCACTTTCGTCATCGTCGGCGCGCAGTTTGGTCTCGAGATTGGCGCATTGCTGGTTGAGTGCTTCGGCCTGGCTTTCGAGGGTGGTGCGTTCCTCGCGCACCTTGGTGAGCTGGGTCTCGAGGGTTTTGGCGGTTTCGCGCAGGCTGGTGTTCTCGGCTTTGAGGCCTTCGATGCGGTCCTTGAGGTTTGCGTGTTGTTCCTCGATGGCGGCGCGTTTTTCGTCGGCTTCCTGCTGGGCGGCATTGGCGGCCTCGAGCTTGTCGTTCAGGTCCGCGCTGTTTTTCTGGGCACGGGCGAGTTTTTCTTCGAGTGTGCCGATTTGTTCTTGCATGGACTGCTTGTCTTCGGTGAGGTGTTCCTTTTCTTCGGTGAGCGTGCCGACCTGTTCCTCAAGTGCCGCGGCGTTTTCCTTGGTTTCATCGAGCTGTTTTTCGAGGGTGTCGATTTTCTGCTCCGCGTCTGATACGGCGGTGTTGGCGGTATCGAGCTTCTCGGTGAGTTGATCATTCTGCGCCGTGGCTTCATCGAGGTCTGCCGCGATCTCATCGCGCTTGGCGGCGGTTTCTTCATGTTTTGCTGTAAGCTCGGCGGTCTTGGCCTGGGCTTCCTCGAGCTGCGCTGTGAGATCCTTCACCTGCGCCGAGGTGTCTTCGAACTGTTCTTCCAGTTTTGTGTAGTCGCTGTTGACTGTGGCTAGTTTGTCTTGCGCGTCTTGCAGGGCCGATGTGGCGTCCGCGCGTTCTTGTTCGAGATCATTGTTTGCGCTGGTAAGCGCTTCGTTGTCCGCGGTGAGTTCGCTGTTTTGTTGCTCAAGCTGGTCGACCGTCTCTTCCAACTCGGTGTTGGTGGTCTGAAGCGCTTCGTTGTCCTTTTCGAGCTGGGCCACGGTTTCTTCGAGTTCCGCGTTCGTGTTTTTGAGGTTTTCCGTTTCCTGTTCGAGGGCGGTGTGCTTTTCCTGCCCCTGCTCGAATTCTGTGCGGACGCTGGCGAGTTCGTCCTGCGCACTTTCGAGATCAGTCTCGAGGTCTTCACTGCGTTCTTTGTATTTGTTGCGTTGTGCGTCGAGTTCGGCGATGTTACTCGCGAGCTTGGCATGTTCTTCCTCGAGCCCGGCGATGACGTCGAGCTGCGGATTGGGCAGAAGCGGCAGTTTCGGGCCGAGGAAGGGGCCGGCCACGATGCCGCCGCCGAAGGCGAGGATGAGCAACAGGAGTACCAGTCCAAACCAGCCTGCGGAGACAGGCGCCGGTGGTTCGGGGTTTGGGGGCATTTGCTTCGTGGCAAGGTCCATGATCTTCTCCTGTCCCGAGGGGGCGTTTGCGTTCTTGTCTTTCTTCTTGCTCACGGGGTTACCTCATTTTTCCGGGAGGGGCTCAAGGTGCGGCGGCCCCTTGCGCGGTTCGTACGTCTTCGCGGGTGAGTTCATGCGATGGCCAGTCGGTCAGCAACTGGGAATCGGCGTTGGGCATCCAGCCGCCGTTCATGACGAAAATGCGGTCGCACATACCGATGATCTCCGGCAACTCGCTTGAAATGATAACCACACCGATGCCGCGGCGCACAAGTGCGTTCATGAGCTCATAGATGGCGACTTTCGCGCCGACGTCGATCCCGCGCGTGGGCTCGTCGAAAATGAGCACCTTGGATTTCGAGTACAGCCATTTGGCGAGCACGACCTTCTGCTGATTGCCGCCGCTGAGGTTCTGGACCACGGCCTCGATACCCGGTGTGCGGATTTCGAGGTCGTCGGCGTAGCGCCGGGCCACGCGCCTCTCCTCGCCCTTGCGGATAAAGAGGCCGGCGCGCACGAGCGCGGCGATATTGGCGAGCGTGGTGTTCTCGCGCACGGTCATGTTGAGCACGAGGCCCTGGTTCTTCCGATCCTCGGTCAACAGGCCGAGGCCATGGCGGATGGCGTCGCGGGGCGAGCGCACTTCAATCTCCTTGCCCTCGAGGAAAATCTTGCCGGCGTCCAGCTTATCAGCGCCGAAGATAGCCCGGGCGACCTCGGTACGCCCCGCGCCGACAAGCCCGGTAATGCCGACGATCTCGCCGCGATGTACGCGAAAGTGAATGTCGTTGAACACGCCGTAGCGCCAGAGTCCCTCGACGCGCAGGAGTTCCTCGCCCCGTTCGAAGGGCTCCTTCGGGAACAGGCCTTCCTCGATCTTGCGCGCGACCATCATGCGGATGATCTCGTTGCGGGTTTCCTCGATACGTTTCACGTGGTCCGGGGCATCGCGGCGGCGTGTGATCTCGGCGATATCCAGCCGGCCCACGAACTTGCCGTCGCGCATGACGGTCACGCGGTCGCCGATCTCGAAGAGTTCCGCGAGCCGGTGGGAAATGTAGACAATGCCGACGCCCTGCTCCCGAAGCTGCCGGATAAGGTCGAACAGGGCGCGCAGCTCGTGGTCGGTCAGGGTGGCCGAGGGCTCATCCATGACGATGACCTTGGCCTCGAAGGCCAGGGCCTTGGCGATTTCCACCATCTGCTGCTGGGCGACGGATAGCTCGTTGACCGGGAGGCGCACATCGATCTTGACATTGATGCGATCGAGAATGGCGTGGGCATCGGCGCGCATGCGGCGCCAGTTGATGAGCGGTGATTTGCCCAGGCGCGGCGCACGCCCAAGAAAAATGTTCTCCGCCACCGACAGGAAGGGGCTCAGGTTGAACTCCTGGTAGATCATCGAGATGCCCAGCTCTTGCGCGTGGTGGGGCGAGCGAATGCTCACCGGCACGCCCTCGAGCAGAATCTCGCCGCTGTCGGCCGGCTGCGCGCCCGCAAGGATTTTCATCAGGGTGGACTTGCCGGCGCCGTTCTCGCCCACGAGGCAGTGCACCTCGCCGCGGCGCACCTCCAGTTCCGCGTTGTCCAGGGCCTGTACCCCTGGAAACGCCTTCGAGACGCCGCGCATCTCGAGCACGAGCCCGGAAGTGGCGCTCATGGCTGCCGCCTTTCACATGGCGAGGCGCCCCGATTCGGGAGGCCGCGCATGCGCGCTATGGGATAAAACAGCGTTTGCACCGGCGAGACCCTCCTGCAATCCATCGGCAGCCATGCTACCGCGCCGCGCGGGCATATCGCAAGGGCAGTGCGGCAGGGGCAATGCAACACGCGTCCCTTAGCAGATGGGGCACCTTACTTACCCAAAATGCGGAGAGCGGCATGGACCTGGAAACATTGGCGCAGAGCATGGACTGGATGACCGCCGGGGAACGCCTGATCACCGCGGTTTTCGTCGAGCAGATGCAGGCCACGTTCACCGCGGGTGGCGTCGCGCTGACCCCGCTAATCGTCTTGCGTACCGAGGATGTCATCGTCTCCCACCTTATGGTGCGCCGGATCGAGCACGGCCTCGCGGAAAGTGGCGCCGCGGAACTGGAAACAAAGGAACAGCGGGCAACCCGCGCCGCGATCATCGAGGCGGCGGGCAAGGCCCGGGAAAGGCTGCGGAAAGCCATGAAAGACCTCGAAGACGCCTGCACCAAGGCCGGAACCCCCATCGACACCGGGCTCGCGGACCGGCTGCGGCCGCTGTTGCAACAGGCGGAAGGGACGATAGAGGATGCGCTGCGCTTTGCGCGCGAGAAACGGCAGCGCGAAGAAGCGGCCCCATGCGCACAGCGGGATGAATAAGAGGTTGGCAACGGCTGTCATCTACGGTATCATGGGCACATGATGCGTCTCATTCTGCGAACAGCGCTATATACTGTGGTTGTCGCGCTGCTGACCGTTTCGGGCATCGGCTGTGCATCGAACATCAAACCGCCTCGCGGTGCGCAGATGGTTGTGCGCGACATGGTCACCACGGGCTACTGCCCCTGCGGCAAATGCTGCAACTGGAAGCGCAACTGGCGGCTCCGGCGGGTTGTCGCCAGCGGACCGAGCAAGGGCAAACGCAAACAGGTGGGAATCACGGCCAACGGATCGAAAGCGCGCGTGGGCACCATCGCGGCGGACACGCGGCATTACCCCTTCGGCACCGTTATGCATGTGCCGGGCTACGGCTACGGCCGCGTCGAGGATCGGGGCAGCGCCATCCAGGGCAACCACATCGACCTGTTCTTCAAGAAGCATAAGCAGGCCGTGAACTGGGGCCGCAAGACCGTCCCCGTGAAGGTCTGGCTGCCACGGTAGGGGTTACTATGTCCGGGTCAACAATGTCGCCGCAAATGCGTTGTAATAGATGACACCGGCTTGTACAATTGCTTTGAGGAGGACAGAACCATGAGCGACATTTGGGCAGACAGAGTCCGCGAAATCCGGGAGAAGATGCAGGAAGACCCTGATTACGCCCAAACAGTTGCAGAACTCGAAGAGTTGGAAGACATTCTTCCGGCGAAAAAGAAGGCCGTGGAGTTCTCCATCTCACCGTTTGGCACGGAGGTTACGGATGCCGATATATCACGACATCATCCGGGAGATTCAGGAGGAATCCTTATCACCTAACGTGGGCTGCGCCCACAACCCAAGGATCGAATGGCGTGTTCCCCGGTT